>CAZUYQ010000097.1:7921-19108 GCA_964624705.1 uncultured Polynucleobacter sp.
GTTCACAGCGGCGCAAAATTATTTAAGGTTCACAATTTTACATACATGTTGAAAAGCATGACTTATCACCTTGAAATCGATGAATATCATGATGGATCTTGCACCGGTCATGGTGAGCATTCTACCGATAAAAATTCATTTATTGAATCGGTGACAGCTAAATCCATTGAAGAATGCATGGAGCAACTTATCCAACGCATTGGCGCAAAACAGGGGTTATAGACGATGGCGTGCATAGTAGGCCTTGAAGTGTTGGCAGCAGATCCGTCTTTAGCTGCAAAATGGGGACGCTGCGGCTTAGTTGCCAACCAGGCCTCTGTTACGAGAGATTTTGCCCCCGCTTGGGATGTCGTAAGGACAGTTCTCGGTAGTCGTTTGGTGGCATTGTTTGGGCCTCAGCACGGCTTTTATGGCACCAAACAAGACAATATGATTGAAACCTCACATGTGCAAAAATCTGAGTTTGGTTTGCCGGTATTTAGCCTCTATAGCGAGACTCGGGAGCCTACAGCAGAGATGCTGAGAGACTTAGATACCATCATTATCGATCTACAAATCGTGGGCTGCCGAATTTACACTTGGAAAGCAACTATTGCAGGTTGTCTGCGAGCAGCAAAAAAGCATGGAAAAAAAGTTGTCATCCTTGACAGGCCTAATCCACTCGGTGGTGAAATTCTAGAAGGTCGCGTGTTGGATCCCGACTCCACTTCGTTTGTTGGCGAATATCCTATTCCGATGCGCCACGGATTAACTGCCGCCGAAGCAGGGAGGTTTTTTAACTCCTTTATAAATGCTGATCTTGAAGTTATTGCCCTCAAGAATTGGAATCCCGCGCACTACTGGCGTGATCTGGATCGCCCGTGGGTTTTGACTTCGCCAAATTTGCCGACTGTTGATCCAGTTTATGTTTACCCGGGTACGGTAATTTTCGAAGGCGTTAATTTTTCTGAAGGTAGGGGCACTGGCTTACCGTTCCAATTTATTGGCGCACCTTATATTCCGACAAGTAAGGCATTTAAAGAACGGGTTCTTTCGCTTCTGGGTCATGCTGCCCCGGGTGTCTATTTACGCGAAGCGCAGTTTGAGCCTACTTCTCAAAAGTGTAAGGGTGAGGCCTGTAAAGGGGTTCAGATTCATGTTCTGAAACCAGAGTCCGTGCGTAGTCTTGATCTCTCCGTAGCAATGGTGCGTGCCGCTATTGAATTGGGAGAAGGGCACTTTGCATGGAAAGATCCGCCCTATGAATACAATCATGTGACGATGCCCATGAAGTTGATTTATGGCTCACAAAAGACCGACCAGAAATTTATGCAATCAAACTTTGATATTAAAGATAGCTTTTGGCATGAAGGAATTTCAGGATACATCAAACAAGTTGAAAATTATCTGATGTATCCTAGAAAAATGAGATACGGCTAATTTTAAAGGCTAACTTTACCGTTCATAACTGAATTATGACCTGGGAAGGTACAGAAGAATACATAGTCTGTGCCTTTCTTAAACTTATCAGTTTTAAATGTAATGGTATCCGATTCTCCACCACCTAGAAGCTTAGTTGCTGCAATAACTTTAGCGCCTGATGCAGCATAGTCTTTTGCTGGGCCTGATTTAATAGCATCGCCGGCAACGCCCGCCATATCTGCTTTTGCCGTAATAACGAGATTGTGGCCCATAGCTGCCTTCGGTAGCTTACCGGTATGCTTCAGCGTCAGTTTTACTTCTGAGCAGCCAGCAACCTTAAGCTCGGTCGTGTTGTACTTCATTTGATCTGTACCTTCGACAGTGATGTCGCAAGTTTTGCCAAATGCTGCCGCCGAGATAGCAACAGATGAAACAAGAGCCAATAATAAATTTGCTTTCATAAAATCCTCCTCAAAGAGTCGATCCAGGATTGGTCGACTTTAGATATTTGAGAGAGAACTATAACAGCGTCTTGCCCTAGTGTGCAATGACCGGTGTAGACTTTAATTTATCTGTGATTATTTGAAACTCTTCTGTCGAACGAATGCTCTTGAAATCATTATCAACTAATGCTTCTTGATAGAGTCGCTCGTCTAAATCCAAGGCGCTTGCCAAGGCTTCAAGGGCCTCATTCTTACGACCCAGTAATGCTAGGGCACAGGCCATATTGTATCGTGCCGAGCCATCGGTCGGATCAATGCGGGCCGCTGACTCAAAATCGATCAATGCTCGTCCTGCTTGACGTAACCCGGAAAATGCCAATCCTCGACCGTTATAATAAGCACTTTTTGAATTGTCTAAGACAATTGCATCCGAAAATGCGTAAATTGCGTCACTATTCTTCTTGAAAGAACTGATTAAAATCTCTCCACGGAGAGCATGGTTTATAGCTAAACCAGGAGCAATCTCGCCGAGAGCATCTAAAAACTTGACAGCTTCGTCATAACGTTTTTGACTCTTATACTCGTTGGTAATGATAATAGTGGCGGCTTCCTGATTTTCAGCTGAAGCTACAGCGCTAGTGGCCTCGGCAATACTATCTTTCGCGGTTTTCAATCGAATCTGTGCGACTGCTAAGCCAAGTGTTGCGGTGCTCTTAAGCGATTTTGTTAAATCTAACTGGACCGCTTTTCTAAGTGCGGCCGCGGCAGCTCTGTAATCATTGCCTTTATTCAATAGCGCAAGTCCTTCGCCTAGGCGCGCTTCTGCTTTATTTGGATTGGAATGAATAACCGCCCGATAATTTGCGAGAGCTTCTTTCAAGTTTCCGGAACTCGATTGTACCGTTGCCAGCGCTAATTTTAAGTCGTCACACGGAAAACGGCTCTCCCATTTTACTAGTTCGGATCGGAGTTTATCGCCTTGGTAATTCCCGGTCAAAAAGAAGACGACATAGGGACCAATGATCTCCCTATTGGCTCCAGTAGCCATGAGTGCTGCATTAAGTTCATTCAATGTTTCTAGGCTATTCTCTTCTGCTGATAACAATTTTGCTTTTGCCAGGTGATATCGCCAGGAAAGATTGATATTTCTTTTCTGTGCCTCGTTGAGAAGAGCTAACCCTTTTGTGGTCTCACCTGTGACATCCAAGATTGAAGCAAGCGCAACAATGCCGAGATCAGAATTAGAATCTAGTTCATATGCTTGAGCTGCTAGATCCGCACTTTGGCGGAGGAGATCGGTATTTGTTGGTTCGTGAAGGAACATCCGCAGCAGCAGCGAAGACATTGCGTACTGAGCTTCTGCCGACATAGGTTTTTCTTGGACAAGCCTTGCGACCTCGTGCTCGACGAGTGGTAATTTTTCTGATGATGAGAGCTGAATCCTTGTTTCAAGAGCGTCAAATGAAAAGCCCGGCGCTGACAATCCATAGGTTGCAATAAAAATGCAGCTAGCGGCTGATGCCGATATGGCTTTAAATGCCTTTGTGATCGTTTTGTCAGAATTTTTAACATAACGCATAATTTCCACCTTCCTAGCAATCAAATCCATTGATTGCGGCTTATAAAAGGTGGATCGGCCAATAATTTGGAAGATTGAGAAAAATCTTTCGGTCTAAATGGTAATAACGATAATTTATTCAATAATATCAGTATGATATTTCAAGGATTTCATTCGCGCTAAGGACCCTTTTCTGACCTGTTTTCAAGCCTTTATTCGCTTGTCCGATACCTCGTTAAACCAATCGAGGTAGTTCGGATGTCAATCCGCTTTGGAACGAGAAAGTCAAAAGGTCCTGGGCCACTGACGCTAGCAATGCTGCTCATTGCTGCTGTCATCGTGGCTTCAAATGTGCGACGGCTACAGCCGGTGACGCAATATTTCCTTGGCGTACCCTCAACAAGTCTAACATCCAAGGCGATTCACAAGTCACAGTCAGTAGCATCTGAGCCGATCAACTCAGCTCTAATAGATGCGATTGTCTCTATTGTTCAGGCCTATTATGTGGACGGTAGTCGCGTCGATAATCGGCATCTTATTGGTGGGGCTATGCGTTCCCTGGCTTATGCAATTCCTGATTTAAGATATGAAGAATCAGAGACAGAATTAAAATTACATGTTCGTAACGAGTTTCTGGCTCTACCAAGATCACAGGACACATCTTATGAAGAGCTCATGACGCAATTGAAAGCTTTTGCGGGATTCTGTGCGAAGACTGAAGTCGGTGACCTGTTAACTCCTGCAAGTATGGCGGTATTAGGGTCAGAAACGAATGCTTCAACAATTGTATTGAATGCAATGCTAAGCGCCTTAGATGCACATTCCTCATTGATGTCACCCGAGTCATACCGAGAGCTGAAGCAAGGAACCGAAGGCTCGTTTGGTGGTTTGGGCGTGCTTGTTGGAGTGAAGGATCATCTACTTACGGTATTGAAACCAATGCCGAGAAGTCCTGCTTTAAGAGTTGGACTCCGCAAAAATGACCGCATTGTCTCAATTGATGGATTTCAAACTTTCGGCTTGTCTTTAGATCAGCTCGTGGGTCATATGCGAGGAGAGCCAGGCTCTTCAGCCCAGCTTGCAATTCTTCGTCCGGATGCGAATGCACCGTGGAATGTTTCCGTCCCACGTGAGGTCATTGAAGTTGATAGCGTAGAAGCCCATCCAAAACATATCGGTGATCTCCACTTTCTTCATCTGGTCATTGATAGCTTTGCTTCTCGAACCGGCAAGGAAGTCTCAGATGCTATACGTCAATTTCGAAAGAATAATCCTTTACACGGTGTCGTTCTCGATCTTCGATCGAATCCAGGAGGATTGTTGGATCAAGCGATAGCTGTCTCAGATATTTTCCTAAAGTCGGGCGTGATCGTATCCACAAAAGGTCGAAGAGACGAGGTCGAAAGGGCTACAAATGGCTACGACGAAGTGGATTTTCCAGTCGTCGTTCTCATGAATGAAGATAGTGCTTCAGCGAGTGAAATTGTCGCTGGCGCTTTGCAGGATAATGGCCGCGCTGTGATTGTTGGCCAGCCGAGCTTTGGTAAAGGTTCGGTCCAAACTTTATTTGAACTTCCTGAGGATCGAGCGCTGAAGTTAACCATTGCCAGGTACTATACACCCTCTAATCGATCCATTCAGAATGTCGGGATTACTCCAGACGTATGGGTTCAACCTGTTCTTTCTGGGACAGAAAATTTAAATCTATTTGGATCATATCGCTATCGCAGCGAGGCGTTTCTACCTAACCATCTATCGACAGCATCTGAGTTAAGCACCTCATCGAACGCTCAAATTAAAGGATACTATCTTTCGAGTTCTCGTAAAAAAGCCGAATCCGAGAAAGAATCAGACGTCGAATTTAAGATTGCGCAAACAATTATAAGTAAGGTGCATAAATTATATGGAGGAGTCCTTCCGGAAGGCGCGAGACGTTCTTCTCATGTCCTCGCATTAGCCGTACCCGAGATTCGCAGTGCATTAGCATTACAATCTCAAGAGGTTCAAAAATGGTTAAAAGAAAAAATGAGTATCGACTGGGGGAGTGCTACCGGAGTAGCTCGACCTTCGTTAGCCATCGATATTCCTGATGCGGACCTTAGCGGACGGATTGGCTCAAAAATATCAATACCGTGGAAGGTTAGCAATATTGGTCCGTTATCTGCGAACAACGTCAGTATTTTCTTCCAAGCTCCAATGATCGGCCTGGAGACCCAAGAGATACTCGTTGGAACTGTAGCGGTTGGTCATACTGTAACAGGTGTTGCATCTGTTTACCTTCATCCTCAATTGCCGGAAGGTAAACAACGGATTTCGGTGGGAGCAGCAGTTGATGCCATTGCACTGGAAAGTGTGGCGAAAGATTTCACGTTAGATATTTCTGAAGGAGAGTTTACTTCAATTCAAGTCTCGTCCGAGTTTCAGGATGGGTCGGATAGTCGTGAGCCCAATGCTGTTGACGAAAATGAACACGGTATCGTTCGGATTCATCTGAAAAATACTGGCAAGACAACTGCAAGTAAAGTTTCTGTTTCTTTGTCCAATCTTTCGGGAAAGCAATTGAAACTTGTTCAAACACAATGGGATATTCCCAGAATAGCCGCAGGCCAGGAGTTTAATTTAGATATTCCTATAATCGGTGGATCACGCATTGCCTCTCCGAATGTCACTCTCGGTGCCATTGTTTCCTCAAAAGATCTAAAAGACTCAACGACAAAATTAGTCGAATTGAAATCAACAGGTACGATGACGGCAGCACGAGATTTTAATGCTGTTTCGCATTGAACTAAGGAGTAGTGAATGGGTTCTCGACGTAAGATAAAAATTGTGACAGGTGTCTGGGGTGACCATGTCATGATAGCCTTATGGGAGGATCTTTCTAAGAAGCACGATATCGAGCTTTTAGTACTTCAGGATGTAACAGAGTCACAAGTAAAGACATCGTTAGCAGTAACTATTTTCCCGCAAATTCCAGAAATGCCTGGATTCTACCGAGATTTAGATCAATATCTTTCTGGCGCTGACCTTGTCGTGGGAATCGAGTCGACACGACTTCATTCCTTTCAGTCTCTGCGATGTGCAAAAGCTATGGGTGTCCCTTGTGTGATACTTGCGCATGAATTCACTCCTACATTTTATGATAAGTTTGCGAATATTCGTGCTATTCAATTTGACATTCTTCAGAACGCCGATCTTTTTTTGGCGTCTTCACATCGAGCTGCGCGACTTCTGTTTAGTCAAGGAGTCGCAAAAGAACGCGTTCATCGCATACCTCATTTCTGCGATGCAACACGCGATTTTTATGACGTAGAGAAAGCGGCAAAGTTTCGAAGCTATGTCGGTGTACGCGCCGATGAACTGTTGGTGGTCGCCAGGACGCACTTTAACAAAAGTTCAGCAGCTTCCGAAATATTAAAAGGAACGAGATCGGCTTTAGGGACCTTACCCGTACATATCGCGTCCCGAATTCGACTTTTAATGATTGGATTAGGGACAGAACTCGAGGATTTAAAATACCAAGCCGTGGATTTAGGGCTGGGCTCTAGGGCTATCTTTATGAATCAAGATCCACAACCTTTCTGGCGAGACGTTGTATCGGCCTCTCATTTTGTGATCTGGGACCGGTGGTCTAATCGCGAACAGATAGAACCTTATCCATTTGCAATGATGAGCGGGTTAGCTAGCGGTGTGCAAACGGCTATTCCGATCGCATCTATTTATGATGAGGCGTCATCTGGGATTTCGGTGACTAGGCTGGAAGAAATGATGGCATTAGATATTTCAGAAGCACTCAACCAAGTCTTCTCAGACCTTGGGCATCTTATGACAGATCGAGCTCGCACTGCTAGCTTTGCAGCAGATCACTGTAGCATAAAACAAGCTTCCGCAGCGGTGTTGGAATCCCTGTTTAGCTTACTTGGAGATGCGAGTGCGGTTGACGTGAAATCGAGAGTCGAACTTTTTGTAGACTCCTCAAATACACCTGTATCACTGGCCGCTGCCAAAGATATTGTAGTAAAAGTAGAAGAGTCATTATTAGTTCAAAACTTATCTCGAGATACAATTGCTGAGTTATGGCGTATAAAAGGCGATGCTTTTACGACGCTCACTCGGGGTGAAGAAGCCATGACTTCTTACGAGAAAGCGATTCAATTGAGCCCGCAATGCTACCGCGCTCATCGCGGACTTGGATTCTTAGCGTGGCAGGGACATAGTCACGATGATGCTATTGGTTTTTTTAAGCGTGCTTTATCTATCGCACCGAATGATTATCATGCCACTATGGGGGTTGGACTTGTTTATCGAAGATTGCGTATGCTTACGGAGTCTGTTTATTGGTTGCAGAAAGCGGTCGAACTCGGAGGTCCCGAGAGTTCGGCAATTGGTTTGTTAGTGCAGGCATGTGTCGAGTCATCTGATTCTCCTATTTCGTTAGAGGCACTCGAAGGTTTACGATTCTCATTTGGCGATCTTCCAGTCGTCCTACGCGGGCTTAGCCAGGTTTATATCGCCCAAGGGCGGGCCGATGAAGCAGGACCTCTATTGGATCAAGTTTCGACGGGATGAATTGAGAAAGGTTTTTTCAGCATGGCCCCAATTTCAAATGTGACCGTCACCACCGACGGAGCGTGTTTAGGGAATCCAGGCCCTGGTGGCTGGGCGGCCTTACTTCGCCATAAGTCGACCGAAAAGCTTATTTCTGGGGGCGAACGGGATTCTACTAATAACCGGATGGAGCTGATGGCCGTGATTCAGGGGCTGACGGCTTTAAAACGTCGTTGTAAGGTTCATATCGTCACCGACAGCAAGTATGTGATGGATGCCTTTGAAAAAGGCTGGATTGAAAAATGGGAAGCCAATGGCTGGCGTAATGCCTCCAAGGAACCCGTAAAGAATAAGGATCTTTGGGAAGACCTTGTCCATCAGGTGGATCGCCATGATGTGACCTGGGAATGGGTTAAAGGGCATAATGGTCATCCTGATAATGAGCGTGTAGACCTAGAGTCTCGCCTTGCCGCGGAGAGAGCAAGTACACTCTCACCTTGACAATCACTATCTCTGATTGATAGAACTCCCGATCTTAAGCACAGTCCAAACGGATATTTCATGCGTTAGGATGCTTCTGATCGATTAACTGTTTGATATTTTGGGGTATTCCGTGGCGAACCATAAGTCCTCGACCAAACGTGCACGTAGCAGCGCTGTAAAGCGTGACCACAACAGCCAATATCTTTCCGCGATCCGTACCGCTATTAAGCGTTGCCGTTTCGCTATCGATGCCCTCAAAGCAGGTACCGAAAAAGACGCAAACAAGGTCACTGATCTTTTTGCTAAGGCTCAAGAAATGCTTCACAAAGGCGCTTCGAAAGGCATTTTACATCGTAAAAATGCAAGCCGTCGCGTAAGTCGTCTAGCTCACGCAACAAAAACAGCTACCGGTAACAAAAAGTAATTTGTTATTGATCGTTGAATGATGCGAAGCCCCGTTCTTTTTGAAGAGCGGGGCTTCGCTGCGTTTTGATTTTTAGAACTTTAAAGCTTTTTCCCGAGCCTTTGCCGCATCCCACAGACGTTCTAAAGTAACCACATCCGTTTCAGTGACATTAATTCCTTCGGATTTTGCAATCTCCTCAAGATTTTTAAATCGATGTAGAAACTTACGATTGCCGTCCAAAGCGCAGATCTCAGGGTCTATGTCCATATGCCGACATAATTGTCCTAGCGAGAAGAATACGTCTCCTAGCTCTTTATAGGCACGCTCTTTTGCACCGCTCTCTGGGGACGCGAGTTCATATTCTAGCTCCGCAATTTCGCTTTTAAACTGCTGCATGACTGAATTTACATCGGGCCAGTCAAACTTTATTTTCTTTGCAAGCTTGCCTATGGCAACCGATGTTTGTAGGGCGGGAGTTATGGTGCCAGGTTTTATAGCAGAAAAGACACCTTCTTCTTTCTCAATTTGTGCATCGCCCTTCTTTTCCTTTTCCGCTTTTTTTATATCATCCCATTTTTTTATCACCGCTTTGGTGCTTGGTTGTTGCTTCTGTGCCTCATCACCAAAAACATGGGGATGCCTCCGACGCATTTTTGCATCAATACCTGCGATGACGTCTGCAATAGAAAAATCATTTTTTTCCGACGCTAACTGAGAATTGAGAACCACCTGTAAGAGCACGTCACCAAGTTCGTCGCATAGTAGTTCTTGATTCAGTGGTTCCATCACTTCGGCTGCTTCGTATGCTTCTTCAATCATATATTTACGAAGTGTCGCATGTGTTTGTTCCAAATCCCAAGGGCAGCCAGTGGCAGGATGACGTAAAGCTGCAATTGTTTCACAAAAATGAGTGAAAGCCTTATCGAGATCAATTTTAGAATTTGATTTAGAAGAATGCATATCAGTCCTTTATCACCAAGCTAGGCATATAAATATCTCGGGTCTCTAGACCCATAAGTGTCAACACGGTATTCGCAACATTGCCTAAGGACGCTTTCTCGAGATTAGGTGTTAGCTTCCAAGGCGTAGTGCGTATAGGATCAAATATGGCAAATGGTACGGGATTTATGGTGTGAGCAGTCTTGGGTGTGGGTTTTCGTTCTATTAAATGTTTTTCCCAGTCTGGAAAATCTTTAGCTTTCGCATCAAACATTTCGTCTGCATTGCCGTGATCTGCAGTTACCATCAGGATAGTCCCAGTTGCTCGAGCTGCATCTATAAGACGGCCTAGCATCAAATCAACCGTTTCGAGTGCCACCACCGCTGCTTCATAGTTTCCTGTGTGACCGACCATATCACCATTTGGGAAGTTGATCCGCGCATAGTCGAACGTTCCGAGCTTCATTTGCTTGATGGTTTCTTCCGTAATCTCATACGCTTTCATCCAAGGTTTTAGATCAAACGTAATATTTTCTGAGGGAATTTCGATGTATTCTTCAAGGTTTTTATCGAAATAACCGCTCCGATTTCCGTTCCAAAAATAAGTTACATGACCATATTTCTGCGTTTCACTGCATGCGAATTGTTTTTTTCCTAATCGCGTCAAATGCTCGCCCAGCGTGTCTTCAATGGCAGGTGGTGAGACCAAATACTTGGGCGGAATATGTAAATCACCATCGTATTCCATCATCCCAGCGAAAAATACTTTCGGAAATCTGATGCGCTCGAACTTATTAAAATTTTCTTCAGTGAAAGCACATGAAATTTCAATGGCACGGTCGCCTCTGAAATTGAAGAATACCACAGCGTCGTTATTCTCGATCGTTCCTACAGGCTTGTCATTTTCCTTAATAACAAAAGCAGGAATATACTGATCAGTAATACTAGGATCCTCGCGAAATTCGGCAAGTGCTTCGATCACAGAAGAATAATGTTTTAGAGCTTTGCCCAACACGTGCGCGTGCCATCCATGTTCGACCATCGCCCAATCCGCACCGTAGCGATCCATAGTGATTTGCATACGCCCACCACCAGATGCTACAGCGACATCGAAATCAGGGCCTTTCAATGAGGCCATCACGGATTCAAGATGTGCGATATATATTTCAGCGCTTTTTTCGGCGACATCTCGCCCGTCGAATAGGAGGTGTATGCGTACGCGTTTAACACCGTCTTGTTTTGCTCGCGTCATCATAGCGTAAAGATGATTTTCATGCGCATGGACATTGCCGTCAGAAAGTAACCCGATGAAATGTAGAGTAGATTTTTCGCGAATAGTTTGTTGAACAAGTTGCATCCAACATTCACCGCGAAAAATTGCGCCGCTATCAATCGCTTTTTGCGTATAGGAT
>CAZUYQ010000097.1:19118-19637 GCA_964624705.1 uncultured Polynucleobacter sp.
TGCGCCTAAGGCATTGTGTCCGACTTCGCTATTCCCGATATCGCTATCACTAGGAAGACCCACACTTTTTCCGTGCGCTAACAGAGTGCGGTAGGTGCAGTTTGTAGTTAACCACTGAAAATTAGGCAAAAAAGCATTGGCAACCGCGTTCCCGAATGTATTTTCGGAGATCCCTACGCCATCCATCACCACTGTTAGGACTTTTCTATTAGGTTTACTCATTTAATTTCTCCTGGGTTTGTAGGAAGTGTACGTTCAAGTATGCGTAATGACAGTATAAAAAAATACCTTAAAAAATTCGTTGACGTGTCAGCGTTAGTCACCTATACCACTGTCTCCCTCGAACACGGAGAAATCCACAAGTGAGGTCGCTTCCGGGTCTGGTTTTAATTTGTCACCACGACAAAAAGTACTAGACAAAAAGACGCGAAATCGCTTAAAACGGGTTCCCTCTGAAAAACGAGTGCTCTTTGAAAACTGAATAGTGAATCGACAAACGACGAACCGATGAACAGGTTG
>CAZUYQ010000098.1:0-5833 GCA_964624705.1 uncultured Polynucleobacter sp.
CGAGTTACCTCGGCTGCGAACGAGTTCAGCTGATCCACCATGACGTTGATGGTATTTTTGAGCTCTAAAATCTCACCTTTCGCATCTACCGTAATCTTTTGTGACAAGTCACCTTTAGCTACCGCAGTCGTCACCTTCGCAATGTTACGCACCTGAGAGGTCAGATTAACTGCGAGACCGTTCACGTTATCGGTTAAGTCTTTCCAAGTTCCCGATACACCTTTTACGTCCGCTTGACCGCCCAGTTTTCCTTCGGTACCTACGTCTTTAGCTACGCGTGTTACCTCGGCCGCGAAGGACCTTAGCGTGTCTACGGTGGTGTTAATCGTATTTTTAAGCTCTAAAATTTCGCCCTTTGCATCTACCGTAATTTTTTGTGATAAGTCACCGTTCGCAATCGCCGTCGTTACTTTGGCGATGTTACGTACCTGAGCAGTTAAGTTACCAGCGAGACCATTTACGTTATCTGTTAAGTCTTTCCAAGTTCCCGATACACCTTTTACGTCCGCTTGGCCGCCCAATTTTCCTTCGGTCCCTACTTCTTTCGCAACCCGGGTAACCTCGGCCGCGAACGATCTGAGCGTATCCACCATCGTGTTGATCGTGTTTTTAAGTTCGTAAATCTCGCCTTTTGCATCTACCGTAATTTTTTGTGATAAGTCGCCGTTCGCTACCGCCGTGGTTACTTTAGCGATGTTACGTACCTGAGCGGTCAAGTTTCCAGCAAGACCGTTTACGTTATCGGTCAAATCTTTCCAAGTTCCAGAAACGCCTTTTACTTCCGCCTGGCCGCCCAACTTTCCTTCGTTACCTACTTCTTTCGCTACCCTGGTTACCTCAGCTGCGAAGGATGAAAGCTGGTCCACCATGACGTTGATGGTGTTTTTTAGCTCCAAAATCTCGCCGCGGGCATCTACTGTAATCTTCTGCGACAAGTCACCTTTAGCTACCGCGGTCGTCACCTTCGCAATGTTACGCACCTGAGCTGTTAGGTTACCTGCAAGACCGTTTACGTTATCGGTTAAGTCTCGCCAGGTTCCGGAAACCCCTTTTACATCGGCCTGACCACCGAGTTTTCCTTCGTTACCTACTTCTTTTGCTACCCGAGTGACCTCGGCGGCGAATGAGTTCAGCTGATCTACCATCGAGTTTACGGTTGTCCCAATGCGAAGAAACTCACCTCGAACCGGGCGTCCCTCGATCTCAAGGAACATTTTTTGTGACAAATCGCCCTTCGCCACGGCGGTAATTACCCGGGCAACTTCGTTCGTTGGAGCAACAAGGTCACCAATCAATTGGTTTACGGAATTTACGCTCGCAGCCCATGCACCTTTTGCTGGGCCTACCGATGCACGCTCGGTCATCCGGCCCTCTTGACCAACGATTTTTCCGACCCGAAGAAGTTCGTTTGATAAATGCTCGTTAAGACCAATGATGTCATTGAGGAGTTCGCCTGTACGACTAAGAATATCGCCCTTTTCATAGTTAAATCGAACGGTAAAATCACCCGATTTGACGGCTCGAAGCACATCGACCAATTGTTCGATTTCATCTTTATTCGATAAAGATAGCTGATCCCATTCATTATCAAGAAGAGCAGCCTGGGCCTTGCGATGAGTGTCAATCGAATGTGGCTTTTCTTTCTCTTTCTTTTTCCGAGGCGCCTCATCTGCAGTCTTATGATTACCCGCGCGCAAAACTTTCTGTCTAACAACATCTTGTTCAGAAGGGTTCATGATAACCTCGTAAAATTTGGAGATTGTTCGAATCTACATGGGGGCAATGCCGGTTTCTAGTATAATCCAGATGAGAAACTTCCATTTTGGTAAGGAAGTTCTTTTTCTAATTAAGGATGATTTAAAATGAGATTATTGTGATCCCGAAATTTTAACTTATGCGAGAATCAGAACTTATTGGTTTAGATACCAACTCAATACCATGCCGATAAATAGACCGAAGCTTAACCCCATCGCTCACCGAATGAATGGACCTGCGCACATCAAAAAGTTTACGGTCTAGGGCATTGTCACCGACGGAAATATTGCCCCAAATCCGACCTTTGAGGGTATTCTTATCGACCAATGCACCCTTTGTTCTGATCAGGAAGCAAAGTATGTCAACCTCCCGGGGTGACAAGAAGCATTCTCCCTTAGGACCACTTAAAGATTTATACTGAATATTAAGACTTAGGTCGCCAAAGTTGAGTTGGGTTTGATGACTCCGTAGTTCCATCTCTAACTGACGGGCCGAATACCGAGCCTTCAGCTCACCAGGTCGAATTGGTTTTAAGATAAAGTCATTCGCGCCCATTGCTAAAGCCTGGCCCACAATCGATTCGTCCGGATCCGAGGTCATAACGATGATCGGCGACAATGGCCAGCGGGCTCTCAAAGTCGGTAAAACTTCTAAACCGCACTCACCATTTGCCAAATGAATGTCGACAAAGATGCCGATAGGATTTAAATCGCTGTCCGATTTCTTTAAACTTGTAATGCTTTCAAATGCAACCGTTCTTACACCCAAAATCTGTTGAAGAAGTTCCGCAATAACTGGATCGTCATCCAACGTAAGCGTATAGGACGAGCTGGTTTGAGGCGTATGGATCATGTTTGAAGTAGGACGAGGCATCCCAATATTCTTAACGCTCTTAAGAACGAGAGGCTAGCGAAAACTAACAATCATGGTTAAAATATGAGCACTTATGAGGTGAATTTTGTAACCGTTTGCAGCAACAAATCGTAATTCACAGGTTTACTGAGATGATCATTGAAGCCAGTCTCCAGGCAGCGACGGCGCTCCTCTTTCATGGCATGGGCCGTGAGCGCTACAATGGGACCATTATAGCCCTGACGTCTCAGCTCTTTCATGGCTCCATGACCATCGAGCACTGGCATCTGCAGGTCCATAAAGACGAGCGTGAAGGGACGCGACAAAGCTTTTTCTACACCTTCTTGCCCATTAGAGGCTGTCTCAACTTCCGCCCCCACCTTTTTAAGCATTCGGCTCACAATCATTTGGTTATCAAAACTATCATCGACTACAAGAATGCGAAGGTTTTTGTATTTTTTTAGCATATCTGCATAGAAGGTTTGCGGCTCATGCAAAGGCTGCGATGTAGCCTTTGCATCTAGTTTTCCAACATCAATCGTAACTTCAAACGTACTGCCAAATCCCGGTGTACTTTCAACCAACACCACATCACCTCCGAGTGCGAGAGCAAGCTTTTTTGCAAGCACTAAACCGAGGCCAGTACCACCATATTTGCGCGTGGTGGACGCGTCCGCTTGCGTAAAGGGCGTAAATATTTTTTCCGCCTGTATCGCAGTTATACCCTTGCCAGAGTCCTTTACAAGAAAGCTTAATTTTCTAGCCGAATTTACTTTTTGAGCAAGACCAACGTGGACGGTCACCGAGCCCTTTTGGGTAAATTTGATCGCATTACCAATAATATTTAAAAGTATTTGCCTGAGTCTAAGTGGATCTGTTTTGATGGTGGTTGGAGTCGAATCATCAAGGGTGACAATCAGTTCCACACCTTTTTCTGAAGCCTTTAGCTTCAAGACCGCTTCAATTTCTTTCATAATATTATGGAATGAAACAGGGACCACTTCAATTTCAAGCTTACCCGCTTCAACCTTCGAAATATCCAAAATATCATCGATCACATTCGTAAGTAATTCGCCATTTCTTTTAATGACGTCGATGCTGTGAACACGTTCGATATCAGACATATCACCAGAATTCAGAAGTTCCGCGAATCCTAAGATCACTCCTAAAGGCGTTCTAATTTCATGGCTCATATTTGCTAAAAATGTGCTTTTTGTAGCATTCGCAGCATCGGCAATTTCTTTGGATTTTTTTAGCTCAGCTTCGATTTCTTTATGTTTACTAATATCACTACCAACTAGAATAAACCCTCTTACCTGACGATTTTCGTCAAACTCAGGGACGAAGGTAATGCTATAATCAATAACGGTATTCCCAACTTCAGACCTTCGCTCGTAGTCGACAGTTTTGCCGCCAAGAACTTCGCGAATAAAAGGTGCATTAAAAGGATAACGCTCTTCACCAAGAATAAACCTGAAAGTTTTACCGATGACTTCTTCTTGAGTTCTGCCAAACCACTTACAGAAGGCATCATTTGCAAAGAGAAATCTTTCTTGTACATCTAGCTGAGCTACTAGGACAGGAAGTGCGTTGGCAATTAAGCGAAGCTGGGTCTCTCTCAGTTGCAATTCTTCCGTTCGCGTTTCAACTCTTTCCTCTAGCTCCTCATTGAGTCGCAGTAAGTGGCCTTCGCTTTTCTTTAGACGCTCCTCGGACTGTTGGCGTTCCTTAAAACCTGCTTTCAAACCCTCAATCATTTTATTAAGAGCACAGGCCAACTGTCCCAATTCGTCCTTTGAGTGGACCGGTGCAGACCGCACAAGGTTACCATTACCCACCTCATTTGCGGTATCTCTCAGTTCACCGAGACTGCGGCTAAGATTCCGACTGAAGCGGTAGGTTAAGAAAATTCCGGTACTTTCTACTGCAAAGACCGTAAGCGCAAGAAGAGTCATCAAGACTTCTTCCAGTCGCCTAGACCCAGCACCAAGTGAAGAGGAAAAAGCATTCTCTTCAATCGTCAACTGACTGTTAATCCTGGAAACTTTATCTAAAGCCAGTTCTACCTTGGGTGATTGAGAACCTTCTTTTCTGATAATTTCATGAAGATTTTCACCCACCAACTTTAGTTCGTCTAACAGAAGATCCGCATTGGTCCAGGCAGTGATCGCATCACGAATGTAACTGATGGAATGAAACCTCATTAAAAGTTTAATCATCCCGTCCACATCGTTGGGATGATTGCCACCTTGAAGAAAACCACTGCGAATCACATCGTAGTCAAAGCCAGGCTTATTCATCTCGATGCGAGCCAGGTGATCTCCTGCTGGAATGACAAGATGATTTTGAAATTCAGTGTAATATTTTTCTTGGCCACGTAACGCGAATTGATAAAGGCTAAGAAGAGCGTCCTTCTGAGATTTTGTCCACAGGCCTTCGCCCGCGACGAAGGCGCGGACCGAGGACAACGTACTCATAGCAAACAGTAGCGTGAAGAGTTCGCTGGCAATAAGAATCGCCATAAGCCCTACGACACCGTAAAGCTTTTTAACGACAGATAAATCTCGCCACCATCGGATCACGACCGTCTCGCCAGAAAAAAATTATCCCAATATATAACTGAGTTGTTATTCTCAGATCGTACTTCGAGAACGTTCTTTCTACAAGAGCGCGCTTTCTTAAAAAATCTCGTAAATCCTCAGGAAGATTAACTGGAAGATCCCAACCAGCGCCGTGGTTTGGCCCCGTCGGCCTTTGCCACCAAGCCCTGAGCCTCCATCGCCTCAACGATTCTCGCGGCTCTGTTATAGCCGATTTTAAGATGTCTCTGTAAGAAGGAGGCACTTATGACGCCATGAGTTTTGGCAATATTAATGGCTTCATCCCATTTTGGATCACCATCAATCAATGCTGAAATGTCATCGCCGGATGCATCCGAAGAACTTTTTGTGACTTCTTCGTCAATCCAACCCATCGCTTTTTCATCATAAGTGGACTGATAATTACTCTTGGCACTGGCAACCAATGCTAGAACTTCTTCATCAGTGACGAGAGCACCTTGAAGTCTTTCTAACCGCCCCACGCCTGGACGCTGAAGCAAGATATCACCTTTACCCAGCAATTTTTCTGCGCCAACCTGGTCCAGAATTGTGCGGGAATCGTGTTTGGAAACCACTTGAAACGACAGCCGACAAGGCAAGTTTGCTTTAATCACACCCGTGATCAC
>CAZUYQ010000098.1:5942-7494 GCA_964624705.1 uncultured Polynucleobacter sp.
GGCTGATTCTACTTCTTTCTTGTTGCCGCTCATCATAAGATCCGCGAGCTCATCAATCACCAAAAGAATATAAGGCAGACGTTGAATACTTTCATCGCTTACGAGACCTCTAATCTGCGTCTTTCTTTCTTCGGTGGTCGTATCCCAGAACTGATTGAAGCCGCCAATATTTCTTACTTGAGCATGTTGCATGAGCTTATAGCGACGTTCCATTTCGTTCGCAGCCCATTTGAGTGCGATACTTGCACGGTCTGGCTCTGTAATGACTGGCATTAGCAAATGCGGGATCCCGTCATAAACACTTAATTCTAGCATTTTTGGATCGACTAAAATCATCCGGACATCATCTGGACTTGATTTCATAATAATGCTGCAAAGAAGCGAGTTGATGGCGACTGATTTTCCTGTACCTGTAGCCCCTGCAGCCAAGAGGTGAGGCATGGAGGTTAAGTCTGCGCAGTAGGCGGTGCCATTAATTGTTTTTCCCATAGCAAACGTAAGTGGTGAAGGACTTCGTTGAAAAATTTCCGACGCTAAGACATCGCCCACCAGAACCGAATCGCGGCGGGTGTTTGGTACCTGTATCCCCAGAGCCCGCTTTCCAGAAATAGGAAGAATAAAGATGGAATCGACTTTCAGTGAGAGCGCTATGTCATCAAGCAATCCAAGAATTTTTGACTGCTTCACCCCGGCTTCGGGTTGGTATTCAAAAACGGTTACCACTGGTCCGGGCTGCCACCCGATAATTTTACCAGTGACGCCGAAATCTTCGAGGGTTTTTGTTAAAATTTGCCCTGTCGTTTCTAGCTCACGTTGACTAAGACCCACTGATAGTCGCTCGTCAGACCTTTTGAAAATTTCAATCGACGGAGGAGTGTAGGGAAGCTTTGGCGCAAATAAATCGGATTCCTCTAACTCTGAAGGTTCTTGCTCAGACGATTCTTCTATTTGCGGTGAGGAGAAAGAGAAAGGCAGCCCTAAAGTTGTTTTCGATTTTTTGTCGTTCTTTTCTTCCACCAGCTGTGGAGAGGCCATCTTAAATAGCGGTGAATCAAACAACCCAGGCTCAGAGCTATCATGAACACTCTCATCTGGTTCTTGTTTCTTAACTTCAGCATGCGTCATCACGGGGCTACCTTCGTTAGCCTCTTTTTTTGTTGGGGCAAATTTCTTTGCAACGCCTGTCGCAAAGAAGGCAGTCTTTAAGTCTACAAGCGCAAGACGCGTGATCAAGAGTAACGCAGCCAACAGAATGGTCCACAAAACAATCTGCGTACCAACACCACCAAGTTTTGCATCAAGCCATTCTGCAATAATTTGACCAATTGCGCCGCCCGTGGAAAAACTAAATCCACGCACTGCAATAGTCGGTCTTAAATTGACGAGGAGCGGCATCAGAGCTGCAAATAGGGCGCTCCAACCTAAGCTTACAACCGCCATATCTTCCTTGACCGTTGCTCGCCGAACCATCCCAGCAAACTGCAAAAGAATAACCGGCATACACCAGGCGATGATCCCAAAATAAAAAAACAAAATGCCGGCGATACTGTTT
>CAZUYQ010000098.1:7652-8502 GCA_964624705.1 uncultured Polynucleobacter sp.
GCAGGTTGAAAGGAAGCAAGAGCGATCCATACAAACATCGCAAGACCAAAAGCCATAACAGCAATAGCATCTCGTTCAAAAGTTCTGCGTTGATCGAAATCAAAAAAATGAACGAATTTGGATCCGAGACGTGTAATCGTGGCCGCCGTCATCTGATGGACCTCCTAGACGTCGGAGCATGGGCCGACGGATGTCAAGTAATGGAATATATCCATTATACCCGACAACGAATACATCGTCATCCCGAGCCAAGATGATGCCTTAGAACAAAGTGGGTTGGTCATTTACAAAAAGTGGTTTGATCTTAGGGCAAACACCCTTCATTTCTTCGACGTAACGTTTCGCGTATGGGCCAAAGAAATAGAGCTCCTTAGGGGCAACTAACTGGATAATGCCCTTTAGCTCAGGGCCATCACAGTGGGTAGACAAGTAGAACGTATCTACAACACGGGTTGGGAAGGCATCGCTCGTATCTCTTCTAAACTGCGGCAAGGTGTCTTCGATAACAAAAATCGGACCTTCTTGATCGCGGCCCGAGAACACAACTTTACCGCGGCGAGATTTTGGTAAAATCAAAACCCGGGGGGCTAATCTCTTCTTTTTTAGAAGCGCGTATTGGCCCAAAGAGGATCCAAAAGATTCATAAACTTTATTGACACGATAGATCGTCGGATGAACACTTACCGGTATCTCAGCCTCGGCTAAAAGTTTTGTTAATTCTTGGGCTGTCGAAATGGGATCACATAAAATAACCGGGTAGTGTCCTTCGGCCAGTTGTGCTTTCAAACCCGCAACAAGTCGCTCTTTTTCTTTACGTCGATTTGGCATCGACTGATGTGGATCTGGATGA
>CAZUYQ010000098.1:8512-19609 GCA_964624705.1 uncultured Polynucleobacter sp.
GCATTTGCTCGCTTCACCTGCATCTTGCGAACTGTTGCAATGGGATGCGGCTGGAGACACGGTGCGTAGAGAACGCGGCCTTTATCCGTCTCAACATAAAGCGATGCGCCACCTAAAATACTGCCCGAGGGCAAGAGTTCCATCTTTAGGCGGCCGATGGAAAAAGGTCTGTTGTATTGGCACACCAAAGCGTTTGGTTTTTTGCGACAGGCTTCCAGAATTTTAACTGTCTCTTCAGTAGCGATAACCTGCGGAACTTTTGCTCGCGTCAGTGCTGCTGCGGATGATAAAAAGGAAAGATCACCGTTGAGATGAGAATCAAGCCAAAGAATCGAATCTGCTATATGCAGTCCGTCATCGGTTGACTTCAATTTGATCAAATCTCTACTCAAAGATGGTCCCAACCAAAATTCAATAAAAAAACAACTACTTCAGGAAAAGCATAGTGTTTCAATGAATTAAGGTCAAGCGACCATCTGGTTAATTTGCGAGCAATGTGAAATGAAGACCCTTAGTAGCCGCGAGCTTCGCTGACTCGACCCGCGTTATAGCGACTATAATAGGTATAATGCCAGTAAAAGTCCTGAAATGACGTCACTCCATGAATACTGCCATTATTTACCGCACGATAAAGATCTTGATATTCCTTATAGCGTTTTAATATTACGTTAAAAATGACTCGTTTGTTTTCATAGCTCATCATGGCTGAAATCCCTCCCACTTGGGGATAACATCGGGATAATGTTCCTAAAACTTAAGAGAATTCTAGATATCACCAATATTCTTAGATAGTTACAATCCAAACTTAGTGCGTGCTAGAATAAGTCATCGTAGACTTTAGTTGAATATAAGCACGACGTCGGTCGTTTGAGGGGTAGTTGATCCATGCTTGCGGGGCTCTGGATTATCGCGGTCGTTATATTTGTGGGCGTCTGGCTCCTCTACTGGCTTGAAGATGGCAGACACCACGGTGCAGCAAACAATTACCGTCAAAAATATGTGCGACTTATCGATCGCCTAGAAACCCTTGTCCATTTCGCGAACAAATTAGACGCTCCTTCACGCCATGCCCGAGACGTAAAGATCCTAGATACCTATTTGAGTCATCTACGGATGTTAGAATCTCTGATGACGGCGGTGCGGACAATGCCACCTTTTGGTACGAATACTGGTATTTTGCAGGCTCCCGCATTTCTCGTAAGCGATATTCACGACCGCTTTAAAACTTTTGAAAGTTTGCTCAATGCGCACTTGAACGGTAAACCACTTAAGACCGATCCCGCCGTGGCAGCCACTCAAATCGGTTGTTATTTTTGCAGTCGACCGTTCGATCCCATTCTATTTCATAAAGTCCGCGTAAAAATTGACGGCAGTTCATCAGAAGTGACTGCTTGTAAAACATGCAGAGACCGACTAACGGCCGGGAAAAAAGCGCGCGTCCTATTCTTTGACGAAGATGGCAGGGCCGTTCACTGGACGAAAGCCAAAGGTTATGTGGCTTCCGAGCAATATTGGACGATCAATGCCGATACTCCTTCTCCGACTCTAAACACTGGCTCTCATCTAACGCTTGTGCATAGTAGTGTCAGTCCATTAAGTTCATTGGGTAAGTTTGAGTGAATTAAATGGTTGTTTCACCGCGAGCTCATTGAAGAGCCCGCATTATTTTCATTTTACTCAGGAGTAGAAGCGTATGAAAAAGCCGGTCGTTAAGGTTGCAGTTACAGGTGCCGCAGGACAAATTGGTTACAGTCTTCTTTTCCGCATCGCTTCTGGTGAAGTGTTTGGTAAAGACACTCCCGTTCAACTTAATCTCTTGGAACTTCCTGCTGCGATGAAAGCTGCCGAAGGCACCGCGATGGAAATCGAAGACTGCGG
This sequence comes from uncultured Polynucleobacter sp., assembly GCA_964624705.1. Taxonomy (GTDB): domain Bacteria; phylum Bdellovibrionota_B; class Oligoflexia; order Oligoflexales; family RGVZ01; genus CAMDKS01. The sequence continues at coordinate 10,391 of CAZUYQ010000098.1, forward strand.
TTTCCCAACACTTGCAAACATCACCATTTCAGAATCCGCAGAAACTGCATTCGACGGAATTCACTGGGGCCTTTTCGTCGGTTCAAAACCACGCGGTCCGGGTATGGAACGTAATGATCTGATTCGTGACAACGGACCAATCTTTGTTGCGCAAGGTAAAGCACTCAACCGCGCTGATCGCAATGTTCAAGTTGTGGTTGTTGGTAACCCATGCAATACGAATGCCCTCATCGCGCAACATAACTGCCGCGATATTCCTGCCACACAATTTTCTGCAATGACTATGCTCGACGAAAATCGTGCAAAAGCTCAACTCGCAAAAAAGGCTGGCGTAAATGTTGGCGACATCAATATCGCAATTTGGGGAAATCATAGTTCGACGATGTATCCAGATTTCGAGACCGGCACTATCGCCGGCAAAAAAATGACTGATGTCATCAAAGAGCGTGCTTGGCTTGAAGGCGAATTTATGAAAACCGTTCAACAACGTGGAGCGGCTATCATTGCAGCACGCGGTAAGTCTTCCGCTGCTTCTGCCGCATCTTCGTGTATCGATCACGTGCAACGTCTTATGGAAAAAACACCCGAAGGCAAATGGTTCTCATGCGCTGTGCCAAGTGATGGCAATAGCTACGGCGTCCCAGCTGGTCTTATCTTCTCATTCCCCTGCCGTTCGCAAGGAAATGGCAAATGGGAGATTGTTAAAGGACTTCCAGTCTCTGAATACAGCAAAAAGAAGATCGAAGAGACCACGAAAGAACTCCTTGCAGAACGCGAAGTTGTGAAAGATCTCCTCATTAAATAAGAATTTGATGAGAATTGTGATTTCTAATCACCCCTTGACGCCAAGCCCCGCAGCATTAGACTTGTACCAACAGGTCTAAGTAGGCCTGCGGGGTTTTTATTTTCTTTTAGGAGAAACCAGCAATGGTCTGGATGAAGCGGATTTTCTTGTTTGCCATCGTCAATATTCTTGTCATGACAACGGTAACGTTTGTCACGAGTATGCTAGGTGTGGGTCGTTACATTGGCCCTTACGGACTTGATATCGGCAACCTTGCTGTATTCTGTTTGATTTGGGGTATGGCTGGTTCGTTTATCTCACTCGCCCTCTCGCGTATTATGGCGAAATGGATGATGGGCGTTCAGGTCATTGATCCAAACACGACGAATCCAGATTTACGTGATTTAGTCTCAACAGTACATCGCCTCGCCGATCAAGCAGGAATTCCACATCCAGAGGTTGGTGTTTATCAAGGGATGGAAGTAAACGCATTCGCTACTGGTCCCACAAAATCGAGATCACTCGTGGCAGTTAGCACAGGCTTACTTAACGCTATGAGTCGTGAAGAGCGTAACGGCGTGCTTGGTCACGAACTTGCGCACATTGCAAACGGCGATATGGTAACCCTTACTTTAATTCAAGGTGTCGTCAACGCGTTCGTGATGTTCTTTGCACGAATCATTGCTTGGGGTGTTAGCCAAGCATTACGTAGTGACCGCGATGAACGCGGCAGTCCTATGATTCAAATGATCGTCACGATTGTGCTAGAAATTGTCTTTAGTATTCTTGGCTCGATGGTGGTCGCTTGGTTCTCACGTTACCGTGAATACCGTGCTGATGCGGGCGGGGCAAAACTTGCTGGGAAACCAAGTATGGTTTCTGCACTTCAAAGACTTCAGGCTGTTTATGACCGTCCTGTTCCTGAGGAACATCCCGAGGGCGACCGCGCCTTGGCTGCATTTAAAATTAGCAGCTCTAAGCGTAAGGGTAGCTTTAGAGAGCTATTTTCTACCCACCCACCCCTGGAAGAGCGCATTGCCCGTCTCCGCGGCGCCTATTGAGGCCCAAGGATTTGCGGGAATTAGGATGATTTTGCGGCTCGCCCCTTTAGGGCGGGCTTTTTTGTTGCGACAAGGGGAACTCCGGTTGTATAGTCTTCGCCTTGGGCTTGCATGACGAGCGAATGGATCTGGAGAGATGGCCGAGTGGTTTAAGGCGGCGGTCTTGAAAACCGTTGTAGGGCAACCTACCGGGGGTTCGAATCCCTCTCTCTCCGTTTTGATTTCGAAATGCAAACAGCCGCCCATACCTAAGAAGAATCATTTCGATGGTAGCTTTTAGGTTCATACGGAGAGATGGCCGAGTGGCTGAAGGCACGTCCTTGCTAAGGACGCGTACGGGAAACTGTACCGAGGGTTCGAATCCCTCTCTCTCCGTTCTTTCTTTTCTAGCGCAAAACATGCGCTTCTTAACCCTCCGTAACACCTCCGTTTTTTCACCTCTCCCAAAAATCAAAATCATCATTCCAAAAAAATTTAAGTGAATTCGTAAGTGATTTTCAAAAACAATGGCTACAGCTGATACAAAAAAAGCGGAGTAGGCGACCGGTCGGCCACCCACTCCTAAGTGTTTTACGTCTCACTTACCTCATTCAAAACCCATCAGCTTTGCCGTGTTCTCAACAGTCGACCGATCTGCTTGAGCCTGTGCCTTTGCGTAAATTTCTGATACTCGTCGATCTGCGTGCCCGAGTCCGACTTGGACTTTGCTAATGTTGTCATTGTTAGCCTTAAGTCCAAGCGTTCCCCAGGTGTGTCGGCAAATATGCGTTGCGGTCCAGGGCAATCCAAGAGCTTTAAATCCCGCATTGAATGCGGATCTGACCGAGGTGTCTTTCAGAAATTCACCTTTCTTATTTTTGAACACACAACCTTGTCCATCAGAGGCGTCAAGCTTCATCACTTTCAGCATGGGAATCAGCGCATCAGACAAATGAATTAAGCGGTGCGAATCATCCGATTTTACCGTATCCAGTAAGTAAGGTTTTTTCGTCCAATGATCCCAACTCATCGATCGACTGATATAAGCTTCCCTACGCTCCAAATCAATTTGGTCCCAACACATCCCACACGCCTCACCGAGCCGCATTCCGGTTAGCACCATAAATTTTGCGAGGCGGTGATAGGACTGATCCTTACGGTGACTCTTAAGCCATTCGGTCCATGGCATAATATCTGCTTCCCTAATGAAATAATCCTTACGCCTTGGTGTTACGTGTTTAAACTTGGCACGCCGATGATGCTTTTTCACAATTGGAATCACAAAACTTGGATCGCATTCATTGCGATACCAATTTAGGATTGTACTGAGATACTTGAGTTCGATCCGAAAACTTTTGCGGCCTGGATTCTTTGCTGTGGGTTGATCTAAAATCCAATCAAACCAAGCATCGATACTCCCGGCTGTAAAATCACTCATCGGTACAGTCAGTAAAGGTGATTCCAAAAAATGTTCCATTCGAGCCATCATCGACTGCTGTGATGCGAGTCGCTGTTTTAAAAGCCCCTCGCTATCTTTTTGATAAGCATCCAATGCATCACCAAACGTAAACGCTTTGGTTTGTTGAAGCTTGGACTTATTTCGACCCTCGCTCCAGCTGTTCCTGGCGTCATCATGCCACGCTTCGGCGTGACTTCTCGTCTCAAAGGACTTGCTTGCAACCTTCACTCCGCGAACATAAATGTCTGCCAAATAGTAGGTTACTTTTTTGCCGTGTTTATTTTTTCTTGCTAGTTTCGTTATTGCCATGGCTTCTTTTCCTTTTTTTCTAGCCATGCTTCGATACTCCGAAGCCGAAACATTGTTCGCCGGCCAATCCGTACAAATGGCACAGACCTTCTCGCGACGTAGTTTCGAATCGTCTTCGGAGCAAGACCTAACGCCCCAGCAAGTTCCTCTACACTTAGTAAATCTATGCGATTGTCAAAGAACTGTGGTTTGGTCGTCAGAAGTTTATCTGCGATCATTCCGATCTCCTTTATAACGTAAGACACAAATTATTTAAAGTCCGATGCGCTGTGACTGAATTCTGGTCATGGATTTAAATAGTAAGGGCCTATGCGAGACGACTACCTATATGTGGTAGTCACTCTAAAATATTAAGGGTCGAAAATTTCCGATAACAGGTTGATCTGTGTGGTGCTTTTCTGGTGTCGAGTAAAAACTTCGATGAAACATGTTTCGATTCTGTTTCGACCTTGTTTCCAAGAAGGCCGCTCACTGTTTGTCCGACGTGGGAACCAAGAAAAATTTTGGCGCCCCAACTCAGCTCATTAAAATCCTCTAAGGAAATAAAATTGTGGCGATTTTCGTCTAGAGAAAGGACATTGCCCATCACTTGATGGATTCTTTTACCGAGTGATTCCCTTGGGACAAGCCACAGAATGTGAGTCACCCCGTGACGTTTGTAAAAGCTCGCAACCTCTTCATACATAAATTTTTTCTTTGGCATAAGCTCGACTTCAAATGCGACCAGCTGGGGTTTCGGCCCCTTTAAATAAGTATAGCCATCGGGGCGGTGAAGATCTGTCTTGGGGATCGGGTTCGGATAGAACTCAAAGTCGTAGCGCCTCAGCTGCTGTTCTGAAATCAAGACTGCATTATCACGAGCGCCCGAAAGCCAGTCGCCTAAATGGAATGCCGATGCCAGGAGATCATGTTGTAGGTGTTCCGATTTAAAACCCTCCTCTCTTAAAGCTGGAAGCGATGACCTGATCGCAGCAAACCCTTTCCTGGTTACGACCCATGCAAACTGTTTTCCGTGATCATCAATCGTGCGTGCCTCAATAAAGCCCGCCCGTTCAAGTTTCCACAGTCGCTTAAATCCAGTTATGGGCGAACAGTTAGGGAAGAACCTCTGGCACAAAGCAGCGGTAGTGACGGCTTTCCACTTCCACAGAAACTGTAAAAGCGGAAGGTCGCGCCCGTCACTGAGCCTTAATTGTTTGGCTGTCACTTGTGATCACCACCCAGCTTCTACTTGGGTTGATGCATTTTGACCCAGGGTCTCAGGCTTTGATTTAGTCGTTCGGTATTTCTTAAGAAGGGCATCGGCATCTGCCGGTGATAGAAACGGTGTCTGGACTTCGCTATTGGTCATTCCCTTTTGCCAAATGGCTCGCCCTGGAATAGCAGGAAGCGATTTTGCTTTGCCGTTACCAAGCACCGTCATCGACGATGAATGGTCAGCCATTTGGAAACACACCTTGCCTGGAAGGTTTGCCTTAATCTGCGAATCGAGTGCCCGCGAATCGGGACGTTGAGTGCCGATTAGGAGATGCAATCCTGCTGCTCTGCCTTGTCTTGCGATCTTACTGACAATGGCTTGTGCGTTCTTAAGATGGCCTGCACCTAAAAATAATTCCGCCGCCTCGTCGATCACAATAATGTGGCGTCCAAATGATTTTTGTTTGCCGGTACGCTCAAGATAGGAATCAATGTCTTTCGCTCCTTCTTTGGCAAACAGCTCCAATCTTTGTTGAAGCTCGCTTTCAATGGCCCGAAGTTTGACTGAAGCTTGATCAAGATCCGGCACGACGGCAACACGGGGAAGTTCTTTGAACAGCTGGAATTCCAGACCGTTTTTAAGATCTATCAGCGTAAATTCGGTGGTGTCACTAGCACAATAGAGGGTCGTAATCACCTGTCTTAGAAATGTAGATTTTCCGCTCGACGTTTCCCCTGCTACTAGCAAGTGCGGCGTGTCGCGCAAACTACATCCAAATCGTTCGCTTCTATTGGTGCCAACAAAAAACGACGCCCCTTTCTGCTGGCTCATTTGATAATCTTTGTACTCAATATGGTCAGGCATCGGTTCGTGAGAGTAAAGGATATCAATTTGATTCCTGCCCCGGTCTTCCACAAAGTCATCGATATAAATACCGAGTGCACTTTCTAAGTAGGATCGTTGCTGCTCAAATTTTTCTTTCGGCAGCCCGGCGTTGGAAAGTCGCATGGCCGAGCTTTGCGCATCGACTCGCCATTCGCTGATAAAGCGCGGCATTTTGCCTGCAGCATTGCGAAGACCAGACGTAATAAAGATTTCATCAAGTCTGGCCTGTTTTCGTCGCTTAAATATGATCTGGTATACAGCCCAACCCCAAACGCCGCTCATTACCCAGAACCATTTATAGATCTGATAGAGTTTTGGCGAGAGCCGGTACGGATAAATCGCGGTAAACCCAAGCTTCTTAAAGACCCAGTAATCGAGCCCATAATTAAAAGCTAGACACATAAGTGCGGCAACTACAGCGCAACGCATGATAGGTAATCTACCTTGGATCAGTCCGAGAACTATCTCGCGTAGAACCATGTAAATACCTCGAGCCATGACGACGAGGCGGTCAAAACCCCGCTCTGCCCATTCATTATTGTTTGTTTTTTGCATGCAAAAGGTTTCCTTTTGGAAAAGGGGTAATCAAAACTTAAGGGAATGAGACGAAATTGTGATTTGATAAAATTGATTGAATTTTTTGGGATTGGTGCTTGAAGAGCGAGTTCAGATGATGAAACTCGTCATGCGTGACGGGATGTGTGAATTTATTGTGGCAGTATGTGACTAGTGATCTAAGTGATGCCGATTACTTCTTACCTCCTTTCAAAGTCTTGGGGCATCTTAGGTTATGATTCGGGTGCCTTGATCGGCAGTACTCCCATATATGGGTATTATTGGGGGTGTTTTAGGGTGCTTTAACGATCATTGAAATCCATATCCATCTAAAATCATGGCTAAAAATATTTTTATAGTAAATTCAAATGGTGCCGAAGAGTCCCTCTGAGGAGGCTCTCAAAGTGAGTCAGCGTAATAATATTGTCTGTCACCGCAAAGGCGAATACCGCGATAAGAGCCCGTCCACCGGTGCAACCGCGAGTCAAAGCTGCGAATGCATTAAATCCTGCGGCAAAATATATTTGGAGCTTACCCCATCAAGCAAAATACCATTTGTCGGCTGCCAACCGATCGAGGATTTTCTTGTCGGCTTGGGTCTCGTTCGATATGCGGTCGAAGAATCACTACATAAGAGTGCAAATGCAACATTTGCACTAACCAACGAGGTCGTTGGAGAGGATGACTCTGGTCCTACGGCCGAGCTGAGCCATTTTCGAGGGGATCAAGACAACAATCTCGATTTCCATCATCTTATAGAGCGCGGCAAAGTTTCTTTTAAGACCTACCGCAGGTCAACCTTGAAACGTCACGACATTGACAAAAGAGATCCGAATCTTCTTAAAAAGCAGGCGATGCATTACTACCTCGAAGTCTTTTTCCGTAGGTTTAAAGACCACCTACGTTCAAAATGCAGCAAATCCCCGCGCTATGAAGAGCTTCTTGCCGAATTAACGCCAAAGCAGCGTGTGGTGATGGATCAGTATATTGTCGGACCACTTTCCAGCGAGACGATGAAGGTCGCAGCTCAAAAATTAAAGATGAATATCCATACATTTCGAGATCATCTCGACGCGACGAAGAAGAAGATTTTTAAAATCTATCCAGAAAAACAGATTCGAAGGACCGTCAACGCATACAAACGCGATCTATTCTATGGTTTTTGGCGGGAAAGTGAGCATCAAAAAATCCATCCGGTGAAATACACAATAGGCGCAACTGGCGAAGTCACAGAATATTCCCTCAAAGAGGGAAATCCCTTTAAAAACAGAACGGGAACCAAGCTAGGGCTCAAACTAAACTGGCAACGACCGCAAAATGATCAAGATAAATACGTATTAGCTCCAAGATTCACGCTGGAAAGCTGGAATCTCGAAGAAAACGAGCGAAATTATAAATCAGAGGATGAACTTTTTGATAAAAAAGGCTGAGCTTGATGGGCTCTAGCTACTCATCAATAAGATCTCGTACCTTGCAGTCGAGGACTTCCGCCCACTTAACCAGAGTGTCGAGGTTTGGACTGTATCCATCGCGAAAATAGACAGCCACGTTTGAAGTGGTTTTCCCCAATAATTGCGCAAATTTATATTTCGTAATTCCCTTGTCTTTGAGAATCGCCTCTAAACGTAATTTTACTTTTTTCTTTTTTGGGGCCATGCCCTAAGTCTACGAAAAGATTAGCTTTCGAAATAGCTGTTGAATTGGGTAGCTACTTAATTATATAGTTATTGTATGGAGGTAATCAGTATGGTGGAAAAGAACGAAACATCCGATGTACCAGGCGACCTGTGGGTCGTCGCAAGCAAGATGAGGGGCCTTGGTGAGCTTTTCAACATGTGCGTCGGTGATCCGCCGCTCAGTGATGGCGGCATTAAGGGGCTTTCATATTTATTGATAGAACTCGCAGATGAAGTCGAAGGGGTTCACAATTTGATCGAAGACAATGCGCAGAAATCCAAGGAGTAGTCATATGTCACCATTCAACGTCATTTCATCACTCATAAGATTCTGTTTGTGCATCGGTATCGCGGGAGGTCTCGTTGATATGACGAGAGCCATGCTGTTTAAAGCTGCCAGCGCGCACAGAGCGGGCCTTGTTAGCTTCACTGATTTGAATCACCAATTATTTCATCCGCGCAAGTATCGTAAATAGAGCCTGCACAACAAGACCGCTCATTTTAGCTACGATGTCAGCCCGAAACAGAGGGTCAGATTGAAGATGTTTCCGTCGGCTGTCGGAGCAGAAGCGGATTTCATCAATCTTTATCCAACCCAAGCAGACTTAGGCATTCCAGTGCCTTTGCCTCGAAATCTCCATAGATATACTCTGGGGCGCCATACCAATCTTGGTTTTTACCGATAAAAAGTAAAGCATCACCTACGGTACGCTGAAGCTTTTCTTCACCTTCCAGGAGATCTTTGTGGCGGTATTCTATCAACTTTAAAAAGCAGCTTGCTCCATCGCTGTCTTCGTTACTTCTTGGAGACATTAGATATTCAATGTAGGCCAAAACGTAAAATCGGAAGCATACGACAGGCATAAACACCAAATCCTCTTGATAAACAAGAGCATGCTCTGCGAAGAGTTCGACTGCGGCTGCTAAGCTTTTTTTACCGAACCTCTCATAGGCGCCGGGAGTGTCAATATCCCATTCTTCACTATACCAGTCTTCTTCTGAGGGAATCATATAGCCTCGTTTTTCAATTCCGCACTTAAATGCATGGAGTTTAAGAATGCGAAAATTGCAGCTGACGATACTTGACCCGATATTGTAGTGGCAATAGACATTATTCGCTTTTGGAGCAAACGGATAGTGAGCTTTTTGACCTTCAGCACTATGTTGGCCGTAGGCCCTCGTTCTGCGCTTGCTGAAATTACAGACTCGATTTGCTAATGCGCAGTTTTGATTTGCTTGGAATAGGCATGGGGCGTGAACTTTTCAGGCTCATTTGCAAGCTTAGCACGGTGTTTAAAGACAAAGAGCAGGTA
>CAZUYQ010000099.1:0-18219 GCA_964624705.1 uncultured Polynucleobacter sp.
ATTTTTAAGCGTGATGCTGGCAGGCGAAGCAAGGTCTTGGCGGAACACAATTTTAAGATCAGAGCCGTCGATGACTAAGTCATTATCGATCATTTTTGCAGCGGTAGTGGCAGGAGGCTGATTTGCAGCTGCTGCCGGAGTATTGCTAGCAACTGCTGGGTTGCCTGCGGTTTGCGGCGCAGGGGTGGTTGCAGCGTCGTTGGTATTTGAGGTGTGCTCGACTTTTTTGTCGTGGGGTTTATTATAGTCAGGGTATTTCTTGTTGAGATACTGAGTCCAAGCTAAGTAAAAAACCACACAAATACCAATCGCGAGAAAGGTTCCGCGACCTGCTGCAGGATCTTTTTAGTTCTGATTTCTCATGGTACGTCGATTCCTCCGGGATGCCAAGGACCGCATTTTAATAGACGGCCCGAGATGCGATTAAGTGCCGTAGGCACAGGATGTTTATCAATACATGCAAGAGCATAGTGAGAACAGCTTGGATAGAAGCGACAGCGAGAGCCAGCAAGAGTAGCAACAGCAGGAGAAATCAGTACCTGATAGCATCGAATGAGAGTCTTCATAAAATACTTCAAAACACTATGCATGCGTCGAGACCAAATTCTTCGCCATGCGCTCAAGACACTTCTCAAAGGAGAGGTGAACATCTCGACGGACGTGACCATCTAAAGATGTTAAGGACGGCCTAGCGATCACTACCAGATCCCTGCCAGCAAGGGCATCTGTGGTCTTGCTACGGAAGCATTCACGTACGCAGCGCTTAATGCGATTGCGTTCAACGGACCCTCCGACTTTGCGACTAACAACGAGGCCAAGTCGTGGTGTTTTTTCTTCTTCTTTGACGCGACAGGTTTTGGAAGCGATCAAAACAAAATCACGGCATACCGTTTTGATGCCATTATTCATGACGGCATCAAACTGAGGTTTTGCCAGGAGACGATGTTGTTTTGAAAAACCGGCCATTCACGTGCCTAAGCCAGTGGTTGAACAATGCGCCAAAATCACCGCCAAAATAGCGACGACAAAACAACAGCTGCAGATCAATTTCTGCAACCGCTGTTGTTTAGCGTTTTGGTTTTAACCACCAAAGCAAAAAGAATTATTTTTCGTAAGCAGTAACAGCGATGCTTTTGCGGCCCTTCGAGCGACGAAGCGCGAGTACTGCACGGCCAGTAGCCGATTTCATGCGAGCGCGGAAACCATGGGTGCGAAGACGACGTAAGTTATGCGGTTGGAAGGTGCGTTTCACGGCAGAAACTCCTGAAAAAATGGCCCCTCAGACAGTTTATTGGAGGGGCGTGTGATTGCCAAATGACGTGTAATTTCAGTTTGTTAGACTATGCGGCACGTCTCTTGAGGGGTGGAATCTACCAGACTAGTCCCGACGATGCAAGGACGGAATCGTGGTTATCCCCAATGTTATGCCCAAAATCTAAACATAATGATTGACTTATTTTATTAAAATGCTAAAAGTATTTTATATATAATATTAAAAATCAGGAGCATTTGCATGCGTCGTTTGATCCTGTCGCTTGTCTGGAATCTTGCTACCGGAGCAGCCCTTGGGGCTCCCGCTAAAGTCCTTGTACTCCGTGGAGTCGAAATCGTAGATGCTTCTGTGAAACAGGGAATTGTTCTGAGTGCAGAAATTGAATGCGGTGAGAGACTGAGCGGGATTCTTCTCCGTGAAGACGGAGATAAGCTTGGTGTCGCCTTGACGGTTGAAAGACCCGAAGTCCGCTGCAGTAGTGGAGCTGAGACGAGAGAATTCACAATTCCTTTTATTAATCCAAAGGGGCTAGACATTGTCGGGTTGCCTGCTGGACAAGCCGACGCAAAGATCGTTCTTCAAGAAGCAACCTTGAAGTCTGCCGATGCTAAGGGTTTGAGTATTGAGTGGGACAATGTATGCCGAGCCTTAATCGGCGTGGTTCTAGCTCCGCAGGCTGACGGTTCGATGGGCGTGGCGGCAGCCTTGGCTGGTGGTGCCAATGGACGTAAGGCGCGAGGCGCCGCCTGTGTGGGAGGTCGTAAGTCGACCACTATTCATTCGGTTCATGCAAATCAACTGGCGTGGTCGGTGATTGACCGCCCAGGGAAGGTTGAAGATTTATATGCGGTGCGCGTGATAGCCCCTGATTCGGTTTCGGTATCTGGCGACGGTAAACTCAGTATGTCATGGCAACGCCGCTGTCGAGAGATTGCCTTAGGAGTTTTGTTTGGTGAAGATTCGCCCGAGACGGTAGCCGTAGTGACGGCTTACCTACCGAACGTATCTTGCAAGGGCGCAAAAATGATTACAGAGTCGATGAATATTGATGCCATGACTTTGATGAGCGGGGCAAAACTTCTGCCTTTATCACAAGAACGGGCAAAAGCGATGAACCGCATGAGCTATGCATTTCGTTTGGTCGCTCCTGAGAAGATTGAGTTTGCAGGCTTACAAAAGAATGTCACGGTTAAGGCTGCATCGATGTGCGGCAGACGTATGGGCATCGTCGTTGGGCGAGATAGCATTGGTAATACGGCAATGGCTCAGCTATCGGTAGCATCGGAAGGAATGTGTTCGGCAAAAACCGCCAGCGCAAAATCGGTACTTCCCTTAAGAGTTACTACGTCGTTAAATCCGCGGATATTTCCGCTACGCGTTATGGGGTCGATGGCGCATTAGTTGGTTGGGTGATAATATCATATGGTACTATCACCACTTGCGGAGATGCCTGTCGATGTGGAACTGGATTGAACTCGATGCCAATGCGCTTCGTCACAATGTTCATTTGTTTAAAACAAGACTAGGTGCTGATCGCGCAGCATTTATTGTAAAAGCCAACGCATATGGACATGGACTAAAACAAACCTACGACGCCATCTGTAGTGAAGATCCGAAATGGCTTGGCACTAACTATGTCTACGAAGCCGAGCAACTTCGAAGTTGGGGCTATAAGGGTCGAGTTCTGGTCGTCGGACCATTCGTACCAGAAGATATCGCCTCTGCCGCAAAGAATGATATTGAGTTATTTCTAGGACACCATGAAGGCCTTGAGGCTTGGCTGAAAGCACCGGCGAAACCAAAACTTCATATTGAGTTTGATACTGGAATGAGCCGTCAAGGGTTTTTGCCTAGGGACGCAAGCCTCGTGGCCGAGAAGCTTTTGCCTTATAAAGATTTAGTCGTTGGAATTTGCATGCACTTTGCAAATGTTGAAGATGTGACTGAACACTCGTATGCGGATAAGCAGTTAGAGCGTTTTGAGGAATCCCATCAAGAATTTATAAAGCGTGGGTTCAAGCTCTTAAAGCATGCTGCCTCTTCGGCCTCGGCTTTGATTTTGGACAGCAGTCGATTTGATCTATGCCGCGTAGGAATTTCTCTTTACGGATTCTGGCCAAGTCTTGCGACAAAAATTTCTTATGCTCAGCTTCATGGAAAAGATAAATTTGATCTAAAACCTGCACTCAGTTGGCGCACTCGAATCACTAGCATTAACGAGGTCGAGGCGGGCCAGTATATTGGTTACGGATGCACCTTTAAAGCTAGGCGAGCTATGCGCGTGGCAGTGCTTCCAGTTGGTTACTTTGAAGGCTATCCCCGCATCACGTCTGGAAGTCCAGCATACGTGCTTATTCACGGTGAGCGGTGTCCACTGGTGGGCAGGATTTGCATGAATATGATGATGATCGATGTTTCAGACCTTAAGAACGTTGCTGTCGGAGATACGGCGACGATGATTGGCCGAGATGGCCAAGAGGTTATCTCGGCATCCGAAATTTCGGCCTGGGCACAGACCATTCACTATGAGTTTGTGACAAGACTTAATCCTGATATACCGAGAAAATTAGTCTGATCTCTAGATCTCAATCTCGCCGCTAAATACAAACGCCGCAGGTCCGGCAAGAACAACCGGATCATCCGGAGAAGATTGCTTTGCGTAAAGCCTGCCGCCTGGCATATCGATCGCAATCCAATCGGAGCGTTCGACCATTCCACTCTCGTAGGCAGCTACGGCAACAGCACAGGCTCCGGTCCCACATGCTTGCGTCGGACCTACACCTCGTTCCCAGGGCCATACTTTATAGAGTTCACCAATGGATTCACCAAGATCGGATTTTGCTCTTTGATGGTCACGGTCTGTCAGCTCTTCGACGTGACCGACGTGAACATTAATCCCGTCGCCGCCGCGACTCGACTGCAAAGGTTCGCCGGCAATTTTTGCGAGATCAATATCGGCTTGTGAGACAATCGCGACCAGATGCGGGTTGCCGAGAGCAACCGTAGTAAGTTCACCGTTTAGCTTTGGGTGAGTGGTAGCGATTTTTTTGTAAGCCAGCGTTACTTCTTGATGCCAGGAATGTGCTTCATTGACGGTTGGTAAGGGCATGGTGACAGCAACATTAGGATTTGTGGTCTTGCCGATAAAACGACAGTCAATAGATCTGTTCATGACGTTGAAAGTTACACCATCGATATCGCTTGAGGTTTCTTTATGGGACTTGCGGCGAACGCTCATAGCAGCACAACGGAGACCATTTCCACAGTTTTCGGCCAAAGATCCGTCCGCATTTACGATGTGGAGGGCCTCGGGATAAATATCTTTTCGGGTTCTTGTTTCGATGACAAGGATACCGTCGGCACCGATACCAGAACCATCACGACCGCATAACTTTGGCGCGAGTCTTTTCAAGGATTCGAGCACTGTGTCACGATCGGTTGCGATCATCCAAACGACCATAAAATCATTTTTGCAGCCATGCCATTTTTCGAAGGGAATAAACATTATCCGTCCTGTTCGTTTGCTTGCCCGGTCAGGTCTAGTTTGTAACCCTTACCGCGGACGCTGATCAAGTACTTTGGATTCTTGGGATCTTCTTCAAGCATTTTTCGAAGTCGCACCACAAAATTATCGATGGTGCGGGTCTCGACATCACTGGATACACCCCAGACGGTTTGCAGCAATTTTTCTCGGGACACGACACGGCCTCGGCACTTAACCAATTCTCGCAAAAAATCAGCTTCGAGTTGAGTGATGTCAAAGACTTGGCCGCCTTTGCGCAATAAGAGCGAGGGCATGTCGAGTTCGCATTCGCCGAATTTTATAATGTCTTCTTCACCAAGATCTTCATCAAAAAGAGTGGACCGCTCGGCAGCTCTTTTGACTCTTGCAAGTAGTTCTTGGAGATGAAATGGTTTTGCAATGTAGTCATCCACGCCGACTTCAAAACCGCGCAATCGGTCTGCTTCACTTGCACGTGCGGTGAGCATCAGAATGCCGGTGCGCTTACTCTGTCTGCGGATAGCTTTTGCAACATCAAAACCATCCATCTCGGGAAGCATGCCGTCCAAGATAATCGCGTTAAATGGCCCACGCGTATTATAAAATTCTACTGCTTCTGGGCCGGTTGCCGCATGGACGACTTCATAGCCTTCAGCTTCTAAGTTTAGATTCAAAGTAAAAGCGAGATGAGGTTCGTCTTCAACCAATAAAATTCTTAATTTTTTCATGCTCTAGTGCTCCTGCCGATGTTAACTTAGGTTGTTGTTGGCAACCAAATATGAAACGTCGACCCATCGCCCTTGCCTTCGCTATCCACAGAGATCTTACCATCCAGTTGTTCGAGGGATGTTTTAACAATAAAAAGTCCAAGACCCGTACCTGGAATGGCCCGTAACGTGGCGCGGTCTCCTCGGAAAAACATTTTAAATATTTTCCGTCGTTCCCTCCGGTCAAGACCAATACCTTTATCGATGATTTTAAAATGAATCATCGAATTTTCCCTATGAGCGGAAACGACAATCGGCGTTCCCGCCGACGAGTACTTGATAGCATTCTCAATGAGATTGCCCAGTATCAACGTGAACGCGTTGTTAGAGATCACAAGATTTAGATCTTCGTCTGCGTCGATGGTCAGACGAGAAAGTAAATTAGCATCTAAATGAATATATCCTTTAGAAACCTCTAGAAGGCGATCTTTGACTTTGATGGTAGTGATATCATCTTGAAACATCGCAAGTCCGCGGTCCAGACGAGAAGAAATCAGGATTTGATTGACGAGCCTAATAAGGCGGTCAATATCCACAAGGCTCATCGAAAGAAGACGTTTTCTTGTTTCTTCTGGTAAAGCTCTCGACACAAGAGTTTCGTAGGCAAGGTGCATGCTAGCTAGCGGGGTTCGCAGTTCGTGTGTCACACTCGACACGAACGACCGTTGCTGACGGATAAATGAAGCCTGACGTTGACCCCATATAAAAAGCAAGACGGATCCAACAAGCACCATGACGAGGGCAACGATACCAATGACGAGGATTGTGGTCCCGTTTGAGGTTTCAACCTGTAGACCCATGGCACTGAAGCGTGCAGAGAATTTTTCAATGTCTCGTTCTCTGCTAATAAACCAAACAACCCACAGCGAAATCAAGGTCACAAAAAGAATTTGCATGCCCACGAAAATGCTGATCGGATGAAAAACCCAAGTCAGTCGCGAGAAAATCTTCCGTCTTAGGACGCGCATGTTCAAATAAGATTGCTGTTGCACGCTATGGACCTAGAGTCTAATGGAGAACGTGAACTTTGCCTGAAACCCCGTCCAATTCCTGTTTGAGGGCAAGGGCGGTATTGAGAATTTCGTTGTACGCATGATTACCGACAATCAGGCAGATGTCATCGGCTAGTTTTATTTCGACAATCGAGCGAATCACCTGGGACATCAAATCAGCTAATGAATCGGTAGTGAGGCTATCCTTGCATAGATAAAAACCAATATTACGAGCCTTAAGATTTGCTAATGTGTCAGTAACATTGCCGACCCAAATGGCAAAATCGCGAAAATTATTCTGAGGTTGTGGTGTCACGTAGACGGTTCTTGCCACGCCGTCGTCGTCGACGGTAGCAACTAGAGCTGCCTCGTCGATTTTTACACCGTCCTGCTCCGCCCTGAGAAGCAATTCCGAAGTGGATTTGCAGCTCAAAAGATCGTGACAGGACAAGGTCCCTGGTTTTGCGAACGTGACCACGACATGACCCGCGATCGTATCTTCATGACGAGCCACTGTGAGAGTGACCGTACCGGTTTGATTCATGGTCGGCTCTGAATTTTCGACCAGTGTCAAAGGCCCGATTTGAGGGGTTGAGCTGTGTTCTTCGTTCTCATTTGTCATAGGCTGGTCTCCAATGAGTTGGTCTTCTCAATAGGATAGCAGAAAATGACAGGGTTGTTGAACTAATCAGCAAGCAGAAAAAGGTTAAATTGCGTCCAGAATACCGTTTACAAAAGAACCCGAGTGCTCGGTGCCATATTTTTTTGCTAGGTCGATCGCTTCGTTGAGTATAACTCCGCGGGGTTCATTTTTCTGTTCTAGCTCCCAAATAGCGATCCGAAGGATAGCGCGGTCTGTGGAGGCCATACGGGAGACGGACCAATTCTTGGAATGACGAGTAATGACTTCGTCCAGTTTAGCGATGTCCTCAAGGACGCCCTGAACCAATTTTAAGAAATATTTGGTTGAGGAAGTATCAATTGAAAAATGAGAAAGAAAGAGATCGCAGTGACTTGGTGAAAAATAATAAAGTTTTTCACTCTCGCATTGGTACAAAAACTGAACCGCGTAGTCTCTGGCCGGGCTATTTGAATTCGTGTTCATAGATTAAGACATCCTTGCGATGGTCGCAGCCATCTGAATTGCTGCCGACGCGGCGTCGCGGCCTTTGTTGCCATACTTGATTCCGCTGCGATTCATAGCCTGTTCAACGGTATTCGTAGTCAATACACCAAGGATCACGGGCACACCAGTTTCAACCGAGACATCCATGACACCTCGTGCTGTTTCACCAGCGACAAAATCAAAGTGTGGTGTCTCACCACGAATGACTGCACCCAACGTGACAATGGCTGCGTAGTTTCCGCTACGCGCTGCGGTAGCAGCAACTACTGGAATTTCAAAACATCCAGGAACCCAGATGGTCTCGACATTCTGCTCAGAAATTCCATGCTCAGCAAACACCTCCTGTGCACCGCTTAGCAGGCACTTTGTAATCATGTCGTTAAACTTTGCTACGATGATGAGGTACTTTGAAGATTTTGTCTTAGCCATGCGTCAAGCTTCCTTTTTTTGAAGGTTCAATAAGTATAGAATCGGTGACTTCGAGACCAAAGCCGGCGATTCCTTTTAAATTGCGCTGAGCCGAAACGTGAATGCGCATGCGTTCAATACCCAGTGCGCGAATGACCTGTGCGCCAATGCCGAGTTGCCTTGCGTCCATCGCATGAGGTTTTGCATTAGGATCTGTAAGATGCGGGTCGATCTCATGAATGGCTTCTTTGAAATCACCGAACGACTGGCGATCATTCATATGGCTTAGATAAATCAGTGCACCTGTTTCTGCTTTTGAAAGCATGTCGAGACCATAGTCGATGAGATGGCGGCCGCCGTGCTCGCTACAGCTAAAGACATCCGTAATAGGACGCTGCTTATGGACGCGCACATCCACAACATCTGATTGAAACTTTTCTCGCCCCTTAAGTAGAGCAAGGTGTTGCGAATGATCGAGAACGCTCTCAAATAAAATACTGTCGAAGGTGCCAGCAGGGGTCTCGATAGGACCGTGACCAATCATGCGGACAAGGCTATCTCGCATAAGGCGGTACGCAATCAAATCATCAATGGTCACGATTAAAAGATTATGTTTTGCGGCGAAAATTTCTAGGTCAGGCATTCGCGCCATGGTGCCATCGTCGTTCATGATTTCACAAATCACGGCAGCGGGCCTGCATCCAGCAAGTTTTGCGATATCGACAGAACCTTCTGTGTGTCCAGATCTCTCTAGAACGCCGCCGGACCTAGCACGCAAAGGAAAAATATGGCCAGGTACGACGAGGTCTTCTGGTTTTGCGCCCTCAGCTGCAGCAACGCGGACCGTGTGAGCCCTGTCTGCGGCAGAAATCCCAGTGGTAACACCGTGACGAGCTTCAATACTTACCGTGAAAGCGGTCGTATGGTCTCCAGGACCCTTGGTCACGTCATCCATCAAGGGCAACCTAAGCTGAGTAATTAATTCGGGAGCAAGCGGAAGACAAATAAGTCCTCGTGCTTCCTTCGCCATGAAATTTATTTTTTCGGGAGTTGCGTGTTCTGCTGCAAAGACGAGGTCTCCTTCGTTCTCACGATCTTCATCGTCAACCATGATGACCATGCGACCAGCGCGAATGGCTTCAATTGCAGCAAGGACGCGGGCAAAGCTTTTTTCCGGGTGTTCCACCTGATCAGACCTCAAAAAACGCAGCAGTTTCAAAGAGCTTTAAGCTAACTGGGCGTGTATAGGGGTCTTCGGTCCAAGACGCAAGTAAAATGAGCGAGAGATGAAAAAAGCTTTTGATTGACCTTAAATAGTACAATAAAAACAAATGGTTAAATAAGACAGATCCCTGTTTTCTTTACCTCGTGAAGAATGGGCGAGATGCTGTTGCGATCAAAATAGGCGTCGAGTCCAATTGGAACGACCTCGATGCGCGCATCAATATCAGAGGCCAAAAGATTGCAAAGAGCGCCTTCCATGATGCGGTCCTTGCCAAAATCTCTTGAAACAACTGCAAAATCGATATCGCTATCCGAATGCGTGTTGCCGGTTGCGTGAGATCCAAAAAGGATTACCATGTCGGCATGAACTTTTTTCTTTGCGAGCGCATAGTATAAGCGTACTGCTAATTCAGTAAATTTTTCGTAAGCCATGTCACCATCTCTTGAGCAGATCGCAGATATTTCTCAGAAAATCGCTTATTAAATTTCTTTTTGATTTCGATTTGCTCGTTTGGATAACGAGTAGATAAATTAAACTCATTGATGACAGATAAGTCCGTCTTCATTTTTGACGGAAGGGCAATTTTTGTAAAGTCACTTAAGTACAGGAGATTATGAGTCAGCGGAGCGTGTTTGCCATGTTGCATAACATAAATCGCTTTAAGCAATTTTTCTAAACTAAGGTGAACGAAAAACAAACCATTCGGATAAAGCTTAGCATGTTGAATTAAGGAGACAGCCGCCTGCATATCTCTAACAGCTCCATCGAGCCAAAATTGAGCAAGTTTATTGAGTTGTTGTTTCGTCATAACAGAAAGCTTACATGAAACTCAAGGCGGTAATCTAGAGGAAATCGTATTTGATGTTCTCCTGGCGAACGGATTCATCGACTCAGTAGCGGTAAATCGACTCAATCTCAGAACCGGGCTCGAACTGATAAAGACTCTTCAGATGTCCGTTTTTCATATTGAAGACCCAGCCGTGAAGGGTTGGCCTTTGATGTTGTTTCCAGGCATTTTGCAAAAGATGACTTTTTCGGATGTTGGAGACTTGTTCTAAGACGCTAAGTTCGACTAAACGGTTCACCTGAGATTCTTCATCGCCACAGGCGACGATTTCATCGCGGTGATGTTGGTATAAATCTTTGATGTTACGAAGCCACTGATTCATAAGACCAAAGTTTTGATTGGTCATGGCCGCTCGTACGCCACCGCAGCCGTAGTGGCCGCACACGATCACGTGTTTTACTTTTAAGACATCGATAGCATACTGCAAAACCGACTGCGTATTGAAGTCGGTATGTAGAACAAGATTTGCAATATTACGATGAACAAAGAGCTCACCTGGCTGGGTGCCGGTAACTTCTTCTGCGGGTACACGAGCATCCGAACAACCAATCCAAAGATATTCGGGCGATGGATCTTTCGATAACTCTGTGAAGTAATTTTTATCGAGACGAAGCTTGTCGGTGACCCATGCTTGATTGGCGGCGAAGATTTTTTTGCAGTTATCCACAGAATGTCCTCAATGAGATTTCGGGTCCATCGAGAGTGACATTTTTAAGGGATGATTACAAATTGTTAATAAACAAAACTGATATTTATTCGTATTTTAGGGCGACAATCGGCAGTAGTTTTGATGCCTTTTGTGCAGGCCAGAATCCAAAGACGACACCGACGAGCATGGTGATGGATGTCACCATGACAATGGATACAGTGGAGACGATAAACTGCCAGCCAGTAGCAACCGCTGCAATTTGAGTGATGAGCCAGCCGGTCGTAACACCAATGCCACCGCCCATAAGAGAGAGTAAGGTCGACTCTACGAGGAATTGAATCATAATGTCTGCGGAGGTGGCACCCAGGGCTTTTCGAAGTCCGATCTCACGGGTTCGTTCTGTCACAGAAACAAGCATAATATTCATATCGCCGATACCACCCACGACCAGGCTAATTCCAGCGATAATCGCTAGCAGCGTTGACATAATTTTGCTGGTAGATGAAATCGCATCGCGAATATCGGCCATGTTTCTGACTTGAATCATATCCTGAGCTTGTTCGCTCGTAAGTCGCTTACGCGCGCCGAGTACTTCGCGGATTTGATCTTCGACTGCATCCATATTCTTTGGATCGTCGACTTGAACGTCAATCATCTGAACATAGTCGGTACCAAATGTCCTGCGCATCGCTGTCTCTAGAGGGATCACGACGATATCATCTTGATCTTGGAAGGTCGTCGCACCTTTCTCGGGAAGAATGCCAATGACTTCAAAATAAACCTTGTTGATTTTAATCTGTGTGCCAATCGGTTCTTGATTCTCATAGAGTTTTTTGACGACAGTGGTGCCGAGCAAAGCCACACGAGCTCTGGTGTGATCTTCCGTATCGGTAAATGCCCTGCCGCTTGTCGGTTCTGCAGACCGCATTGAGAAGTAGGAGGACGAAGCCCCGGAGACTTGAGGGTTCCAAGTTTTCTGACCAAATTGAACTGTGGATTTACTACTACTTCCGTTCACTCTACCGCTTAGACCTAGGACGTGATCGAGATTTTTTTTGAGGAGTTCGACATCGTCAAGGTTTAAGGTGACGTTGGGTCCCGTATTGATGTTGGTCGCGTTGGGCCGGGCTGATCCCGGGTAGACCACAAGTAAGTTACTGCCAAGAGATGAGAGCTGTTGTTCCATACTGCGTTTAGCACCCTCGCCTAGACCTAACATCGCGATGACCGCGGCCACACCGATCAAAATTCCTAGGATCGACAGGATCGACCTTACCTTATTCGCTAAGATCGCTCGAAGCGCCTCTTTGCAGTGGCTAAAAAATTTTGCGGTTTTGCCTTGGCGATTGGTATTGGCAGTGTGATCAAAATAAAGTTTCTTAAGTGGTGATTCGCCTTGATCCTGCGGTGCGCTCATCCCATCTAGATAAATAGGTGTTTGGGTTTCATCAGAAATAGCTTTGCCATCCCGCATCCGAATCACGCGGCCAGCAATTTGTGTGACTTCAGGCTCATGTGTGACGATGATCACAGTGATGCCAGCATTGTTGAGTCGTACCAGTATGTCTAAGATATCGCGTTCACTTTGACTGTCGAGATTTCCTGTGGGTTCATCGGCAAGGACAATGAGCGGTCTATTGACGAGCGATCTTGCAATCGCAACACGCTGCTGTTGGCCACCAGATAACTGATTGGGTTTGTGATCGACGCGGTTACCAAGACCGACCGCCTCGAGAAGTTTTACAGACCAGGTGCGGTCATAGACGCGGCCGCTATAGAGCATGGGAAGTCCCACATTTTCGGCGGCCGTCGTTCGCGATAACAGATTAAACTGTTGGAAGATAAATCCAATGGTCTTGGCACGAATGACAGCGAGAGTTTCATCATCGCATTTGAGGACATCGTGTTCGCCAAGGATGTATTCGCCCTCGTCCGGTTGATCGAGAAGACCAATCATGTTCATGAGGGTGGATTTACCCGACCCCGAAGGTCCAACGATGGCAATGAACTCGCCCTCTGTGACTTCAATATTAATGTCGTCAAGAGCTCGCAGCGATTGATCTCCCATATGGAAGATCTTCGTCATATGCGAAATCTTGATTACTTTTTTCTTGTCACGAGACATGCAGCATTATCCTAACGTGAACCTTTGCGGCCACCCTTACTACCGCCAAATGGACTAAAGGGGTTTGACGCGCCCTTGTCTTCTGGAGTTGTTTCATCGAGCAGTGTTTCAGAACCGGTTAAACCTTTGGTGACTTCAACCATTTGACCATCTGTCGTGCCAAGAGTGATGGATTTTTCTTCATAGGTTGGCGTGCCGCGTTCTTCTCCTGTTTTTACAAAGACTGTGACTTCAGAGCCGGGGCGACGTAATTCTTTTGTCGTCTTTGTTTTTTTGAAAAGAGAATTTGGCACCATGAGAATATTTTCTCTAGTGGTCTCGATAAATTTCACGCTAGAAGTCATCCCGGATCGCATAAATGGCGGGACTTTGGCAGGCAGAACCCGAATATCGTAAATAGTTACGTTATTCGCAGTCCTGGCTTCGTAAGCAATCCGAACCACTTTACCCTCAATGGGTTGATCGTTATAAGCATCAAGCGTAATCGTTACCTCCTGGTTCATATGAACGCGTGCCAAGTCGGTTTCATCCACTTGAGCATTGATGACTAAACGGTTTGAGATAACAAATGCAGTGTCTGAGGTCGCAACAACCTGGCCTCGTTCGATATTTTTTGCGATCACAAACCCGGAGAGTGGAGCAATAATTGGCGAAGGTTTATAAATCTCTTGCCAGTGAGAGACTTCCTTCTCGCCTTGGGCTTTTGCCATATCAAGTAGCGCAGCACGGTCCGAGGAACTCATCCATGCGAGTATTTGACCTGCTTTTACGGCCTTTCCTTCATCGATAAGAACTTCTTCAATACGACCAGAAATTGCTGGCTTTACCACAAGTCTATTCTCTGGTTGGACCTGACCTGTCGCCTGAACCGAAACTTCAAGGTCTCCTTGTGTGACGGTTACTTCTTTGAAGCTGCGTTTTGTTTTATTTTTTTTGACGGCAATATACCACCATACGCCGCCACCGATTGATAAAATGACAGCAATGATGCCAATGGTTAGCATCTTACCTTTAAAGAATTTCACGGTGTTTCATCCTCCAGTTTTCGTCCGATAGCGGCATCAAGGTCTGCGACCGCGTTGGCAAGATTTTGTTGGGCGATAAGAAATTCTTTATCGGCTTTGATAAAATCGGATTCTGCCGCGTCCCAATCTTGGAATGAAATTAGGCCAAGCGTGTATCTTTTGCGGTAAACCTCAGCTTGCATCTGCGATGCTTCAACATTTTTAGCGGCGACACCAACCCGCCTCTTTGCATCTTCGACAGTGGACCGAGCTTTCCTTAATTTTAATTCAAGATCAAGCTGTGTCGAAGCAAGACTGATCTCTGCTTTGGCAAGATCAACAGTTGCCTCGCGGTATCTGGGCGACTGCGTCGGGGTGTAGATAGGCACACTCAAAGTTAGTCCTATTTCATAGTGATTCTGTGGCTCCAGTTTTAGGTCTGTTCCGCCGCGGTAAGCCGACGCATCGGCAGTCAACTGTGGTAGCCATCCTGCCCTAGTCTCGCCAACCGTCGCAGCGGCTGAGTCGCGTTCAAACTGAGCCCGTACCAAATCAGGATGAATGCTATCTGGTGTTACAGTTGACGGTGTCTGTGGCAATACACCTTCAAAGAGTTCCGTTTCAGATATGGGTCTTCCACTACGGCGCGCAGCTTCGACTCTAGCATTGGATAAATTAGCAAGACTTTGATCACGGTCAGCTTCAGCTTCCAGTTGGGTGGCCTGTGTTTTTAAGTAAGAGCTTTTATTTTCGAGACCGCTGCTATAACGAAGATTTACGATGCGAACGTTCTGTTGCCTGCGGTCTAAAATCTTTTTTGAAAGCTCGAGTGACTGTTGCAAGTAGAGGCCGCTGTTAAATAATTTTCTTAGGATCATCCGTTGATTGACTGATTCGGAAGCTCTCGCAGCAAGGGCAGAGTTTTTAAGAGCATCAGCTTTCTCGATCGATTTTTCATCTGAGAATCCTGAAAATAAATTCTGAGATGCAGTAACACCAAGTCTATTGCTGGTGGCGGACCCAGTTGGTTGGGGATCCATCGTCCGCGCGGCAGAAGCGGTCGCTTTTAGTGTCGGTAAATAACCTCCACTGGCCTCGTCTTTTACAACTTGAGCACGCCCAACCGACTGGTCCGCATTACGGAGTGGGAGAATATTTGCGGACGCAGAACTTCGGAGATCGTTCCAGGTGACAGCGCAGGCCGGTGACCCTTTGAGTAAAGAGATAACTACGGAAGATAAAATAATAATCTTTAAAAAAAGCGGTCGGCTCATATTTATCACCAGTCGGTAACAATATCGTAGCCCGAGCACACTATTTTTTGGAATCGTTCCAAGGTTGCACGAGGCGTTCGATATGTTTTGCGATTACATCGACTTCAATATTAACACGACTACCCGCTTTTAGTGTATGGAAGCGCGTGGTCTGCCAGGTGACTGGTATAAGCATGAACGAAAGTTCAGAAAGCTGAGGTGCATCTTGAATACCGTTGACGGTAAGGCTCACGCCGTCAACGGCGATTGACCCCTTGCTAACAACATATTTTGCTAGCGTTTTTGGAATGACTACGGTCATCAACCAAAATCCTGTTTCTTCTTTGATAAGAGTGATTTCACCTGTGCCATCGACGTGACCAAGCATAATATGCCCACCAAGACGATCGGTAGGTCGCATCGCTCTTTCGAGATTTACGATATTACCAACTTTAAGATCACCAAGGCTCGTTTTTGCCAGTGTCTCATGGCTTACGTGAAATGTGAGAACGCCCTCACGTGCTTGGCCAATTTCTGTGAGGCAAGTGCCATTGATTGCAACTGAAGCGCCATGCTCACGAGAGTAATCAAGTCCAGGGTTAACCTGAAGGGTCCAAACGTCGCTGCTTTCTAAAGTTGGTTCTTTGATAACGACGACGCGACCAGTACGTTCGACGAGTCCTGTAAACATCGTGATGTTTTCCTTATTCTGGCGCTGGACTTGAGGGGTTGCGATCGATGGCAACCAGCTCGCGCATAAATTCATCGGTATCTTTGAAATCTTTATAAACGGAGGCAAACCTTACGTAGGCGACCTTATCAAGCTCGTTGAGGCGTTCTAAAATAAGCGCACCAAATTTTTCACTGGGAACTACACGGTCGCCGCCGTCGTCTTGGATTTTACGCTCGATCTTTGCAAGCAAACCTTCGAGTTGATCTATAGTAATAGGACGCTTCTGGCTGGCAACTTGAAGAGAACGCATGGCCTTGTCGCGAATATAAGGTTCGACGCGGCCATCCCGTTTACGGATCTGAAAGAAAAATTCTTCTTCTCTTTCGTAAGTTGTAAAACGATATCCGCAGTCGGGACAATTGCGTCGTCTACGCACCGACCTACCCTCGTGCGACAGGCGGCTTTCTAAAACTCTAGTATCTTCATGTCCACATTCAGGGCAGCGCAATAGAGTTTAACTCCTTAGGATTTCCAGTTTGGATAGAGGGGAAAACGTTCAGCCAAAGCCATGACTTTGTGACGAATAGGATCCAAGCTAGCTTCGTTTCCGACCTTAGATATATGCGAGAATACGTCGAAGATCAAGCCGCCGAGTTCAGTCATTTCAGCCTCTTTCATCCCGCGGCTCGTGATAGCAGGAGTTCCAACGCGGATGCCGCTCGTGACGAAGGGGCTGCGTTTTTCTTTAGGAACAGTGTTTTTGTTCACCGTAATTTCGACTTTTCCGAGAGCTTCTTCTAGCTGCTTTCCGGTGACTTCAGTTTCGGAAAGATCAATAAGCATGAGGTGGTTATCAGTACCGCCGCTTACAAGCTTGATGCCTTTTGAAACGAGGGTTTTTGCCAGAGCTTGAGCATTTAATATTACTTGTTTTTGATAGGTTTTAAATTCTGGCGTGAGGGCTTCTTTAAAGCAGACAGCTTTAGCAGCGATCACGTGCTCGAGGGGGCCACCCTGAGTACCTGGGAAGACAGCTTTATTTAATTTTGCGGTTAAAGTCTCGTCATTCCAAAGAATAATGCCGCCACGTGGGCCTCGTAAGGTTTTGTGGGTGGTGGAAGTGGTAACATGGGCATGCGGAATCGGGCTCGGATGAAGACCAGCAGCCACGAGGCCTGCGATATGTGCCATGTCTACCATCAAATAGGCGCCGACTTCGTCGGCGATTTTGCGGAAGCGTTCAAAGTCAATCGTCCGAGCGTATGAGCTTGCACCAGCGATGATCATTTTTGGTTTTACTTCGCGAGCAATTTTTAAAACATCGTCGTAGTTAATGGTCTCAGTCTTGGGATCCAATTGATAAAAATGCGAATCATAAAGTAAACCCGAAAAGTTTACTTTGCTGCCGTGTGTTAAATGACCGCCATGTGAAAGATCAAGTCCAAGAACGCGGTCACCCTTATCTAGGAGGGCTAGGTAAACAGCTGCATTGGCTTGAGCTCCCGAGTGAGGTTGAACATTCGCAAATTTACTGCCAAACACTTGATTCAGTCTTGAGATCGCCAAGTCTTCGACTTTATCGACGACAGCGCAACCACCGTAATAACGCTTACCAGGAAGGCCCTCGGCGTACTTATTTGTCATAACATTCGCCATGGCTGCGATAACTGCCTGCGAAGCGAAATTTTCGCTCGCGATGAGTTCGAGGCCGTGCTTTTGGCGAGTCATTTCACTTTCGATTAGATTGAAGACTTCTGAATCAGCACTGCGAAGAAGTTCCCAGGGGCGTTCATTGGTTGCCATGACGGATATCCTCCTAATTACCTGGTGGTCGGTGCGTTGCGAAGTTTTTGCTCGAGTTCGCGGATTTTGTTAATCCGTACTTGATGACGCGATCCACCAAACGGTGTGTCGAGCCATAGTTTTACGAATTCTGTAGCACGCATATGATTTGTGGTGCGTGCCCCGAGACAGAGAACGTTTACATTATTATGTTCTTTAGCCAATTTGGTGGAGTATTCGTCCCAGACAACCGCAGCACGAACATTTGGAAATTTATTGGCGGTGATCGACATGCCAATACCAGTGCCGCAGATCAAAATGCCGCAGTCTAGTTTGTCGACCGAAACTTCACTGGCAACCAGTGCTGCGTAGTCTGGATAATCAACAGAGGTGCGACAATCAACACCGACTCCGAAATCGACCACTTCATGCGAGGTCATCTTCAGCATCTCGACGACGAGTTGTCTTAGTTCTTTGCCTGCATGATCCGCTGCAACACCAATACGCATGAAGTCACCTACAGAAAGTTATTTTAAAATCCAGATCCTTCGTTACGCGCTAAAACACCGACGGGGCCATGAGGCCCCGTCGTT
>CAZUYQ010000099.1:18229-19432 GCA_964624705.1 uncultured Polynucleobacter sp.
CGCGCTTAATGAAGCCAACAGCGTCATCCACTGTTCGGATATTCTCCGCCTCTTCATCAGGAATATCGACGCCGAACGCCTCTTCCATCGCCATGACGAGCTCGACAATGTCGAGTGAATCTGCGCCTAGGTCTTCAATGAATTTTGCCTTGCCGACTACGGCACCTTCTTCAACGCCAAGTTGGCTCACGACGAGTTGCTTGACGCGATCTTCAACAGACAAGTTGCTCATGTCTTTTTTTTCTCCTGAAACGGATTCTAAATAAGTTTAGACCTTTACGGTGATAGCTTTAGGCTCGATGAAAAGCAATAAAATTCGGGAGATGGGACCGATCTCAGGTATAAATAGGATAGAGGAAAGAATGGTGTAACTGGCTAATTCTTAAGAATTAAGTGAGAATTAAATGGCAGTGCCAAGTCATTATGATGCAGAGTGATTCTGCTTAAATATCGTGCAAAGTCAGACTATCTTCAAAATATCCGGTCACCGGATAAAATGAAACTTAGCATTTAATCAATTGGGGACGCGATTGGCAAATGAAAGAAAGCGACATCTAAACAACTTATTTGACCAACTGTTAGGCTTTAGCCCGATTCTGGGGCTTATTTGGGCATCGTCAAGTTGGCAAAACTACGTTCTTATCAGCTGAGATTAGAAACTATCAAACGTTAGATGATGTCGATACTTTGGATTTTGCCCAAAAGAATCCAACAAAATTTATTGCCTCTCTTACGGAGTTTCCGGCGGCCATTGACGAGTGCCAGCATGAGCCTAAACTGTTTCCTACTCTAAAAGAGAGTGTCCGGGTCAGCAAAAAACCAGGACAATTTGTGTTGAGCGGATCGGTGCGGTTTACTAGTCGTATCGCTATACGGGAGTCTTTGGCAGGACGCATTGCACTCATTGAAATGTTACCACTCACAGTTAGTGAAGCAATGAATGAGCAGTTATCTGACGTCGTTGTAAAGCTTTTTCAGCATAAATTTTTCTCTGCAGATTCCTTACGTCAATTGCATCCCGTCGCTAAAGCACGAGATTTTCATAAACATTTTCAAACATATTTACAAAATGGTGGCTTGCTGCAACGCAGTCCACGACCGAGACCTCAACGCTGCCATTAATATTAGAAATCATGCCGTGAGTTACACATGCGGTCAAACGCAGACGAAGTGAAACGGTCTTCAGTGAAACAGGAAATAATC
>CAZUYQ010000100.1:0-4505 GCA_964624705.1 uncultured Polynucleobacter sp.
TTCGTTGTGTGTCCTAAATCTTTTTCTATTTCGGTTTCGTTGTGTGTCCCACTTCCCAGCAAACCCGCTAATTTTTCGTCGTTGCTGCTAATGTCGGCTAGGGTGACTTGATCTAGGGTAGCTAAGAAGGCTTCCGTTGCCTTGTGCAACCATGCCTTAAGACCGCAGGCACCGATGATCGGGCAAGTATTTGTTCCTAAATCAAAACATTCCACAATATTCATATTAGTTTCGGTTTTGCGAATGACATCACCGATGGAGATCTGTTTAGGTGCTCGTGCTAAGCGGATACCTCCGCCGCGCCCCCTTGTTGTTTCTATAAACCCAAATTTACCTAGCCTATGCACCACCTTAATAAGGTGATTTTCAGAAATGTGAAACGCTCTTGCGATTTCTTCAATGGAGCTTTTTTGAGCATTATTCGTTGCTAAATATATTAAAACCCTGCAGGCAAAATCTGAGTGAAGAGAAAGTTGCATTGTTTCTGCCTCCTTGGAGATCAAAGTTTATGGGTATTGACCTTCCGATTAAAAGATGTATTATATATACATCTTTAACCTTGCGCTATGAAGGAATGAATTATGGCATCTTTGTATGAACGTTTGGGGGGAATGAAGGCCGTTGACGTTGTTGTCGAGACCTTTTATCGCAAAGTTTTAATGGATGACCGTATCAGTCATTTCTTTGATGACGTTGATATGGATGAACAGCTCTTAAAGCAGAAGGGTTTTTTAACCATGGTTTGTGGAGGGCCGGTTGCTTACACGGGTAAAGATATGCGCCAAGGGCATCTACATTTGGTTCAACGCGGTTTAAATGATTCGCATGTTGATGCCGTTATTGAATTATTGGGGGCATCGTTAACCGAACATGGCGTCGCAAAAGACGACATTGCCCAAATCGCTGCAATTGCCAACAGTGTCCGAGATGATGTTTTAAATCGCCAACCCCGTAGGTGATCTCATGTCGAACCCTAATGTCGAGGTAAACTATGCAGGTAAATTATTTGGTATCCAAATGGGAGAAACCATTCTTGATGCGGTTGAACGCCAGGGTGGGGATATTGTGTCCTCTTGTCGTGCCGGTGCATGTCAATGCTGTCTGATGCGATCGATTGAGGGGCCAGTTCCTGTCGCGGCTCAGCAGGGCCTGAAGGAAAGCCTAAAATCTACTGGGCATTTTTTGGCGTGCATATGTCGGCCTACTGATTTTATGGCTTTTGAATCTGCTGCGGATTCGACCTCGGTCTTCAATGGTGTTGTTGAGATTCAGGAGCTGACCATCATAGGTCCAGAAATTATGCGTGTTCGTTGTCAGATGCCTGAATGGTTTCAATTTTTTGCAGGCCAATTCGTGAGCGTGCATCGAGGAAACGGGATTATTCGGAGTTATTCGATTGCTACTCCAAGTGCAGAACGAGATTTTTTTGATTTTCACATTCGTAAGATTTGCGATGGGTCTTTAAGTGTATGGTTTCACGAAATGGCGAAGGTAGGCGATCGGATATGGATACAGGGACCTAAAGGCGATTGCCGTTATTATCCAGGTAACCCGGAAGAGCCACTAACATTTGTCGCCACAGGAACTGGTATGGCTCCGCTCAAAGCCATTGCAGAAGACGTAATAAAGCAGGGACATACTGGACCGATTCATATTTACCAAGGTGCGATGAGGGCAGATCGTCTGTATCTTGTCGAGGAATTAACCAAGCTTGCCCGAGAAAATAACACAATCAAATATATACCTTGTGTCATGGAAGCATCCGACGCTTGCATTTATCAAATTGGTGATATCAAAAAAATCGTCTTGGCGAGTATACAAAATCCCAAGGCTCAGCGAATTTATCTCTGTGGAGATCCTGCGTTAGTGCGTGAGCTCAAAAAGAAATTGTTCTTATCGGGCGTCAGCGCACAGAAAATTCATGCCGATCCCTTTATTTAGATTTTAGTTGTTGAAGACCATCCCTTGATGGTCTTCGGTGCCTGCACCGGCCGGAATAATCCAACTAAAGCGGGCATTGTCGTTACCAGTATTGTTAAGAGTCATTGGGAATGATGTCCAAGGCGCAAAAGCACTTTGACCCATAGACATATTGACTGCTTTCTCATTTGAAGCTGATCGAATCGTTCCTGACAGCATCGTGATGCCAGCGAAGCCACTTTTTGCGGTCATGGTGATCCTTGCATTTGGCGGAAGTTCCATAAACAGAACTTGATAATATTTATTTGCCGGGAAAATTTTCACTTCAGATCTATTTGCTAGTTTGCAAATTTTTGGAATTCTCCGGAGTGTGTCAACATACTCGGACCCAAACTGAACATCAGGTTGCAGCAAAGACAGTGATTCTTTTATGTGTAACTCGCGAGCTTTACCTTGATGGGGATCCGGCTGCCCATTCTCGTTATAAAGGCGGTTCCAATCCCAAAGACGCCAAGTTTTTCCGGCCTTACCGGGTGTAATACGTTGTGGCTCAAGAAGCACAGTCCCCGGACCAATGGCGTGCGGCACACCTGGAGCGATTTCAAAAAAATCGCCAGGTTTTACCGGAACAAACTGCAGCATCTTTTCAGAAAAAGTCCCGTCAGTAAGATGGTTCTCTATTTCAGATAACGACATTTTCCGCGAAAATCCTAAATATAATCCTGATCCGGGCTCGGCAGCGAGGACAAGCCAACTTTCTGGTTTGCCGCATTCATTTGCTTTTAAAAAAGCGTTGTCATCAGCTGGATGAATTTGTAGGGAAAGGGGAGTGCTGGCATTAATTAATTTAACAAGAATCTCGCAGTGACTTCTTCCTGCAGCGATCATTGCAGGTGAAAGAGTCTCTTGTGGATTGCTTGCAATGATCTCGCTAAGAGTAAGGCGAGGGTCGGCTACAGTGATGGATGGGGTGTCTTGATCGCATGAAATTTCCCAAGACTCACCGATTAGCTGATGCTGGTTAGTCACATACGCTGCTTTAATACCAGCGGCCAATTGACTTCCCGCCCATGGAGTTTTCTTTAGAGGAGTAAAATTCTTCTGATCAAGCAAGAGTAGAGAGTTGAGCGGTTTCCCAGCTGGCATTAAGCAAACTCCCCAGTCAAGCTCTCGCCAGCTAATATATGTGCATGGATGTAATCTACAGTCTGACCGCCATCAACACCTGTATTCATAACCATCCGGTATCCTTTAGGTCCAATTCCGATGTGACGAGCGACTACTGCAATCTTTTGGAAAAAAATACCAACATCCTTAGGATCCCAAGCACTTAACTCATTGAGAGACTTCGCCTTACGCTTTGGAATCACCAACACATGAATCTTAGCTTGTGGGTGAATGTCCTTAAATGCGAGGATATCGTCATCCTCGTAGACAATATTAGCAGGGATCTGCTTGCTCAAAATTTTATCAAAGATGGTATCGCTCATGAATATTTACTCCAGTTATTAAATTTTATGATCGATTCTAATGCAGCTCAAAATCATAGCATTATTCAGAGTTCTAAAACATGAAAGTCGCTGTCTAAGATTATGCCACCGTACTTTAACAAGACAATGATTTAATTGCTTCTTGTCAGCATGAGGGATAATTGGTCATAATAATGATTCGTTGGAATTTATCAGCGTTGTCGTTGGCCCTTTGCGAAGCAGGACTCAGTTATTTATGAGCTATCAAAAGTTTCTTGTTGATAATGTAGTGTGCTCTCGACGTTTCCATGTCAGTTTCGACGATGAAGCCTCTCCCGTTTCTCACACTGAGATCAAATGCCCTCACTGTAACTTTGTTCAGTGGTCTGCGACAAATCACCCCCCTGTGACATTAGCACGCGATGAGAACTTGGTGAAAACTACCCAGTTAAGTCGCGATCTCGTCCGTGAGTGTAAATTTAAAGACCAGTTCGTTCAGAAGAAGCCCTAGCATTCATGTCGGCAATCACTGTGCCTCATATTATGGTTATTGATCCTTGCGTTCATACGCCAGAGGTCGATACGTTCAATCATATGTGTGGGTTTGCACCACTGCCTTTGACATATCATATGCCCGCTCTTTTTGGGTTTCATTCATTTCCCACGGACGAATCATTGATTCGTGGAATTATTATATTAGGAAGTGCAGCAAGCGTTTACGATCATTTGCCCTGGCAAAAGCCACTGGAAGCTTGGCTTAAGCCACTGTGTGAACGAGGTGTTCCGGTGCTGGGTCTTTGCTATGGTCATCAAATGTTAGCTCATATGTTTGGTGGTAAAGTGGCTTATATACGAGCAGATCACGAGAAATCTAAGGGTGTTCGCGAGGTCGATTTCACTTCATCTGCGCTTAACATCAATGGGAAAAAACGGCTTATCGTAACCCATAATGAAATGGTTACTGATCTTCCCGAGTGCATGGAAATTTTTGCATCGTCATCAGACGTAAAAATAGATGGGTTAAAACATCGAAAATACCCTGTTTTTGGGCTTCAGGCTCATCCTGAGGCCACTGTTGAATTTTTGCGTGGCCGTGGAATGTTAGAGCCACAGGCC
>CAZUYQ010000100.1:4515-19253 GCA_964624705.1 uncultured Polynucleobacter sp.
ATGATGTCATCCGTAGTTTCTTTTCTATAACCGTTTAAGTTTGGTCTCAAATCGACTTTTTGCCCAATCGTAGGCAATCCCTGCCGGGCATTGCAAAATTTTATCCACAATGATTTCAGGATGTTAGAAAATATACTTAAGCCCCTGACTAAAGAAGTTTCAGGGCGTGACGATGACAGTGATGAGAATCGCATGATGTGATTCATAACTTTGACAGGAGGTCAGAAAGATGGGCTTGAGAATCAGGACAAACGTTGCATCTCTCAATTCGCAACGACGCCTCGGCAGTTCTACCGATGCGGTACAAGCAAGTATGAACAAGTTGGCTAGTGGTAGCCGTATCAACCGCGCTGCGGATGATGCTGCTGGGTTAGCCGTATCCGAAAACCTGCGTGCTGATGTTCGCTCCCTGAACATGGCAAAACGCAACGCTAACGATGGTATCTCGCTAGTGCAGACAGCAGAGGGTGGTCTTGAAGAGACTTCCAATATGTTGGTCCGCCTTCGTGAACTTGCTGTCCAAGGCGCAAGTGACACGATCGGTAATACCGAACGTGAGTTCCTCAACAAAGAATACATGCAGTTAAAAGACGAGATCGATCGTATCGCTAGCAGCACCGAGTTTAACGGCACACGCCTACTCGTTGGTGATAAAGTGGACGAGCTTCCGGAAGAGATGCAGACTGGTGCAAACTCGTTCCCTCTCGAAATTCAAGTTGGCAAAGACTATTACCAAGACTCTGACGCAATTGGTAACCGTAATCAAGTGAACATTATCAAAATTGATATGGGTCATTTGAACGCATTCACTTCAGGCCTTGGCCTTGGTGAAGCAGAGCCTGAAGAAGGCGGTGGCGGAACTCGCGTTGATTCTAAAGTGAGTTCGCAACAAGCTATCAGTAAGCTTGATGGCGCAATCACTCAAGTAAACGAATACCGCGCGTACCTCGGTGCTATTCAGAACCGCTTCAACTCAAGTATTAATAACTTGGGTGTACAGGTCGAAAACCTCGATACTGCTAGAAGCCGGATCCGTGATACCGACTACGCTGCTGAAACAGCAACATTTACTCAAGGACATATTCTGCAGCAGGCTGGAACATCTGTTCTTTCGCAAGCGAACCAGCAGCCGCAGATGGCACTCAGTCTTCTTCAGAACATGTAATGATGTTCGGGGGTATGGCCTCCTAAGGGCGGCCTAAGACTTCAGTGTTTGATGAATTCTAAAGTTTTGTCTTTCAGAAGTTTCTTCTGTCTTTAACGGGGGAGGGTTCTCCCTCCCCCGGGTTTACCATGGTGCAAGCTGTGATTTAAAAACCATTGAGGATTGGAAATGATTTTGAGGGCAATCTAGATGGAATCAAGTGACTTTAGTAAATGATCGGTACTCGTACAAGAAATGATCAGTATTGGTTTGTTGAGATCGAGAATTTAGTAGCAGAATCGTCGAGTTAGTGCCTTAGTTTTAGTTGTTTTGTTTTAGATAATACACGCTTAACCGCTCCATCGGTTTATGGTAGTCTTGGGTCCTTATACGGATTTCAGGAGTAATCATGACTACGGTGAGTGTAATCGGTGTACCTAGTGACCTAGGTGCAAATATGCGTGGTGCTAACATTGGACCGGCGGCAGTACGTATCGCAGGTCTGCATGAGAAGCTCAAGATGTTGGGCTTCGCGATCGATGAGCGTGGTGACATCACTGTGCCATTGCGAGAGATTTTGTCTGCGCAAGAAATTGCGGAGAAGCATCGAACTTCGATTCGAGAAATATGTTCCAAGTTAAGTGATGAAGTGTTTCATGCGTTGAAAAATGGAAATAAGCCAATTGTACTTGGCGGAGATCATAGCCTTGGGATGGGAACCATCACTGGGGTAAGTCGTTATGTCCGTGAACAAAATAGTTCTATGGGTCTGATTTGGATTGATGCTCACGCTGATATGAACACGCCCGACACCACTCATACCGGCAATATCCATGGAATGCCACTATCAACGGTTCTAGGCCTAGGCCATCCTGATTTAGTAAACCTCGGCGGTTTCTCGCCCAAATTAAAACCACAGAATGTTGCCCTCATTGGCATCCGAACTCTGGACTCTGCAGAAAAAGAAATCTGTCGAACGAGTGGCATCCGCTATTTTACCATGCGTGAAATCGATGAAAAGGGGATGCTCACAGTGATGCGAGAAGCACTGCAAGTCGTAACCAACGGTACACTTGGATTTCATCTGTCGTTTGATATGGACGGACTGGACCCCCTTTATGCACCTGGTGTCAGCACACCGGTTACTGGTGGGATTAGCCTCCGTGAAGCTCATTTGGCCCTCGAAATGATGGCCGATACTGGCAAACTTCTTTCTATGGAGTTTATGGAGCTAAACCCGATGTGTGATATTGAGCATAAGACAGCAAGACTTGTCGTCGACCTCATTCAATCAGCACTTGGTAAATCGATAGTTTAAAGCAGTAAAATATAAATATTTAAGGAATGACCTAGCATGACGATTGGCCGCTATGAATTATTAAAACAAGAAGGTCAGGCGCGTCGTGGTCGTTTGCAATTAAAACACGGTGTTGTTGAAACCCCTGTTTTTATGCCTGTAGGAACGGTCGGCTCTGTAAAGACTCTGACACCGCAGGATCTCCACGAGGTCAACGCTCAGATTATTCTTGGCAATACCTATCACTTGTTTTTACGTCCTGGTATGGAGGTTATGCGCCATTTCGGTGGGCTTCATAATTTTATTAAATGGGATCGTCCGATCCTCACCGACAGCGGCGGGTTCCAGATTTTTAGCTTAGGCAAGCTAAATAAGATTAATGAAGAAGGCGCCAAATTTGCTAGTCATCTGGACGGTACTAAATTTACTTTAACGCCAGAACTCGCGGTCGAAATCCAAGAGACGATTGGTGCAGATATTCATATGGTTCTCGATGAGTGCACAGCCTATCCCGCAGAATACGATGCGGCGCTCAAATCGATGGAACGTTCGATGCGATGGGCAAGAAGATGCCGCGACGCCAAAGTTAAACCAGATCTCTGCCAATTTGGAATCGTTCAGCGCAGTATGTATGAGGATCTTAGAGTCCAAAGTGCCAAGGCTCTTGTCGATATTGGCTTTGAGGGCTATGCCATTGGTGGTTTATCAGTGGGTGAGCCAAAACCAGATATGCATCGTATCACGGAGGCTTGTTGTGCGGTGCTACCGACTGACAAACCTCGCTATTTGATGGGTGTTGGCACGCCATTGGATTTAATTGAGGGTGTGGTGCGCGGAGTTGACATGTTTGACTGTGTGATGCCAACGCGTAATGGTCGCAACGGCACGCTCTTCACATCGCACGGTCGCGTCAATATTAAAAACCAACGTTACCGTCTTGACGACGAGGCGCTGGACCCTGCTTGTAGCTGTTATACCTGTAAGACCTTTTCGCGTGGTTATCTCAGGCATTTATTTCTAGCCGGAGAAATTACCGCGTTGCGGCTGCTTTCGTTGCATAACATTGCTTACTATTTGCAGTTGGCTGCTGATATGCGCTCTACCCTGGAAGCTGGGACCTTTGGCGCATTGGTTGCACATCACCGCGATTTATGGCAGCAGCAGAAGCAAGGTTGAGAGCATCCTGGAAGTTGATAGATCAAAGCCCGCTTGTGCTTACGAAGCCTTCCAGTTAACGGTACCCTGCCGACTGATGGCAAAGACATCCCTTAGCGCCTGCAGAATGATCGGATCAAATTCACCGGTCAGACGATGCATAGCGGTGATAATTCGGTTTTGATCAACGATCCCGTTCTTTGATTCGTTTAAGAGATAGAGCGCAAAGCGGTCGGCAACCGAAACTATAGACGCCATTAGGTGAATGCCTGTTGGATTCTCCTTTGATGCGCGTCCGGCCTTTTGATTGGGAAAACCCGTGCCATTGAATTTTTCATGATGCTGCATCATGATGATGAAAACTTCCTCAGGTAGTATGACTCCTTTTATTTCCATCGAATTTAGGTACTCGATACCAGCACTTGGATGCTCGCGGTAAAGCATCATTTCGTCGGAGGTCATTTCACGATCGATAATCAACGGTAAATTTAAGGTTGCTAGACCAACATCGTGAAAGAAACATCCCAATGATAATTTTTTTAAGCTCACGTCCTTAAGCCCGAGTTTTTTACCAAGTGATACAGAGGTAATGGTTACAAGCGCTAAGAAATCGAACATTTGCACATCTTTACGCAAAAGATCGACAATTAAAGTCATAAGTTCAGGTTTATCACTCACCCTTTGCATCATATCCATCGAGATTTGTTCTGCTGATGCAATGACATTCTGATCGATATCTGCAGCATTAAAGCGGGTTGCGCACACAGTTAGCTTATTAAAGAGTTCGGCCGTCTCTTTCTGAGAATCTGTCATCGATTTTGTTGATAAGCGAGCGAGCCGGCGTTTTTGGATATGGCTATAGAGCTTATCCTTCTCGGAGATGCGTAAGTATAGTTCTAAACCACCATTGACACGTTTTAACGCAGCTACGATGCCCTCAATATTCTGCGCATTTTCTACGCCGCTGAATTTTGGACTGACATATTCCAGCAGATCATGGCTGCCTTTTAACCAAATTCCGAAATCGACGGTGGCCGGATCAATTTGCTGCAGCATATCGGGAAAAAATCGGAAAAATTCTTGTTCGATTTTTTCAACTGAAACTTTGGTGCATTTTTCGAGAGAAGCTTTTGAAAACGTATAAACTTTCTTCTGAGCTTCTTGCTCGCGGTTAACAGCTTCAGCAGCCTTGAACGTGCTATTCACTTTTTCCGCTAAAGCTTTGCTATCGATTGGTGATTTTACAAATTGAATTTTTCCCAGTTTACTCAGTGCTGCGACGGACTCCTCGGTAAAATTCTCGGCATAAAGTATGACAGGAGTTTTGCGATTGGTTTTTCCGGTGCGTAGGGATTTTACAAAGTGTTCAATCGTAACTTTTGTAATATCCATACTACAAACAATCATATCGTAGGTAATTTGATCTGCTTTATGAGCGGCGTTCGAGCCATCCCATGCTTCTGTGGGCACGTGTCCTAATTCGCTAAAGAGATGTAACAATTCAGAACGTTGTTGTTTCGTCTGATCGATAACAAGAATATTCGCCATGCCGCTATTTTTCCTTATCCTGCTGTTCTTAATCGGATAAACAAGTTTGAACTCGTTCAAACAATGGAAAATGATCGGCAAATTTCGGGAAAAATTAAGGGTAGATTTGCGGCATAATTGGTTTGTATATTTTAAGTATCACGGAAACCATCTGATTTTATTGAAAAATATTGAATCACTTTTAAATGATGACCTGAAATTGTTTAGAGTGCCTTTACCATCGCATCAAGTTCTTCCCACCGCGCATACAACTTATTCACTTCTTGCTGAGCTTTTTGCGCTTCTTTGAACGCCTCCTGCAGCTTTAGGGAATTCATAGCAATAGCGGGATCACTTGATAATGCGTTCGCATCTTCAAGCTTTTGTTCAGCAGCTTGAATACGGGCTTCGATCGTATCTAAATCACGTTGATCGTTATAAGAAAGTTTTTTTGTTGATTTTTTTCCGGACTGTGCCGAATTAGCGGCGTTCACCGCTTTTGCTTTTTGGATGGCTTCAGCTCGCGCCACCGCTCCGCCAATGGCATACTGACTATAGTCAGCAAAGAAGGTTGCGTTGCCGCCGCCCATTAGGCCAAGCATGCCGTTGCATACGCGGTCCATTAAATAGCGGTCATGCGTGACCAATACTACCGCGCCGGGAAAAGTCTGAAGACTCTCTTCTAACATTTCCAATGTATCGATATCTAAATCGTTAGTGGGCTCATCGAGAATTAGAACATCTGCAGGTTGCAATAGCATGCGCGCAATCAATAATCGCGCTCGCTCTCCGCCAGATAGGCGGTCAACAGTTGTGTCTAATTGTTCAGTCCGAAATCCGAAACTTTTGGAATAAGAAGCAATATGCACAGAGCGGTTTTGGAAGACAACACTATCGCTATCAGGTGCAAGCGCACGTCGCAGGGTGATGTTCTCTGGTAGTTGTTCGCGATGTTGATCGTAATAAACAATCTTTAATTGATCCGCATGCTCAACACTGCCGGAGTCTGGCGCAAGCTTGTTTTGCATGACTTTAATAAGAGTTGATTTACCGCTACCGTTTGGTCCTAGAAGTCCAAGGCGCATGCCAGGTCCAAGGGTGAAAGACAAATTTGCAAAGAGTGTGCGTTCGCCGAAACCTTTTGAAATATTTTTAATATCAATCAGACGCTTTGATTTGCGCTGCGAGGCGGAGAATTCAAACTCGACTGCAAGGCGGCGTGTCCTTTGAGTTGCACTCTCAAGTTCATCCTTCAGTTGACCAGCACTCTTGATGCGGGCTTGCTGCTTGGTCGAACGTGCTTGCGCGCCGCGGCGAAGCCAAGCTGTCTCCATACGAAGTTTGTTCGCTTGACTTGCCATTGTTGCCGCCTGGCCATCGATAAATAGAGCCTTATGCTCCATGAACTTACCATAACCACCATCCACACTGAATACGCCAGAGGGATATATGCGGTTAACTTCCATGATCTGCGTCGGGACAGCTTCAAGGAAATAACGATCATGGCTGATCAAGCAAACGGCCATCGGCGCATTCGACAAATACTCCTCGAGCCACTCAATGCCATCAAGATCTAAGTGGTTGGTAGGCTCATCCAGTAAAAGTAACTCAGGGGCGCGCACGAGTTCTTCACAAATCGCGAGACGTTTTTTCCAGCCTCCGGATAGAGAGTGGGCCGGTGCGTTACCATCTGCAAAATTAGCCCGACCAATCATCGACTCAACGCGACCGAGGTCATATGCGTGCTGCGATCCTTCTAAGGCATCCTCTAAAGTTTCGCGAACAGTTTTGCCAGGAACATAATCTTTATGCTGCGGCACGTAGCCGGTGATGAGTCCTCTTTTCGGAGAAATAATCCCGCTGTCCGCTTCCTCAATGCCTGCGATCAGCTTCATCAGAGTCGATTTTCCTGCACCGTTAGGTCCAATGATGCCGATGCGATCGCGATCATTCACCGAGAAATTGAGTTTCGAAAAAACGGGAACTAAACCGTAAGATTTAGAAATATTTTGGCAATTAATAAGAAGCATTATTTTTCCGGATTTGATGAGGGCTTGTCGCGACTAGATGTGACCGTCGAGTGTAGGCCAGGAATGAATTTGATTCAACAAGTGATACTCAAAACCAGCAAAATGGCATCAGAGCATAGATGTAAATTATATAATAATATCAAATATATAAACTCTAATCATATCATAAAGCAAGGCGAAGTATGATCGTTGAAATGGAAACTATTCTCACCGTCTCTTAAGTTTATGGAGTCCCAAATAGGTGGGACGCCCCCAAGCAGCTTAAAAGGAGATGCACCACATGAAACGCTTAGGTACTAAAGTTTTACGACATTCAAGATCCCTGCTAGCCGTTGCAAGCCTTGCGTCTGCGTTAGGAATTTCGACCATGTCCGCCGCCCAAGATTTATCGGATCGACAGGATCTCGCGACTCAAAATGAGATTGTTGAAGTCGCAATCGGTGCGGGCCAATTTCTACCGAATAAAATTACCGTTCATGTCGGTGACACGATTCGCTGGACGAACAGAACTGCTGTGACCCACACCGTCACCGCGGATCCATCTTTAGAACGCCGTGCAGGTGATATTATTCTACCGGAAGGTGGTGTTCCATTCCATTCGGGTGCATTGGTGCCAGGGGCGGTCTTCACGCAGGTTCTAAATGTGCCAGGAGCTTATCAGTATGTTTGCGTTCCCCATGAGCTTCATGGGATGATAGCACAAATCGAAGTTCTTCCCTAAATACCAAGTTTCAATTTTCGTCAATCCAGGTAGGGCGTATATGAAAAACTTTATGCTATTTCTTGCACTCGTTTTTTTGCAGATGAATCACACTGGACCATTGTTAGCTGATACCGCGAAACTAGTGTCGGCAGCGTCTAGTCTTGCGATGGTCACGAGAAAAGAAGGGGTCGCATCAGGCTTGGCTCATCGTCATATTGTTGTGGCGCGTGACTGGACGGTGGTACTTAACTTGACTCCAAATTCAGATGCAGCAAAATTAGCGATCCAGCCTTGGATTGGCGGTACAGCAGATATTGATTTGCCGGTAAAGCAGCTCCTTGCCGATGATGTGGCAGGATCTGAACTCATACGCGGCCTATTGATGGAACGGAAAGTTTGGGATGCCGAAAATGACCGTCTCGAACCATCGAATCAAGCAAAAGTAACAGAAAATATGCTTGCTTCTTCGCAACTGGATGCGGAACGTTTTCCGAAAATTTCCGGGAATGGATCGTTTTCAGATTGTCAGGCTAGTGATGATGGAACTTCTCAATGCAAGCTAAAATTAACGCTCCGTATTCATGATAAGAGTGTGTCAAAATCGGTCGATCTTACTCTGATTCAAAACGGCAAAAATACCACCGCAAAATTTATTCTCCCGCTTAAATTTACCGATTTTGGCATCAAACCATATAGTGCGATGCTCGGTGCGATCAGGGTCAGTGATGAATTCGTCTTAGCTGGAATTCTCCAGACGGTGGCGTTATGAAGAATCACCCTTTGGAGCTGACGATGACGGCTTATTTCGCTGGTCTCATGCTAAGTCTGACCTCGTCCTCAGTCTCTGCAGTTACTTGGGAGATGCAAGCGGAGCGCCTGCAACTAGTTTCCGCAGCTATGCTTGACGCCGAGCCAATGCTAGCTCCTATCGATTCAACCTGGCATGTTGCTGTACGCAGTGTGGTCTCAGTTTTACCAAAAACAAATGCAACTGTTGGGGCAAAAACAGAGCAGCCGCCGCAGCCACCGGTTCATACAGTCCCCACCTTAGAAGTAGGGGTTGCACGTGATTTTGGAATAGCTGGTAATTCGAATTTGCGCTTATGGGGTGGATATTTGCCGCCCCAAGGGGCAAAGATGACTGAGATGACGGCATCGTGCGAGCAGCAAATTTACGGCTTATCTTTGGGCTACTCACAGGAGCATTTAAGAGAAGTAAACGTTCGATTAGATGTTGGCGTGCAGGCCTCAAAAGCCGTTGTCAAAGGTGGAATCACCGAGGTGAATACAAGTGACCGGTTTGATGTCTCATCGCGCATTGATTTTATCGCGCTGAGTTTTTCACCTCAGCGGATGAAGTCCTTGTGGGTCCAAGGTCAGGTGGCTCAAAGGCGCGTCGCAACACGATTTGAGATCCCAAGTGATAGTACGGTATTTGATTTAGTAGACGAGTCCAAAATTGGTTCGGGCGCTTCGACTCAGATTGCCGCGGGTTATGAGTTTATGGCTGGGTTTACAGTAGCCGCCGGATATTTAAATGTTCCAGAACGTTTAAGCATGCCGAGATTTCTGCTTGGTTATCATCTCCCCACAGGCGGCATGTCACAATCACTGATGGCTAAGAATTGAAACGGGTAAAATCAATTTCTTTAAATGGGTGTCGGTATGAAAAAAATATTGCCGTTTACGATGTCACTGCTGATTTTCAGTCACTGCCATAGCAAAGATCTAGGTGGCGAAGCACCGGATCGCGTGTCGTTGGATACCTCACTCACTGATTGGGACCATGGAGCTGGTGCAATTATTCAGCAAAAATGTGCAAATTGTCATACAGCTCAACGGCCTCAGACGGTTCCCGGTAACACCCCCCATAGTCTTGACGAGATAAGCCGGGCCGATTTTTTTACAGAGTCGAAGAATAAAGCTTATATCATGATGATGAGGAAGCGAGTGGAATCAGACTTGGGTGATCGAAATATGCCGCCAAAATTTGCGACACCTTTATATCCCGATGAACGGCAGGTGTTGCTTGGTTTTCTTGATCTGACATTGAAGAACCTAGATGTGGTCGTAAAACCATCTCCGCCTCCCGAAGATCCGTTGCCGCCTCCTACTTCTCCGAGTAAATGGGTTTGGGCAGATATTAAACCCATTGCGATGTCTTCTTGTGCAAAGGGTGGGTGTCATGATGGTAGTGATATGTTTGCTCTCACGAGCCGCGAAGATTTTGTGAGTCGACTTCCTGGATTGCTCGACGAAGTGCTCAGTGGCTATATGCCCATGGATGACGATACATTTAAGGAGTCAGCAGAAGGCAAAAAAATGATACAGTGGCTTTCAGAAGAAGCCCAATCGGGGGCGACAACAGAAGTGAAGTAGCCAAATGATTCATGAAAACAGCTCAAAAAACCTGAATATCCATTCGAACAGTGATCCAAGATCCTGGCTATTTAGGTTCCGTTTTATATTTCTCTTTATCTTCACAATCCTCGTGGCCTGCTATGGCCTCTCGGCTATTCCATGGCGAAGTTATAACATCGGGGTTTCGCTTTATTCGACTGATGTAAGACGAGTTATTTTGCTTATCGCGACTGGCTTTGCTTTGTATCTTTGGAAATCGAAAGCGCTACCAAGCCTATTAGCGATTCTCACCGACTACCGCCTTCCGTGGGTCGTTCTAGGTCTGTTTTTTATTGCGGCGCAAGTTAGTGTTGTGATTCAAACCTATGCGTTTCGTTTTCCGATGTTTGATACCGGAATATATCATCAACCAATCTGGCACGCGGCGCAGGGGCATGGTTTTATTGCATCAATCAGTGGCGCTGGAAACTATCTGTTAGATCATCTCGCATGGTCTTTTGTTTTGTTTATTCCCCTTATGAAATGGACGGGAGGTGCGCCATGGACCTTACCTGTCTTGCAGGTCACACTTGTTTTCACTGGTTTTGCTGCATGGGTTTGGTTTGCAAAAAAGTTGATAGATGCACCCAACGGAACCGGCAAGGCGTTCCCCCATTTACCACTAGCCGTTGCGTCGTTTTGCTGTTTCTTTGGCAGCGTATGGGAAAATATTTGGTGGGGTTTTCATGACACCGCGATTTGTTTCGCTGCGTGGTCGTGGTTCATGGCTCTACTGTTGCAACCAGTCAAATCTAAATCTAATAAACATTTTCTTTTGCTTGTTGTTTTATTGGTCGTCGGCGCTTGTGCAAAAGAGAGCGCGTTGATCGAAGGCTGTGGACTTGCTATTGTGGCTTTTTTTGTCGCAAAGAAAGAAGGAGAATCACGTGTTCGTCGGTTGTTATGGTTGAGTTTAGCGCTAGTGTTTGTTCTCGTATTATATTGGTTTGAAATCCAACCAAAACCGAGCGATAAAAATTATTTTGATCGCTATTATTCCTATCTTGGTCACGGTATTCACGAGGTCGTGTTAACGCTTCTTACCGATCCATTGAGGCCAATTCGAGTTTTGGGTTGGAAATCATTTGCATCTTTTGGTTTCGATCTGCTGTGGCCGTGGCTTGGTTTGCCTATTTATTTATTTTCGCAGCGTTGCGCTATGCGAACCTACGGCGGATTATGCCTGATTGGTTTCTTACCGGGTCTGGGGCTGTTAATGCTTTCAACAAATCCGCACTTGCGAGGAACCGAATTCCACTATGTGTTATCCATTTGGCCGGTTTTGGCCTTGATGACGATTGCAACTCTAGCTAGATTGCAAAAATTCTGGCTTCTCGGATTATGGGTCTTTGTAAGTTGTTGGTGTCAGTCAAAGGACGTCCCAGAAAATACGCGACTTTCTTTGCGTGATATAGCTCAATATGGCCGGGACG
Organism: uncultured Polynucleobacter sp.; assembly: GCA_964624705.1. Taxonomy (GTDB): domain Bacteria; phylum Bdellovibrionota_B; class Oligoflexia; order Oligoflexales; family RGVZ01; genus CAMDKS01. The sequence goes on from CAZUYQ010000100.1 coordinate 16,205, forward strand.
AACTAGTTGTTCGCGATATACCGATAGACGCCAAGATTTCGGCCGTGGAAAGATCGGGTGCGTGGTTAGCAAAATTTCCGAATGTCACGCGTTGGCCAGATCTCACCATCTTCAATAACATTTGCCCCGATTATCTCTTTATTCATGCTGCAGACAAAGACGCTAGTTCTCAAAATCCTCAGTGCTTCGCAAAGGCTTTACAGCTTACCAAACTCAGAAATAAAACTTGGACTAGATATCAATTGATATATGACGAAGAAAAAATGAAAGCAGGCATTCGTTGAGTATACGTAAGAAAACCCAAGATCGCTGTTCAGAGTGTCTGATGCGGAACGAGCTCTGTCTTTGTGCTAGTATTCCTCATTTGGCGTTAAAGACAAAACTATTGCTAGTCGTGAGTAAGCGTGAAATCAAAGTACCCACCAACACGGGTAGATTAGCCGCACAGGCTTTGAATAATAGCGTCGTGTTAATTCATGGTGATCAAGATCGACCTTATAAACTTGTGGATCATCTCGATCCTACCGGTCGGAATCTATTGCTCTATCCTCATGACGACGCTGAAGAACTTTCAGTCGAGATGTTGGGCTCGGAGCCGTGGACATTAGTTGTGCCAGATGGTAATTGGCGCCAGACGTTTAAAATGCGGCACCGGGACCCATCTATGGCTGCACTACGAACCGTGAAAATTCCACCCGGTGCACCTTCACAATATCGTGTTCGTAAAGAAACAAAACCGGAAGGCCTGGCAACCATCGAGGCGATTGCTCGGGCTTTGGGTATTATGGAGAATAAAGCTGTTCAGGCGGAGCTAGAGCAGCTTATGCATATTATGGTTACTCGAACTCTACTCAGCCGCGGTATCACTAGCTGAATCAGTGAATAATAAAATTCCTTCTGGATCGAATGCGAATCTTACGGCGACTTCACTGCGTTTTTCTAATTCGAGGCCAGAAAATTTGGTTGCAAGAAAGGCTTTAGTCGATTCGACGTTGAGGTTGAGGTCATGATAGAAGAGCTTGCAACTTGCTTTCTTGCCGAAGGTGCACGTGCCGTCAGAATGTGGACCCTTCACCTTATAAGTACTATCATTTACTTTTTCGGTGGTAACAAATTCAATGGTTGGAACTTTGTGATCTGGACCGACTAGGTCTTCTGGCAAACGGTAGCAAAAATCCCATTTGTCACCCACCGCCTTCACGGTCGCAGCCATTTCATAATGTGCATAAGGAACCAATTCCGGCGCATCTGTAACCGGAACTTCGTAGGCTGTTGGACCATTAAATTGTTCGTGGCTGCCGTGAGCGAATGACGACGTAGTCGTCAAAAAAATCCCTGAGCTTATAAATGTTTGTAGTAAATTCATTAAAAGTTCTCCTTTTGAGTTCACCTCATACCAATACTATACCCATGATAGACGAGTCAGCAAATGCCAAACTTGAGTAGAATAAGCTTAACGACAGATATACGTGGTCGATCGACCGGCACCCATTCGCTTGAGTTTTTTGTCGTTTACCATTTTTGCAAGCGTGCGAGCGCAGGTCACGGGGGAAATCTGGAATTTTGCAACGATGTCGCGATTTGTTGACCTCCCAATCTCTTTTATATGGCTGACAATACGGTCGCTTAAAGACAAGGAATGGGTCATGGAACTAATACCCGGTTTGTATTCCGTGCTAAGAGTTTTAAGGATGCCGTTGTTACATATCAATAAAATAGTGACGTCTTCTGGGATGTGATAGCCCGACGAAGTCGTTTTTATCCAGGAGTCATTGTTACCTAACATGCGGCGAAGTTTGGAAAGGATCCGGTAGATCTTCGCATCGTGTTTCAAGGGATGATAGTCGCGTGCTTGCCAAACTCTGATCGCAAGCGCTTCCAGTGAACCGTTTCCTGCCGCAATTGTTGTCAGCACATCGATCATCAGCTCAGTCAAGGTGCTGGCGGTATAATGAATGTCGCCTTGGTCGCCGACCAGAAAATCGTGGGATGTTTCAAAGATAGCGATAAATTTCTTAAACTGCTTTGGAAATTCAAAGGCGCGTACTGCTAGACCTGGGTTGCCTGTCACACAAAGTTGTCTGAATGCTGATACGTCTTTTTTTGCGACAACATCTAGTATTTTACCAAGACTATCCTGGCGATCGTTGGCTTCGAGGTGAGCGCTTACTGATACCGATAAATGATTCGAGTTCTTGCGTGCAAGTATTTTTTTTGCGAGGTAACGACCCGAACGATGCGTTATTTGTGCATTTTGCTGAGGGCAGAAAGCGAGCTTTCCTTGTCCGTACTCTTTAATTTTTTCGTCTGTAACGTGCATCTGCGCAAGGAGTCCGGTTGCCTGCAGCCCAAGAATAAAATCCATGTGTGGATCTAGATTGGACAGCACAGATACCAGTAATTTTATCGCTTGATCTTGATCGCCACTCATATCGGCAGCTAAAGCGAGTTTTAAATCTTGTTGAGCACGCAGACGTCTATCGCCGCGAACCAAGTTAAATTGGGGAGACTCGTTTAGAAGCGATTTTGCGTGAGTAACACGTCCTTGAATCAGAGCAATACGCGATAACTCGAGTATAAGAATAGATTGGCTATAGGAATTTTGAAAACGTACTTGCTGAGTCAATTCCTCCAATTGCTTGCGAGAGGCGCTTAAATCTAAGGTAAACCGCGCCGTAAATAGATCTCTTTGCAAAGCTATATTATCTGCCAGTGACGATAAACCAAGCTTCTGAGCCAACCTCATCGCGTCTTCCAGGATCTGCAGGCTTTCATGATGGAAGCCAAGCTGATGCAGGCAGTGACCCTGTAAATCTAGAGCGAGAACACGTCCATAAGGAAATTTTGCGAGAATCGCCAATTCAATCGCGTTCTTCGCATGCTTATCGGCATCAGTATAGCGACCACCGACAAAGCGAAAAAACGCCAAACCCTGGGCGATAAAAAAAGCATTACGATATGAAAATTTCTGGTCAATTTGCTTACGCCGTAACCAAAAAATTTCGGAGAGAAGTTTGCGTGCTTCGGTATAATGTCCATGCCGAGTCAA
>CAZUYQ010000101.1:0-6714 GCA_964624705.1 uncultured Polynucleobacter sp.
AAGTCCATATCAAACTTGCTAAAAGCGAGACACCAAGACATTTTATTCTTGATGCAGATCTGCCTCTCGCCAGTAATCAATATATAGGTCTTCTCGCCAAATTCAGTTACAGCCCCTATCTAGACAATTGGACATGCTCCTGCTCAGATCAGGAAAAGGAAGACTCGAAATTAAAAAGTGCACATTTCGGGGCTTATATCGGCAGTCGAAACTTCCGCGAAACTGGATGGGCTTTAGATCTTGAATTATCATCGAAATTAAACTCCGGTACTTATGATGCTTCCTCAAATTTGACGGACTACTCTTACAGTTTAAGCGAACGTTTTAATTTTCGAGATATGTCACTAGGCGCAACCGCGATTCAGCAAAACCTCTTTGATGGCCATCTCTACGCCGGCGGTTTATTGACTTCGAGTCTAGGCCGGCTTGAAAATAAAATTGAATACCATCATCAAACATCGCCATCCCCAACTAAAGTCAGCAAAATGTCCGCAGATCATTCTAATAGGCGGGATAGGTCTGCCTTTACAGCGGGAGTTATTGCCGGATTTAAATTTAATAATCTAACTTTAGCTACTCGCTGGATAAGAAAACGAAGTCATAATTTTATCACGCGAGATAATGAAGACTATTTTATCTCTATTGACAATCAATCCCAACCACAAGAAGGTAATTTTTTTCGTTATGCGGAGCATCCAAAGCCTGTTTATAGCAATGAATTTGTCTCCACACTCGCCTATTCTCAGAAACCAAAACTAAACCTTGTCGAAGGTGGACTCGATTCTTATGTCTCATGGCAGCGCTATTACACCAACGAGGGAAATGACTTCCCAAGTATCCTGGCTCATGCTGAATATACCTGGCTTATTCAGAATCGGTATGGGTTGAGTGGAAGTGCCGATATGCTATGGCGTCGCAACCTTACGTATCTTAATTCCGATACGCAGCGTATTTTTCAAATCGGCGCCCGGTTGGATGTTATCAAATCACCTAGTATGATAGCGTATGGCGAGTTCAGTCGTGCAGGAGCGAGACGAAATGATATCGCGTTCAACCCAGTCGAAAACAAATCACGATATGTCATGAGAAATCGGTTTGATCTCGGTGTGCAATACGCCTCACCCGAGTTACTTTATGCATTTAGCTTCGTCTACGGTGTTGAGCCTATTTCGGAGATTCTCGAAATGAACCATCAGCAGTTTCAACGATTGGGGGTCCACTAACTATGCGTTATTGGCGTCTCTTAATTCTGGCATCACTTACTCTTGCCCTTTTATTCAAGGTTGAGTCGATGGTCTATGCTGCTTCACGTTGTCATATTAAGAAAGATGGAACAAATCAGGTTTTAATACCTGATTTACCAGAAACATTTTGGCAGCCGACAGGGTCTCTTCGTAAAGTTCGCGACGGGCTCGCATTAACCTTAGATCGTAAAGTTGAGTTTCTCGGTGCGGACAGTAAAGTATTGAGTGAACACTCTGGCAGATGTCGACTCGTTTATGATATCTGGGCAGAAATTTTCTCTATTACTGATTCTATATTTACTCCCTTTGGCGAGTTTAAATATCCCAACGCGAAAGGACGCGAAGCACTAGAAAAATGCGCTTCTATCCCCCTTAGTTCGGCACCCAAAAACTATGTTCTTATCCATGTCGTCACACTAGTGAACCCAGTCGATGCCCATCAAGAAGAACGCACTCGCAATTGGCTCGCAACCAAAGGAATTGGTGGCTCAGGCTCTGGTGTTATTGGTCGAGCACTGGGTGCCGTGATCAATCTCAAAACGGAATCGGTGGTGGACTATGACTGCACCCCGTAACCAACACCGTCATCCCGAGACCCAAAGAGCCGAAGGATCTAAATTATTTTCTGCAAACTGGCTCACGCTGCGCATCGGCCTCATTGTCGTCTTCGGCCTCATTCTCACGGCCTTATTTAGCCTCTGGGCCAGTATTCCTATTGTAAAAAGTCTCGCGAGTTTAACAACTGACACTCATCAGCTCGAAACCATTGGTGAGACGAGACTACAGCTTGTAGAGCTTTACAAACTCCGTCGTGCGGCAGTTGAAGCTCAAATCAATCATTGTTTCAATGCCAAGAAGAAATCTTTTTCGACTTGTAAGGTGATACTACTTGGTCAAGAGATCGAGCCCAAGCAAGTTATAAATCAATCTCAGGACTCATCCGCAGCACAATCTATTCGATGGATCAGCGAAACGGACGCCCGTGTCTATGATGGATCATCTTGGTGGTCATTTCATTTCGATATGAAACCTATTCAACCCATGGCCGAAGATATTGCAACATGGCTCTCTGCACATGAGCATTTAGGAATGATTGGTGATGATTTAACCAAATCATTTATCATAACCATGGTCAGCACCTCCATCATTGGAGTTATTGTTTGCCTCGTACTTGTCGTAATTCTCAGTCAAAAACTGCGCAAGCAGTATGGATCTCTCGCGGAATACATAAGAGACTTAGCTGGTGGAATCACTAAACCGATCCCCGTCGTTCTACAGAATAAGGGTGAACTTTCTGGCCTAGCACGGGAAGTTCATAGCCTGAGTGAAGATTTAGCCAATGCTCAGAAACGCATTATTGAGGCCGAACGCATGACTGTTTGGCAAACCGTTGCGCGCAAAGTCGCTCACGAAATCAAAAATCCGCTCACTCCGATCGGTCTAGTCGGCGAGCAGTTACAACATCTCGCATCCCGCATGACTGATTCAAATATGCGCCAAACACTGCTGGAATCGAGCCGCATTATCGGCGAAGAAACAGCTTCGCTGAACCGCATGGTTCGAGAGTTTACCGCCTTTGGCAGATTACCAGAGCCAAAGCTTCAGGAAATGGAAATCACCCAAGTCATCAAAGATTTTGTACAACGCAATCACAATTCCTACGATGGCGCTGCAAAGATTCAATATCAAGAACTCACGAGATCCGCGTGGTCGCGAGTCGATTCTGCGATGATTCACCAGATTTTTCATAATCTCTTAAATAATGCTCGGCTCGCAAAAGCACCAGAACAGGTGCTGTTACAGATTTCTTTGTCAGAAACTAATGATTTTTGGTCTATCGATGTTACCGACGATGGACCCGGTATACCTGCCGAGATCCGCGACCGCATTTTTGATGCCTATGTCACCACTCGTAGCACCGGCGAAAAAGAAAAGGGCATGGGTTTGGGTCTCACTATTAGTAGGCAGATCGCTGTCGAGCACGGCGGCAAGCTCGATCTACATGTTACTGGTCCCACAGGAACCACGATCCGAATCTCTTTGCCAAGATGCACCACCACTAAAGAGGTGGTTGCATGATAAATATCATTTTAACGACCTTGCCGTTCTTTTTTCTATTTAGTGAAGTGCTTTTGGCGGCTGAAGCTAAACCAAGTATCGCTATTATTGATCGCATTCAAATAGTTGGTAACGCAAAAATATCTGGCGATGAATTAGCAAAAAGCTTAGATATCCCTCTAAATAGAGAAGTTTTCGGACCCGAGATGTCAGAAATTTTGATGGAATCTGAGCGACGCCTAAAAGCCTCTGGAAAATATAAAAATGACCTCACCATAAAATTAGTTCGCAGTAAAAAGTTTCCTCATTTTACTATTGAAGCGGAATTGCAAGAGGTCGATCGATGGTATTTTGGCGCAGATGGCAGCTATGTGACAGGCCCTGCATTCCTCGCAGAAGCAGAAGAATCGGCCTTCCAATATAAACGACAATCTTTAGGAACACAGATTTATTATGGCACCCGCGATTACAACGATCGGGGACTAGCCCTAGATTTTGAATGGATGACCATTTCATCGAGATTAACTGGAGAAAATTCGACGGATGCAACTCCCTTTAATTACAATTTCAAGTATAATTATTTGCTCAGTGGTTTAACTGCAAGTGCTATTCAAAAACAGTTTTTAACGGACTATACCTATGCAGGCGTCATCACGCGCACGCTTGGTTCACGCACCTGGAGTAAGTCTGAAGGACGTTATGAATACAGCTATGATAATATGAAGTATACGACTGTCTCTTCGGAAAGCGCCGGGTCCGACAACATTTCCGCGACAGTTGAACCCGTCCTAGGGATTCGAATCAATAAATTTTTGATGGGTGGAAAATTTTCTAGATCGCTATCTCGCACTTTGAAAAGGAATCAGAATCTTTTTGAAACCACTTATATCAATGGCGTCGAACAACCTTCAAAACCAAGAGATGAAGATTACAATAATCAAGTTAACTCATTTTATAACACTGCAGAATTTTCATTTATGTGGTCTGACAAATCACAGTTGACCGTCATCGAACCAGGTCTCGACCTTCATGCTACTTGGTCACGTAGTTATATTGAAGATGGAAAAGCTGATCCTCCCAAATGGCTCGCCCATGGAGAGTATACATTGCTTCTTTCAGATCAACTTGCTTCAACGGTACTGGCCGATGGTGAATGGGAGTATCGACAAGCCCATGAATGGCAAACTAGCCTAAAAAGGATTATTGATGTCGGTTTGCGCATTGATTATGTAACGGTTCAGCAAATGATCATTTTCGGGGAATTTTATAAGATCGGTGGCAAGCGTAATGAAATTAGGACCCCTTATGATAGTAATCATTTTGTGTTGGAAAATAGGATTAATGCTGGGCTTAAGTATGCTTCGCCAAGTCTAATTTATTCTTTATCTCTTTGTTATGGATCGCCTTTTGCCGGCGAATATTTTTTTGGTAATTCTTCGGACTCTGTCTACAAACGCCTTGGTGTAAGGTAATACCGATGACAAATGAAAATAACGTTAAAATCCCAATCGATACCGCCCAGGACACGCCAGTTTCATCCTCTGGCCATATCCTTGTAGTCGATGACGAACGCAATATTCGCTCAACCTTGCAGATGGTTTTAACTACTGCGGGCTACCGTATCTCGACTGCGGGAAGCGGCGACGAAGCAGAATTGATTCTCAATAAAACAGAATTCGATATCATCTTACTCGATGTCAGACTCCCAGGGCGTAGCGGACTACAGCTGCTTGCTCAATGGAAAGCCCAGTGGCCGGCGACCCTGATTATTCTGATGAGTGGCGAAGCGACCATCAGTGAAGCGATGGATGGCTTAAAACAAGGTGCCTTTGATTTTTTAGAGAAACCAATTCTATCCGCCCGCCTCTTATCCTCGATCTCTCATGCTATGGAACGCCAACACTCGAGACGCCGCATTGATCTGGGCAACGGAGAGTCGGTGGTCGGTGAATCTCCGCAAATAAAGAAAGTCCTAAGCGACGCCATAAAAGTCGCCACCACTAAGGCTCGCATCCTTGTAACCGGCGAAAGCGGAACCGGTAAAGACGTGCTCGCACGTTTTATTCACTTAAATTCTGCACGAAGCGAGCGACCCTTTATAAAAATTAATTGTGCCAGTATCCCTCAGGACTTGATTGAATCGGAACTCTTTGGTCACTGCAAAGGAGCCTTCACCGGCGCTGTTTCAGCACGACGCGGTTATTTTGAATGCGCAAACGGTGGAACTTTATTTCTCGATGAAGTAGGAGAACTACCCCTCCCTGCCCAGGCAAAACTTCTCCGTACGTTGCAAAATGGCGAGATTACTCCGGTGGGAACCAGCGACACATTTGTGGTCGATGTACGTGTTATCGCTGCCACGAATCGCGATCTTAAAGCGGAAGTTCAAAAAGGACGTTTTAGAGAAGATTTATATTATCGCTTAGCTGTGGTCGGTATCGAATCTCCGTCCTTGCGAGATCGCCCTTCCGATATCGCCATACTGGCTAAACATTTCAATCATACAATCGCCACCGATTACGGTATTACCGCAAAAAACCTAAGCCCGGACGTGCTAGCTGCTTTTGAAGCCTATAGCTGGCCAGGCAATATTCGTGAACTCCGCAATGTTATCGAGCGCTGCATGATTCTTGGTGGTTCGACCATTGGTCTTACGGATTTGCCGCCTGAGATTGCGAGTCACGGCCAGATGCTTCGAGATTCTCACTCAATAGCGACAATGAATTCGCAACACAGCTCGACCCACTTAGAACCTTGGCATATCTTTAAATCCCGCAGCGAACGCGAGCATATTTTACGAGCAATCGAAGCTGCGTCCGGCAATATGGCCGAAGCAGCAAAGCTACTTCATGTCGAACGTCAAACTATTTATAAATGGATTAAGAGTTACGGTATCGAGCGTACTTAGTTTAATCCCCAAACATCCGGTGAAAAAATCCGCCGCCACCCGACTGTGCGACCTCACCAGAGATTTCAGCATATTTTTCGAGAATCTCTCGTTGTTCTTTCGAAAGTTTTTTTGGTACGACTACAGTCAATTCGACGTGTAAATCGCCGCGACCAATACCTTTCAAATGTGGAACGCCGCCACCTGCAACCGTGATTCGGTCGCCGTATTGAGATCCGGCTGGAATTTCGATTTCGATATCACCTTCGAGGGTCTTCACCGGAATCTTACAACCCAACGCTGCCTGGGCGATACCGATTGGTTGATCCAAAATCAAATCAAGACCATCGCGTGTAAAACGGTCGCTCTCTTTAACATGCAATACCACATACAGATCACCAGCCGGTCCACCCGAGGGACCAGGCTCACCTTCACCAGTGATTCTTAGACGAACACCGCTATCGACTCCCGGCGGGACCTTTACGGTGATCTTGCGTTTCTTAATGACTGCACCCGCACCACGAC
>CAZUYQ010000101.1:6724-8870 GCA_964624705.1 uncultured Polynucleobacter sp.
AGGGTTTATCGACTGTTGAACCTTCGCCCTGACAAGTTGGACAAGTCGTAGCAATCGCAAAGAAACCTTGCTGACGTCTTACTTGCCCCACACCACCACAGGTGCGGCATGTGTTACGAGCGCTTCCATCTTTTGCACCAGTGCCGTGGCATGGTTCACATTTAGTCGCGCGCTCAAACTCAACCTCACGCTCAACACCAAAAACTGCTTCATTAAATTCAATGGCCATATCGTAACGCAGATCGGCACCGCGGCGAGGACCACCTCTTCTTCCGCCGGCTCCACCACTGAAACCAAAAAATTCCTCAAAGATCGAACCAAAGCTTGAGAAAATATCATTTACGTCTTGGAAACCTTGGCCTTCAACGCCTTGATGACCAAAGCGGTCATAGCGAGCTCGCTTTTCTGTATCAGACAAAACTTCGTAGGCGGCACTTGCTTCCTTGAATTTATCTTCAGCGGCTTTATCGCCAGGATTGCGGTCTGGGTGATACTTCATCGCAAGCTTGCGATATGCAGCTTTAACGTCTGCAGCGTTCGCGTCTTTAGCAACACCTAAAATCTCATAATAATCACGTTTTGACATGCTTATCGCTATCTCCTAGAAATCTTTAAGGCCCTGAAGTTACATCAGTTTACTCGCCAAAGCTATGCTCTGTAGAGGGGTATTTGCTAGTTTTTACTTCACTATCATAAGCCACAAGGGCCTCCGCCACAACTGCACCTAAGTTAGCGAATTTCTTTAGAAATTTCGGCGAAAACTCGCTATTAAAACCTAACATATCGTGTAAAACCAAAACTTGCCCGCTGCAATGCACTCCCGCACCGATGCCAATTGTTGGAATTTGCAGAGATTCCGTGATCTCTTTCGCTAGATCAGCAGGAACTAGTTCCAGCACAATACAAAAAACACCTGCCAATTCGAGAGCCTTCGCATCGGCGAGCAACCGCTTGCGTGCCTCCTTCGTTTTTCCCTGAACTCTGTAACCGCCTAGCGCATGGACACTCTGTGGTGTTAACCCTAGATGGCCAATTACTGGAATACCGGCGGAAACTAAAGCATGCACCTGCGGACAGATGGATTCGCCGCCTTCAAGCTTCACGGCAGCTGCTCCGCCTTTTTGAATCAAGAACGTCGCATTCTTCAATGCTTGTTCTACTGTCGCATAAGTCATAAACGGCATGTCAGCGGCTACAAAAGCTCTTTTAACAATCCGTGTCACCGCAGCACTATGATGAACCATATCATCTATCGTTACGGGAATCGTCGAGTCATGCCCAAGAATAACGTTGCCAAGACTATCGCCCACTAGAATCATATCAATGGGAGACACATCGATAAGCTTACCAAATGCAGAATCATAGCAAGTGATCATCGAAATCTTTTCGCCATCATGATGTTTTTTCAAAATAGCTGTCGTTGTAACACTTTTAATATTGCCGTTCGCATGACTCATTTTAAGTCTCCATTTTGGCTCGGGAGGTCAAACTTCGATCGTTTTATATATTGCACTAACGCCATTCATTCCAGCACAATACGTATTCGTCATTCACGTGAAAGCGAAGAAATCGAGGTGCCCAATGAACTGGACTCAACCCCTAGATCAATATTGTGAACGAACCGATCCCTCATTTTTCAGCGAACCACTTAATTTTGCAACCAATTTAGCTTTTGCTCTGGCAGGATACTTTCTTTGGAAACAGCTTAAAAATATTCCACCAGCCCAGCAAGCACCCTACAGTCGATTCCTTATCATTAATATTTTTGTGATCGCCTTTGGCAGTGCCTTATTTCACTCAGTGGCAACACTATGGGCGATGATGGCCGATGTCATTCCCATCGCTGTTTATCTTTTTACGTATTTGATCCTGTTTTTAAGATGGCAAGCAGACCTAAGAGCTACCGGAGTCGCACTTGGTCTCGGTGTTTTTGTAGCGCTAACCGCAATGACCTCAGCCCTTGCCGACCACGCTTTAGCCAACGGCTCTGAAATGTACTTCGGTGCTTGGATGAGTCTCTTTGGAATTGCATGTTATTTACTAGGAAAACCTGGTGTCAAAAACCGCTGGCTCGTACCAGCTGCAGCCGTTGGTTTATCCGTGAGTTTGGTTTTACGAACGATTGATATGCGGGTCTGCGAAGCAT
>CAZUYQ010000101.1:8880-18777 GCA_964624705.1 uncultured Polynucleobacter sp.
TGGGCACACACTTCGGCTGGCACACTCTGAACGGGATTGTTCTTTATCTTTTAGGTAGAAGCTATATTACTTGTCGCCAGGACCAGAAACACGAACTCTAATCTTCATAATTTTATCGTCCCGACGCACGCGGAACTCCAGCACATCAGCTCCGGGTAGTTTCTCTTTCATCTCTCCAGCTTGCTTTTCGATATCGGCAATAGCGAGCCCGTTGATTTGTTCGATGATATCTCCATCGCGGAACCCCAATTTTTCATAAATAGAACTTGTCCGAATCTTTGTGAGAACAATGCCCTTCATCTCACCTTCATAGCGGTAACGATGAATTTCGGCATCTTGCAGCAACGCTAAAAAATCAACGGTAAGCAGCCGATCTCGCATAGCCTTTGACATGACCACTTCTTCAGTACCATCATGAGCCGCCGGCATATGCACTGGCTCTTCTTGAACCGCAGCTTCTTTTTCTTCAACTTTCGGAGCTTCTTCATGTTTTGCTGTTTCGGTGGTATGCCCTGATTTCAAACGATCTGCGACGACCAAAGCCACCAAAAATCCCGCAAAAAAACCGAGTCCAAACACCCAGAAAATCCAAAGTTTTTTCCCGTCGGTTTCGGTAATCGATTTCGTTTCTTCTGTAGACATGATACCTCCCATGAAACATGGACTCACTCAATAGACATGAGCTGTGATTTTGTTAGGATACGAACAAAGATATTTTAGCCCCCACAGGGTCCTAACGCAAACCAAACCCAAGGAATATTTTCAACCGTGCAAATTGAAGAACATAAACCTTCACCACTATCGGTCTTGGTGGCCCAGCACGCTGGTATATTTCCTGTACAACTCGAGATGAGGTCAAGGAAGCCTTGCAATGGGCTAAAACCCACTCACAGCCTATTTTTATATTGGCTGGTGGCAGCAATAGCCTGATCGCTGACGAGGGATTTCTGGGTCTTGTGATTCATCTAAATTTAAAAGGCACTCAATGGCAGGATAAAGGCATCGTCACGGTCGCTGCCGGGGAAAGCTGGGATGAATTCGTCGAACAATCTGTAGCACGTGGCTTCTCTGGAATTGAGTGTTTATCGGGCATCCCAGGGTCCGTTGGCTCAACGCCGATCCAAAACGTCGGGGCATATGGCCAAGAAGTAAGAGACACAATTGCCTACGTCGAAGCTTTAGACCGTACCACACTTGAGTCCGTTAAGATTTCAAATATCGACTGCGATTTCTCGTACCGCATGAGCCGCTTTAAAAACCAAGACCGCGACCGTTTTGTGATTCTATCGGTGACTTTTAAACTCAACGTCGACGGAGTTACAAAGATCACCTATCCAGAACTAAAAAATATGATTCTTACCCAAATAAGAGCCTCAGAAAGCTCCCTATCGCAACTAGAACGCTTACGGCTTATCCGTGAAACTGTGATTCAAATTAGAGCCCGTAAAGGTATGGTTGTCCGAAAAGAAGATCCCGATAGTCGAAGCCTTGGTAGCTTTTTTATGAACCCGATTGTCTCGTCTACCGATAAAGATCGAATTCTTGCGCTCGCTACTGCAGAGAAACTATTACCAGCTCCCCAGGTCTTTCCTGCCGAGAATCAATGCTGGAAAATCCCTGCGGCCTGGTTGATTGAACAAGCGGGAATCAAAAAAGGTGAGACGCTTGGCGGCGCGGCCGTCTCGAGTAAACACACGCTCGCACTTATTAATCATCATTATGCAACGACCAAAGATATTCTAGAGCTCGCAGAGTCGATACAGCAACGTGTGTTCAAAAAATTTGGTGTTAAACTGCAACAAGAACCAGAGTTCATTTCGGTCCAACAGCGGATTTTAATTTCTCAAATCAAATAGCGTGCCGTGACACTTCGCGGTGCGCTAGCAATTTTAGCCGGCACACCCTCATAGACTACTTCGCCCCCACCTGATGAGGCCTCAGGGCCCATCTCAATCAACCAATCTGCAGTTCGCAGAACATCGAGATGATGTTCTACTACGATAATCGTATGACCTTTTTTTGCCAGCGTTTCAAATTGCTGCATAAGTTTGACAACATCGCTGTCGCTTAAACCGGTGGTAGGTTCATCAAATATTAGGATACTGGGCTTGCCCCGCTTTGCCTCTCGCATAATCTGCACAAGCTTCAACCGCTGAGCTTCACCGCCAGAGAACGAACTCGTATGCTGGCCCAAGGTGACATAACCCATACCAACGTCTAGTACTGCATCGAGACTCGCGGCAACACTCGCTCTATCAAAGAAGAACTGCCTCGCCTCCGCAACAGTCAGGTTGAGAATATCGATTAAATTTTTGCCCTTATATTTTACGGACAAAACATTCTCTTGAAATCTCCGGCCATTGCACGCCGGGCAGACAATTTCCATATCACCGAGGAATGACAGGTCCTCTACAACCGTGCCCAGCCCACGACAAGTCTCACAGCGGCCACCGGCGACATTAAAGCTAAAACTACCTGGTGTAAGCTTTAAGCGTTTCGCTTCATCAGTTCCCGAGAGAACTTTACGAACCTCATCCATAATACCTAAATAGGTTCCAATACTTGATCGTCTGCTACTACATAAAGAAATTTGCGATACCAGCATCTCCTCAATATGAAGCTTAATAAGATTCTCCGGTCCGATTTTCCCAGCAACTAATGGATTGATCTGTGGGACTTCATTTTCGACCTCTTCAGTCTGTGCAAAATAGCGCTCTAGCAACGGATACAATGTGTGCTTAATGAGTGACGTCTTACCACTTCCCGAAACACCGCAAACAGCGGTAATTTTTCCTACCGGAATATCAACCGAAACGGTTTTAAGATTATGTGCCTTTGCGCCACTTAACTTTAAAAACTTCCAAGTTCCTACTTGATCGCCCCGATTTGTTGCAAGTTCCTCTTTAAATTTTGCACGCACCCTTTTTCCAGGCGTACCTGCATAGACCAAATGCCCGCCCTCGTGACCTGCCTTTGGTCCAATCTCGATAAAATGGTCCGAGCCTTCGATAACAGTCCGTTCATGCTCCACAACCACAACGGTGTTACCCATGCTCTGTAGATCTCGGATCACACTAAGTAAATTTTCGCTATCACGGGCATGGAGACCAGCGGTAGGTTCATCTAAACAAAATAATGTCTCCGTCAAAATACTCCCAAGGCAACGAGACATGCTAATACGTTGCAACTCGCCGCCCGATAATGTCGGAGCCGCACGCGACATACTGAGATAACCAAGGCCCATACGTTTAAGATATTCAAGACGTGCCGACGCTTCATGCAAAGCTTCTGCGACACCAATATCATTTTGCTTAGCACGTTCTGTGGTTGCAGATCTAACGTCCTCAATCCAGGAAAGAAGGCTTATAACGTCTTTATCCGTCACTTGCGCAATATTAACTCCGGCCACTCGACACGCCAAAGCCTTATCGTTCAAACGTTTACCATCGCATGCAGTGCAAGTGACATACTTCCGAAATCTCGCCGCATGAATACGGTAATGTGCTTTATATCGCTTAGAATCGAGCCAAGCAAAATAACCATGAATTCCGTTGAATTTCTTGCCATCCCCATTCCAAAGCCAGTGCCACTCTTCCTTGGTATAATCGCGGAAGGGTTTCTTCTTAATGCTTACATTCATCTTTAGGTACGAAATACCCTGACTCACTTCTTCGTAACAAACCTCATGATCGCCGAAATTCCATGGTGCAACGCCCTTTGAAGCTAAGCTAGCATTTCTATCGGGGATCACTTTTTCTTCGTTCACCACGGTCATGTTACCAAAACCCTGACAGACCGGACATGCACCTAATGGATGATTAAAGCTAAACAATGCCATGGACGGTTCAACATAGTCGACACCACAGCAGCGCAAACGTCTAGAAAATTGATGCAAAGTCCCACGTTCATCGACAATGCCAGCATCGCCGCGACCTAATTTCAGAGCAAGCCCAGAAGCTTCACCCAATCTTTTTCGCTCTTCTTCCCCTGCCGTGATACGGTCAACCAGGACCCAGCCGTTGGCTTTATCAATGGTTTTTACTTCATCAATGCGAACAACTTTTCCTGCGATCCAAAGACGAAGAAACCCCTGACTCTCGAGAAGTTTCCGCAGTTCCTTATCTTCGATATTTTCCCACGCTGAAATAGGTGCGGCGACTAGCACTTTTTGGTTGGACAGTTGCGTCGCTGCAAACTCGGCCATTTTATCAGGATCGGCTTTTTCGATCTTGCGATTACATTTCACACAGTAAAGCTCCGACGCATTAGCAAAAATAATGCGTAGCGTATCGTGCATTTCCGTGAGCGTACCGACCGTCGAACGGTTATTGGCACCACTCCTTGATTGTCGCACCGCGATGGCAGGCGGTAAATGGCGGACCGCTTTGATCGAAGGTTTTGGTAAAGCTTTTAAATACTGCCTTGCAAAGCTCGAAAGACTCTCGACATAGCGACGATAAGCTTCTGCATAAAGCGTGTCGAACACTAAGGAACTTTTCCCTGACCCTGATACACCTGTCACAGCAGTTAACTGATGCAATGGAATTTTTACGTCGATGGATTTAAGATTATTGGTAGCCACCCCATCTAACTCAATAAATTCCTGATCTTTTACTTTCGTCATAATCGCCTCTCAAGGAATTAATTTCATTCCGCGAGTATAATGCTTTAAAATAAAATCTGAGCGTTATTCCCTCTTAAACCTTTTGCATCATACAGGTGCCCCGTGAGCGTCGCTAGGAAAACTATTCTGATCATAACTACCTTCGTAGTTGGTGTTCCCACTGTGGCCTTTCTTGCGGCAAAAATCACTTCTAAGCGTAAATCCGCCTCAGCCAGTGTCAACATTGCTGCTTCATCGAAAAACGAGACTGAGAAACCATTGTTTTATGACTCAATTGGCTCTAGCGATCCAGACTCCGCTGTTACAAAAGGCACACAGCGCGTCATTCGTTACACCGTCAATGTTAAGACTGTGCGGACTCGGGAAGAAGCTGAGCACATTCTCGCGAATCTCTCGGCGGCTGGATTAAGTGGTTATTACACACCCGTTAGACAGAAAGAACACGTGCTCTATCACGTAAGACTAGGAATATATCCAGACGAACGTGAAGCAACCAACACTCTGGCGACATTGCAAAAGAAGACTAAAATATCAGGCTCAGTGACTAAGCTGCAGTAGATCCTGAGCTTCTTCTTTGTTTGGAATCGGAGCGGGCCCCTTGGCTGCGGCAAGAACCGCGTCTGCTGTCTTCTCAATCGCGTCAATCTTTCCATCACCATCGAAGTCATACGCCCAAGCAATGGTCGCTCCTTCGGGAGCTAAGACCTCAAGGGCATCAAACTTACTGTCATGATCCATATCCCAGCCCCGAAAGCCTTCTTTGGTGACTACGGAACCATCAGTCATTTTCCAATCGACCATAATCGATATCTGGTTGGGTAAAGGCGCAGTATGAGGAACAGGATCCTTAGATCTTAATGTATAGAATGCAGGCTCAGGTGGACCCTTTTCGACGGCAGGCTCGGGTACAGTCGCACATCCTGCAGAAAGTAAAGTCAGAATAAGGTACAATTGGCGAATCATTGAAGCCCTCCCTGGTTAAATGCTTAGCCATTACAGTTGTTTTCGGTTGCAGGCTGGCATTACCTTAAGCAGAATGGGGCTTCCAAAAAGTATACACAGGCGGACTTTAATGCAAGATCCTAGATTTATTAGAAATTTCTGTATCGTAGCCCATATTGACCACGGTAAATCAACCCTTGCCGACCGCCTTATCGAGTTCACAGGTACCCTTTCGCAAAGGGAAATGAAGGATCAAGTTCTCGATTCCATGGATTTAGAGCGTGAGCGTGGCATTACCATCAAAGCTCAAACTTGTTGCATGCGTTACAAGGCTAAAGATGGAAACATCTATCAGCTCAATCTTATCGATACGCCTGGACACGTCGATTTTACATATGAAGTTTCAAGATCACTTGCAGCATGCGAAGGCGCTCTTGTCGTAGTCGATGCGAGCCAAGGCGTCGAAGCCCAGACTGTTGCGAACGTTCAACTCGCAATGCGTGGCGGCCTTACACTCATTCCTGTTATCAACAAAATCGACCTTCCCTCTGCAGATCCAGATCGTGTCTCGCAAGAAATTGAGGACGAACTCGCAATTGACGCCCTCGAAGCGGTGAAGTGTTCGGCAAAATCCCGGATTGGTATCGAAGATGTACTTGAAGCAGTGGTAAAACGCATTCCACCACCACAAGACAACAATGACAAGCCACTCCGTGCGTTAATCTTTGATAGTTGGTTTGACCCTTACCTCGGCGCTGTTTCGCTCATCCGAGTTAAAGATGGCGTTATCACCAAAGGTCAAAAAATGCGGATGATGTCAAACGGCAAAGACTTTGAAGTCCTGAAAGTCGGCAAGTTGATGCCAAAAGGCGTCGAAGTCAATCAGCTTTCGTGCGGCGAAGTGGGTTTCGTTTCTGGCTCGATTAAAGCCGTTTCGGATACTCGTGTTGGTGACACGATCACTGACAGCGAGAATCCTACAACCGAGGCGCTTGGTGGTTTTCAACCGGCAAAACAAATGGTTTTCGGCGGCATCTTTACTGTGGATGCCAGTGATTACCCTGTTCTCAAAGATAGCCTCGAAAAACTCACACTTAACGATTCGAGTCTTCGCTATGAAATTGAGAGTTCCAATGCCCTTGGATTTGGTTTCCGCGTAGGCTTTCTCGGTTTGCTTCATATGGATATCATCCAGGAACGCCTTGAAAGAGAATATAATTTATCTTTGATTTTCACCGCGCCAACAGTAGTTTATAAAGTTCACACAGTTGACGGTAGTTTGTTAAACATCGAAAACCCGGCAAAACTCCCCGAACCAACTCAAATTGCTAAATTTGAAGAACCTTATGTGACGATGACCATTCACACGCCAGAAGAATTCCTTGGCGCCATCATGAAGCTGCTGCAAGATCGTCGCGGCGCCCAAAAGGGTATGGATTACACGACTGCGAAACGCGTGCGTCTAACCTATGAAATTCCTATGAACGAAATGATTTTTGATTTCCACGACAAACTCAAATCAATGTCTCGTGGTTACGCGTCGATGGATTACGAAATTCTCGACTACCGCGAAGGAGACCTCGTAAAACTCGATATCCTTGTCAACGGTGAAGCCGTTGATGCCTTAAGCTGTATCGTCCACCGCAGTTATTCGGCAATTCGCGGTCGCCAGCTTTGTGCAAAGTTAAAAGAACTTCTACCACGTCAAATGTTCCAAATTGCAATTCAAGCGTCTATCGGCAGTAAAGTAGTCGCACGCGAAACGATCTCTGCAATGCGTAAAGATGTTACTGCTAAATGTTATGGTGGTGATATTTCACGTAAGCGCAAACTTCTCGAGAAACAAAAAGAAGGGAAAAAGCGGATGAAACAGATCGGTAACGTTGAAATACCGCAATCCGCATTTACAGCAATTCTTAAGCTTGATGATTAACTCTAACAGTTAAAACGCGGTTCAAAAGAACCGCAATAAACCCAAGAAAAACATAGCGCACTTCACTATCTTGAATAGCATTCTGCGTGAGGCCACCTATTGCGAACGCTACAGGCGTTACCACTAAATAAAACTTTTCCCATTTGGCGAGGTCTTTGCCGTTTATTGCAATTCTAACCAACCAAATCAGTAGACCAAAGAAGGCAAGAACAGCGACGACTCCGCCTTCCACTGCGTATTCTAAAAACATATTATGCGCTTCGTATTTTCTCTTAATATCGGGCAACCCGATTCTTGCATAATAGGGTGCGCGATCTTCAGGTTCTAAGCCTGAACCATGACCAATCCACGGGGCATCTTTAAACATCTCCCAGTGCGCATGCCAGAATGCCATACGATCATCCGGATAATTCGTTTCATGATCGCCACGCTCACCGGACAAAACATTATCTATCTTTTTGGATACTGAATTCGGTGTTGCCAGAATCCCGATAGTCGTCAACCCAACCAGTGCAAGGACGAGCCAGCGTGTTTTACCAGTCAAAAACCAAAAGACTGCGATCATGCCGACGATAAACGTCAGTGCAATCACTGTTACAGATTGGCTAGAAAGAATGATGGCAATGGTAGCGAGGCAAACGACTAAGCCACCTATGTTCTTTAAATCTCTTAGAGCATATGCAATAGACCAGGGCATTGTCACTAACGCTACATAAGCAAGAGTGAGTGGATGGCTATAAAATCCTTGGGCACGATGAATCGTCTGAACAAAGCTACCACTTTCGAATTTCCAAGCCCAAATAAGTTGTGAAACAGCAACTATTCCTAATAAGCAAAGTATAAATTGAAAAGTCTTCTTTGCGTACTGCCCCGACTTTTCGCCAACCACCATCACTCCCATTATCGGAATAACTGCGCCATAGCAATATCCCCAGAAAAATCTGGTCGCTTCTTTGTTTTCCGAAGCAAATGCTGTAGCAATTGTGACCGAGGCTATCAACAAACCCCAGAGAATCAAAAATTGTTTCAATAAATCATAACTTAGGGCGTTCTTGAGATGGCGTCCCTTATCTAAATAAAACAGGATAAAACTACAAGCGAGCGCGACGCCGAGACCAATATTCTGGCCAGCAACTCCTAAAGGTAAAACTAATAAATAGAAAACTGGAACTAGAGACGGCAGCAGCTTTTCCAACGAGATCTCTCCAACCAATGAACTGCGGTAGCACAAACGAGATTAGAACGTCTTAGTCTTTTGCCTGACTTCATCACCATCTGCAAGTGCCGCTCCTTTCATACCGCCTAACGCGAGTCTTTTTTCCTCTCGCAACGCGACATTTCTCACGGCTAAGAAACTTGGATAATAATTACGCGCAGCAAAACCAAAAATCTTCGTCTTATGTTCTTGGCGAATTTTCATATAATCGTGGCCAAATTTTTGCACGGCGCGAATAACACCGTTGGGCCCATAGTTATAAGACGTAATGGCGAGCTCCCACGAACGAACTTTTAAATAAATTGAAGCAAGAAAATCCGTCGCAGCATCAGTAGAACGATCTGGATCGGTACGCCAGTCTTGTCCTTTTCTAACTCTCAGGCCTTCACTGCGTGCAGTGTGTGCCATAAATTGCCAAATACCTTTCGCTCCAGCTTTACTGGTGGCAAAGCGATCGAATCCACTTTCAAGATGAGGTAGATAAGCTAAATCTTCGGGTAAACCTTTTTCTCTCAAAATTGCTTTGATTTTTGGCACCAACTCAAGACTCCGTTTCATACTAGGCTCAAATTCTACGCCTCGCTGACAACGCAGGTGTTCATCAGCCGTGCGAAAAAATTCCGGAGTGCGAAGCCTCGGTGGAACAGCCGCATAGATTTTTTCTTCATAATTTCCTGCTGGCTTACCGCGGGCAGAAATACTTTGAAGCGCCGTCCTTATAGCTTGAAGATGTCTCTTTAAACCAGGACTCGCGCCTAATGTCGGCGCACGCGGAACCGTAGCGACGTAATAAACTACGTCTAAATTCCACTCGTCATGAAAAACACACTGATCGGGTGAGTAATCTGCAAAAATTCGCTCCCAGAATAGAACATCTTTTTCCAAACCAGGTGGAGTTGGCAAAAGACCTGTTCCGGTCGCGGCTTGATCCGTCTGAGTTTGCGCATATGCAACTGATGTCACATCCGAAAAAAATGCGCTCAATATAACTAAGAGAACTAGATGATTGCAGAGCATCATGGCAAATGGCTCTCCAGATAAGCTGTGGGTCTAAAATAGGATCTTCTCCCTATTGTCCCAAGTCGGCTATCTAAAGGCAAATATTGCTAAAAAAAACTCTGCTTTGGTAAAAACGACAAAATAAAAACCCTGGAAGATTTCTCTTCCAGGGTTTCGATAAAT
>CAZUYQ010000102.1:0-3140 GCA_964624705.1 uncultured Polynucleobacter sp.
GGCATCGTAAAATAAAATGATTGCTCTGTGTCGCTTGGTCGATTTGAAACGAGTAAGAAAACTGATAAAGGCATGATCTAAACAAATGGCCACTGCGTTCCCCAAGGTCTTAACGAATTTATCAAGCCAAATGCTTACCTTTCGAATGTAAAGGTTTCTCGTTCGTTCCACTTTTTGAGACCAAATGGCGACGTTGGCAAGATGCCTGTCAAGTCAACCAAAATTATTTATGCAACTATCACCGGTACCGATATCGCTCTTTATGAATTGGCGATTTCTTATGAGGAGATCGAATCCAAATACGATGTGGATGCTTTGACACTATCAGGCGAGCGTCCTGCTCAAAACGAGCCGATTGAAGTTCTTTCAGGTTTCTGGCAGCGTGGTTATACCTGCCATATCGATCAGTTTATTTTCAAAATTCAAGAAGGTAAATATACCTGGAATGATTCCATCCGCTACTCGACAGACGGCTGCCACACGGTTGGCGGAACTAGCGGTTCACCGGTTTTAAATAAGGCGACGCGCAAAGTGATTGCAATTAGTAACACCGGAAACGATGAAGGTAAGCGTTGCACGATGAACAACCCTTGTGAAGTGTCCCCATCCGGTGAAGTGACCTTCAAAAAAGGTTTGAACTATGGGCAGCAGACTTATGTGATTTACAGCTGTCTAAACAACCAGCTCAAAATCGATTTATCTCAAGCAGGTTGCAAATTATTCCACTAAGGTTCTTGGCCTGATGTCTCATAAGACGCTTATTCAGTTACGCAAAGAACTAGCGCTTGCTGGGGATAAAGAGAAAGCTAAGGGCATGCAGGCTTACATGAAGTCTGTCATGCCCTATCATGGCGTGATGTCGCCAAATGCAAAGGCGATCTACAAAAAAGTTTTCCTCGAAAGTGAATTTGAATCCGCCGCGGACTGGCAACAGCAGGTGCTTGCGATCTGGCGAGGCGCAAAATTCCGAGAAGAGCGTTATGCTGCAATTGCGCTCGCAGCGCATAAAAAAGCTAGAGAATATCAAATTCCGAGTGCATTAAAGCTTTATGAAGAAATGATTGTCGATGGCGCATGGTGGGACTATGTGGACGACCTTGCTATCCACAAAGTTGGCCCAATTGTAGGGACGCATCCCGAAGTTATGAAAAAGAAAATGCTTTCTTGGAGTAAATCATCAGATATCTGGAAACGACGGACCTCGATCATTTGTCAAATACAGCTTAAAGATAAGCTCGATCTAGATTTCCTTTATACTTGTATTGAACCATCGATGAGTTCGAAAGAATTCTTCCTGCGTAAAGGAATCGGGTGGGCTCTCAGGCAAGTGGCTTGGACTCAACCCCAAGAAGTTATTCGCTACGTGCGAAAATATCGAAATGAGTTGAGTCCACTGACTAAACGAGAAGCGCTAAAGAATATCATCCGTTCCGGCGACATTGCAGAAATTCCATGATTTAATTTGTACCGCATGAGGTCGGATGATTTGGACAACAGTTAACAATACTGCAGTCGGTATGCTCAACTTTCGTATAGCAGCGATAGTTAGAACTCTGCTGCCCCCACTTGACCTGAGCCAGCGACATATACGTTGTTGTGTTTCCAGTCTCAGCTTCTAAGCGCCAAGCCGTATTATGAAACATTGCGCCTGCCCACTCTAGAGAAAGCAAATTGAGATTCCATGGATTTCCGGCAGCAACTACCAATTCGGGGGGATTCGTTAGTACGATATCGTATTCCTGAACATCATCAATAATTAAAGGGCGTGGATAAATGGAAATAGACCGACCGGGATTGGGTCCATCGGACGTTATTCCGCCACCAATATAGCGTTCACAAGTAATAGCAGGCGTTCGTTTAATTAGAATGGGATCACCGCCACCACCCGACATATTGCCAGCTTTTACGATATGGCTTTGTAAAAGTGCTGCAGAAACAATAGCTAAATGGATCTTGCGCATTTCTAGATCTCCTTTGGTTAAAACGGCCAAGTGCTATTTACTTAACATCATGATCGATAGCATGTATATATATTCGTTATGAAAATAGACACGAGTTTGTTATGAAATTAAATACGAATAAATCGAATATATTTAGCTACTTAGATTATAAAGAGTTTTTGCAGCAAGAAATTGCGAAGCAAAGTGAAACTCGTGGCTTCCAAACTAAAATGGCAAAAGCCGCCAAATGCCAGAAGTCATATCTCTCGCAAGTATTGCGTAGCAAATATCATATTACAAATGAGCAGGCATTTCGTCTTTGTGAGTTCTTTGGATTAAGGCTGCTTGAGACAGATTACTTTATGGAGCTTGTAAATCTCGCGCGTACAGATTTGCCGGGACTTCGTGATCGCATTTTAAGTAAGCTTAACGAAATTCGTGAATCGGTTGAAGATCTCTCAAAACGTTATGCCAAAGATGAAAAGTTGTCCGATGAACTACAGACACTTTATTATTCCTCATGGCATTGGAGTGCTATTCATATTGCTGTGGGTATCGCTCAGTTTCAGTCGGTGGAAACCATTGCAGACCGGTTATCGATCTCAAAGTCGCAAGTTCTTGAGACGCTTCAGGGTCTAGAGTCGATGGGGCTTATCGAGGCGAGTGGCAAATCATGGAAAATTAAGCCAACACAAATGCATTTGCCAAAATCCTCACCCTTGACCCAGCACAATCATGCTAACTGGCGGCAACGGGCAGTATTGGATTCGCAGAAAGCAACGACGACAGGTCTTCATTATTCGTTGGTGATGTCACATAGCGTCGCAGAATTTGACGTAATAAAACAAGTGCTTTTGGATTCCATTGATCGTACTCGTGCTTTAGTTGTTCCTTCTGCAAACGAAGAGCTCACATGTCTTTGTTTAGATTATTTTAAGATTATCTAGAAGACGATTACGTTCGACGACGCTAGTATCCGTTCGCCTACTGACAATCCTTTAATTAGATAAACTTGACGGCGATATATTAAATATTTCAATAAAAATAGATCGTTATTCTATTATTCCAGTGTGGTGTCCTCAATTAAGATTCAGTAGAGTGTGGGGTACTCTGAATTTAAGGTTTCTCGCCCGATGTCGACGTTCCGATGTTTGGCTAATGGCTGCTTTTGCGAGGATTAAGTTTATGGAAGAAAATAGG
>CAZUYQ010000102.1:3150-18626 GCA_964624705.1 uncultured Polynucleobacter sp.
GCGAATGTTTTTTCATATGATTTCTTGGCTAATTATATGGATAGACCACACTTAGATCTCTATTGATGATTGGAAAATAACTGCTATGAAATTATCTCATCAATATCAAGAGAACTCAAAAATTTACCGCATCCGGCACTCCATGGCCCATGTGTTAGCGCAAGCGGTGCAGACAAAATATCCGACGGTTAAATTAGGCTTTGGTCCTCCGGTCGAACACGGCTTCTTCTATGATTTCGATTTTGGTGGAACAACCTTCCATGAAGCGGATCTTAAAGAAATCGAAAAAATCATGCGAAAAATTATTGGTCAGGGCCAGGAATTTACGCGGGTTGATTGCGATTACGAAGGCGCATTGGCAACTATCCGTAAGCAACGCGATGAATCATACAAAATCCAGAACGTCGAAAATCTTCATAGCCGTGGCGTCAAGAACTTTAGTTTTTACACCAACGGAACCTTCTTGGACCTTTGCGAAGGTCCGCATGTCGCCAATACTCGTGAATTGCAAAGTGCAGCCTTTAAGCTAGACCGTGTGGCTGGTGCATACTGGCTTGGTGATGAAAAGAATCCGATGTTAACTCGGATCTATGCTCTGTGCTTTGAGAAACCTGCGGAACTGGACGAATATCTCAAGCGTCGTAAAATGGCTGAAGATTTCGACCATAAAAAACTCGGTAAGGAGCTCGACTTCTTTGAGTTCGAAGACCTCGTTGGAAAAGGTCTGCCGCTATGGCTGCCAAACGGTACCGTGATTCGTAACGAAGTTCAAAAATTCGCCGAAGAGATGGAGTTCAGATATGGCTACAAACGCGTGTCGACTCCGAATATTGCTAAAGGCGATCTCTATCTCAAGAGCCAGCATTTGCCGGCCTACGAAGAGTCGATGTTTCCACCAATGATTGTTAAAGATGAAGAGGGTAAGGAAGATACACGGTTCTATCTAAAGCCGATGAACTGTCCGCACCATCATTTGATTTACGCAAGCCGGATGCGTAGTTACCGCGACTTGCCACTGCGTCTTGCGGAATACGGGACTTGTTTCCGCTATGAGCAGTCCGGTGAACTATCGGGCCTTATTCGTGTTCGTTGTATGACCATGAACGATGCCCATATTTATCTCCGTCATGATCAGATTGAAGATGAGTTTCGCAATCTCATGAAAATGTACGCGGAGTTCTACGATACCTTTAGACTTACCAACTATAGATTCCGTCTTTCGCTACGCGGAGCTGAGAACGCTCATAAGTTTAAGGGCGATGCGGCGATGTGGGATAAAGGCGAAAAACTCCTCGCAAAAATTCTCGACGATCTCGGCGTCAACTATTTCGTGGGAGAGGGTGAGGCAGCCTTCTATGGCCCTAAAGTTGATATTCAGTTTAGGAATCTAATGGGTCGAGAGGAGACTGTTTCGACGATTCAGATCGATTTTTTGAGCCCAGATAATTTCGATTTGAAATTCACCGAACAAGGCGGTGGCGAAGGTGTGCCCGTAATTATTCACCGAGCTCCGTTGTCCACTCATGAGCGGTTTATTAGTTATCTTATTGAGTATTATGGCGGCGCTTTCCCAACTTGGTGTGCTCCCGTTCAAGTCAATATTGTTCCAGTGAATAACGACTGCGAAGCGTTCTGTCAAAGTCTCTCGCAGGAATTATTCGGTCACTATCTGCGTGTCGAGGTAGATACCACTGACAATAGTTTCAATAAAAAAATCCGTAATTCCACTGTTCGCAAGACTCCGATTACTTTGATTGTTGGTAATAAGGAAGTCGAAGAAAACAAGGTGACAATCCGTCGCTATGGAATCGAGAAGCAAGAGGCGATGTCACGCAGTGATTTTGTCGCGATGATTTTGGACGAAGTAAAGACCCGTAAGATGTTGCGAGAACCAATGAGTTCGTTGCTTTAGGAAAGATAACATGCAGAAGCTAACGTTAAAACCAATTCTGGAAATTGCTCGCAGTCTTGGGATTTCCGAAGATCATATTGAGCTCTACGGTAGAGATAAAGCTAAGATTAGTTTGGAGGCTCTAGCTGCCGTCAAAGAAGCGAGATCATCTAAGAAACCAAGCAAGCTCATTTTGGTGTCTGCAATCACCCCAACACCGGCAGGCGAAGGTAAGACCACAATGTCGATCGGTCTTGCACAAGGTTTAAGGCAATTGGGTGAGAACGCCGTTCTCGCTCTGCGCCAGCCTTCAATGGGTCCAGTCTTTGGTCGTAAAGGTGGCGCAACGGGTGGGGGTAAATGCCGCCTTGAACCTTCTGATGTTATCAATCTTCAATTCACTGGGGATTTTCATGCTATCACTGCAGCTCACAATCTGATCGCTGCCGCAATCGATAATCGTATTCACTTTGGCGGCTCACGCATTGATCCGCTTCGCGTGCTTTGGAAGCGCGTGATGGATATGAATGATCGTAGTTTACGTTCGATCGTGATTGGATTAGGTGGACGTAATGTCGGCGGGACACCCCGGCAGACAGGTTTTGATATCACAGCCGCTAGTGAAATCATGGCGATCCTCTGCTTATCTGAATCGCGTGCAGACTTGCGAGATCGTATCGACCGGATCCTTATTGGCTACGATAAAGCAAATAAACCGATTTTTGCAAAAGAATTAGAAATTACCGGCGCTGTGATGGCGATTCTTAACGATGCCATTTTACCGAATCTGGTTCAGTCGCAAGAAGGTACGCCTGCGTTTGTTCACGGCGGACCGTTTGCAAATATTGCCCACGGTTGTAACTCGGTATTAGCTACAAGGATGGCGTTGG
Organism: uncultured Polynucleobacter sp.; assembly: GCA_964624705.1. Lineage (GTDB taxonomy): Bacteria > Bdellovibrionota_B > Oligoflexia > Oligoflexales > RGVZ01 > CAMDKS01. The sequence continues at coordinate 5,932 of CAZUYQ010000102.1, forward strand.
CCCATGGTGATTGGGCGGTGACTGAGGCGGGATTTGCCTTTGACTTGGGAGCCGAGAAGTTTCTAGATATCAAAGCTCGGTCAGCTAAGTTGGATCCCGCAGCCTTTGTCATAATCGCAACTGTCCGAGCTCTGAAGATGCATGGTGGCGTTGCTCTCGCAGATTTGACTTTGCCGGACGCGAAAGCTGTCGAAAAAGGCTTAAATAATCTTGCAGCCCACCTCGATGCAGCGGCCGCATTTTCGAAACCTGTCATTGTCGCCATCAATCAGCGCGGCGAAGATGCAGAAGACGAGTTGAAATTAATTCATAAGTTTTGTGCGGCTCGTGGTGTTCTTTGTTCTACGGCAAATGTCTTTGCACACGGCGGTGAGGGTGCTATCGACCTCGCTAAGAAGGTTATGGAAGCCACATCGACTCCTAGTGAAGTCCTTTCGCAGCTTTATCCTTTAGACATGCCGGTGGAGCAAAAGATTGAGACCATTGTCACCAAGATGTACGGGGCGAACGGCGTTGTTTTCACGACAGAAGCCAAAGCAAAAATTTTACGTGCAACGAAAGATGGTTTCGGGCAGTTGCCGATTTGTATGGCTAAAACCCAAAACTCTTTATCAGATAATCCTAAAGCAATCGGTCGACCACGTGATTTTGTAATTACAGTTCGAGACATCGAGATTGCCGCAGGTGCAGGATTTCTTGTGGCGCTTACGGGCGACATGGTGCGGATGCCTGGACTCCCAGAACGACCATCAGCAGAAAAGATTGACGTCGATGAGAATGGGCATATTCTGAATTTAATGTAGACGTCCGTCATCCTGGGCTCTTTTTGGGCGAAGAATCTCGATGTGAATGCAGATACCTCGGCTCGCCACAGGATGACGGGCGAATTTGAGGGGCTTTCTTTTACAATCGCGATTTTAGCGCCGCATTAAACCGTTCGGCAATCATGCCCGCAGACATCGGATTCTGACCCGTGATCAGTTCACGGTCTTGAACGACGTGGGGTGTCCAAGATTGCGCAATATCGAGATTTCCGCCGCCAGCACGTAGCGCATCTTCCACGTAATAAAGTTGGCGTCCGCCGCTAAGATGCCCCGCCTCTTCTTCTTCCTTTTCCTCTGCTTTAGAAACAATAGTCATTTTATAGCCGGCGTAATCCCACGGTTTGTCTTTAGCGAGTGCGCGTGTCGAAAGCAGAGCCACGGGACCGTGACATACTGCGGCGGTCGGTTTCTTTGCGGTGTGGAAATAGTGAAAGATTTTCCCTAAGTCTAGGTTTGTCGGAAGATCTTCCATAGGGGCATATCCGCCAGGAGCAAAGACTCCGGCGTAGCCGCGAAGTTCGTTCTCGGTGAAGCTTGAGAACAAGCGCGGAGTTTCGAGGCCAGCTTCGCTTTTAACAAGCTCCTTTGCTTGGCGGTAGTCGGCTTCTGATTTGAACCATTGTGCCGAGTCGCTATCGGAAGCTAAAGCAGGACGTTTGCCTGTCGGATTTGCATAGGTGACGTCGTAGCCATTTTTCTTCAGCAAATTCACCATTTCTGTAAGTTCAGACAGAAAAAAGCCAGTTTTGTGACTACTTCCGCCTTGCAGGCTGAGTGTTTCGGCCCCAGAAAATACAATGAGAACTTTACCTGTTGCCGCTTCGGCCGAGTTTTGACCCATGAATAATGCTCCTAATAGAAGTGTTGTGAGTGAATTTCTTAAAAACATGCTTTAGCTCCTTACTTTATGATGGCGTCTTTTTAAGTTGCACCTCTTATAGCTCTGGCCTTAGTATAGGTAAATATAATGTTATTTATAATGAGCATAGGAATATGTTATGGACTTTGATTCCAATGGTTTAAAAATATTTTGTGCTGTATTGAGCCAAGGTAGCTTTTCCGCAGCTGCACGTGAACTTAAGATTTCGCAGCCTAGCGTGAGTCAAATGATTGCTAGACTGGAAGAAAAACTTGGAAATAATTTGTTTGAGCGCATCGGTCATGACGTAGTTCCGACCCGGGTCGCGCGTGAGTTCCATAGTTTTGCTTTGACGATACTGGAGCAAGTCTCTGCATTTGAAATAAAACTGATCAATGGGCTTACGAATCCGCGAGGCCTAGTGCGTTTTGCGAAGCCAGAGAGCTTTCTGTGGACACCCTATTACCGGATGATTATGCGAGAGTTAAGTAAATTTGCAGAGCTCCAAATCGAAATCGATATTGCGACTAACGACGAAATTATTGAAGGGATACTCCGCGATAAATATGACTTCGGATTCGTCGTTGGAGATCGCATTCAGTCTGAAATTCGTTTTGAGCAGTTTGGCCATGAATCATACGTCGCTGCTCAACAGGGCTCGGCAAAAATAGATCCGTTTTCTGACGTCGGACTCGAAGGGCTTCGAATTGTCAGCTACCCAGGCTGGGAGCGTTATTTCGAGACTTGGGCAAAAGAACAGGGTATGTGGCAACGTCTTCGTAAACTGGAGTTGCAACCAGTCGTGCGTGTTGGAAATCTGGCTGGAGCATTGCATGCCGTTCAAGAAGGTGCGGGCATCGGGGTTTTTCCCCTCCAGTGCATTCAAGAACAACTTACAAAGAAAACGCTCAAGCGTCGTGATCCGAAGTCGGATACAATTGCGAAGACGGCTGTTCATTTAGCAAAACGCAGGTCATTTGTATTCCCTACGCGGGTCGAAGCAGTCGTCACGACGCTGCGTCAGGCAAGAGCAAAATTTAGTTAGCGGTCCTAAATTGAGCATGACGATAGTGCTATGTGTAATGTAAAATGGTGTGGTTCGTACTCAGATAAAAGTGGATCTTATTGAAACCAGACTTTAAAGAAGGAGCACCATGGCAATCAAATCAATTTCTGTCACCGATTTGTTTCAAAAACATAGACAATTCCGTGATAGCACAGCGATCATTGATGTGCGCGAGGTCGACGAATTTGCCGACATCGCAACTGCGATGGCAGAAAACTTCCCCTTAAGTGAGTTGGACGTCGAAGCCATTAAGGCGAAGTATAAAATGAATGAACCTCTCTATATTATGTGTCGCTCAGGCAAACGTTCCATGACTGCAGCAGCGGCATTACAGGACATAGGATTCACACAAACTTATAACGTAGATGGTGGTATTTTAGCCTGGAATGAAGCAGGATTACCGGTTGTCCATGGCCGTTAGAGCGGGCACTACTGGACTTCTGCAACCGCAGCGATTTTCTCAAATTGTTTATGCGATGCGATTCGGTCGCGCGAGGCCGCGGCCGAGTTTTCTCCTATGTCCGTGGGCAATTGCTTGTGAGAGCGTTGCCATCTAAGATACCATCGGTCTCCAAGCGGCTGAGTTAATACATCGAATTTGGTGGAAGCTTGGGTGGTCTCTTTCTTGAGACCAGTAGACAGACCATAACCCACGAAAAAACCTGCAAGTAGCATCGCCGACCGAATCGGTGTTGCTATTGAATAGGTATAAAGCGTTGTTACATCGCTTGATTCAACTGGTGCGCAGCGCTTCCGCAACTTTTCAAAGCAACTGAAAGTCCACATTTCGTCATTCACAGAGGGCGAGTAGGGATCAAAGAAAATTAACTCTGCTTGTGTCGTCTCTTGTTCGATTAATTCGATAAAATTTCCTGATCGAAGCTCCCAGAGAATTCTACCGCAGGGGCTTTCCCATCGATGATCTCGGAGAATCGCATTCAATGCCGATTCCAAACCGGTCATATGTTCAAATTCGTGAGCGTGCAATATTGCAAATTCTAAAAGAGTAAGGTTATTTTCAAAACTAACGACATGTAATTTGCGATGTTTGGTTTGCAAGGACAGAGCCGCCTGAATCGACGCAATTGCATTCGACGCGGCGCCGAGACCAACATCATAAAGGACTAGCGGCCGTGAATTGCCGTTTGTTAAAAGCTTACGTAGACCAGATTGATCGACATATAGAGCATTAGCTTCTTTCCAGGGGCCAATCGGATTATGCATAATCTCGTTGACGCGAATATTGCGAATCGAGATAGCACCATGGGTGGTCGTGACAATTTCAAAGTCGGCTAAGCTCATGAAAACTCTTTTAACTATGGGTTCGTTTGGACCTGTTTATTAACATCTTGAAAGGCGCCTTCCTACTTAAATATACAAGAATCTATGACACCTAAGTTGTTAAATGGCTATAGAAACATAGAGAAAATAAGGGGTTACAAGGAACTCTTATATTTATGTCATGCTTTACCGATCAGTTTCTTGGTTGATCGAGGTCTTAAAGATTTGAGTTCATAAGAGAGGTTTTGACATGGGATTTACCAATTTAATTAAATTTTACGTGATTTTGTCTTTAGCAGTCAGCTGCTCTAATAACTCCGAAGACAAACCAGGAGCGCGTAAACCTACGACTCAATCTGGCTTGCCGGGTTCCGCAAGCAATGCTGCGGCAAATCCAACACCAACCCCGACTCTGACTCCAACACCTGGAGTCGTCACACCTACCGTGCAACCGACAACGAATCCGGACGGCACACCCATATCTCCGCTTAAACTCCAACTTTTATTTAACGGTGGTGGCGTGAGTTGTGAAAGCTGGGATGTTCAAATCTCACTCGACAATCAAACAACGGGTAGTCTGATTCTTTCCTCAAAGGATGGCTTTAATGCAGGTGATTCCGCCGTTGTTCAGACAGGTGGGAAACTATTGGTTGTGAGTGGACAAACAAAGGGGCAGCAAGCGCATGTCAATTTCACGGCACCAGTTGGCGCATCGTTAATGCTGACTTCGTCTCTTTTAATGAAGTGTAACGATAACGACACCAGAAAAGATGTAACAACGACGGTGTCAGTCCAGCCCCCAACCGGTTTACCAAAATCACTAATCTCGCAAACTAGCATGTCTTTGACGCTGATCAGTGTTCCCTAAAAATTAAGTTTGTAATAAGAAGCCGTCGTCTGAGAATCATTCAGTAGCCTTCAAACGTTCTATTATAAATTTCAAACTTTTGGTCTGCCCGCTGAACTGGAGTTCTAGAGACAGATCTTGTTGTGACGGAATAATTTTTACAGTCACGGGAATAGCAGTAGCTTGGTCGTCTTTAAATGCATAGCCATTCACATAAAAATTTGAGTTTTCGGAATCCCAATCTAGAAGTTGCTCTACTTTAAGCGAAAATTTATAGAAACCGTCAAGAATTTGCCCATCGATCTCGATTTCCCCAATCGGCGAAATTTGTACGATAACGGACGAATTATTCTGCAATCGATAGTTACCTACGGGGATCGGCAGTCTTTGTGGGAAGGCCTTTGGGCTTTCGGTATCCTTAGATCTCGAAAAAACCTCTGATAGCTGACGATAAATAGCGGGGAAGGTGCGCTGCCAATGTTTTTCAATATCATTGAAATTAGGTGGGAGTTGATCTATTGACAGATGTAACGAAGTCATACCAATGAGCAACTTTGCAGCGGCTAATAAGCTGGTAATTTCTTTACCGCAGCTAATAAATGAAAAATGAATATCTGCCCCTTGGAATGGTTCGGTCTGCGCACATTGCCCGTTCGGTAAATCTGATTGCCAAATAAATCTGATTTTTGACAATTCGCTCAAAGTTAATTCGACGCTTTTCTTCTCACCCGCGGTCAGGCTTTGGTTTGTAGAATATCCATTCATTAAATCGATGGCAATACTACGTGCGGTGGTAAAGTCTTCGCGAATTTTACTACCGTGATTGCCTAGATCGATTCCGGCATTTGACTGCGAAGAAGTGGTGATCAAAGAAAGGAGCATTATCGAATAACACGCTGCTGATTTAAAATTCATTTGGAAGCTATCTCCGATTGTTTGTGATTTTCGGTATTTGGCTGTAGTAGTTCGAAAAGTTGCATATTCAAGGCATAGACTGTGTCGCCGCCATCAATCGATAAAAATTGTCCTAACTCTCTACGAAATTCACGAATTCGTTTTGCAGCTTCTGCGATGCGGTCCTTGGTGGTGATTGTAATGTATGAGGTAATATCTCTAGTGGAGATGTCTTGTTCCGATAAAGCATCTTTTGCGCGATCAAGAAGTTGTTTATGCACTTTACGCATTTCTTCAATCGGTACACCATTTGGTGTTGCAATTGTTTCGTTGGTCCGTTTAATGCAGCCGTCTTTATCGCTTACGATAAGTTTGCATCGGAATAGACGTTCCATTGCGTGATAGGCATCCACAGGAGTTATCTCGCCGCCGAGACGTCTCGCAATCCATAGCGGGTCATTGATAAAATCGGCGATTAAAATCATTTCGAGAATTGCGAAATGATACCATTCAGAAATTATCTTAACGGTGTCGAGATTCAAATCGCAGAAACCCTGGGATAGTTTTGCCTGTTCAATAAGTGATGTGAAGATCTGCTTCGACTTGGCGTCGGACGCGTTGATCGACATTACAAGTAGATCATAGTACCGAGTTTCCTCAGGAGTTAAGCCTAGCATCGGTCGCAGGTTTGTTGCTAATGAAGCTCGTAAAGGTCGCTGACGCTTAATAACCAGGGATAAGGAAGCGACATGCGATATCCCACATTGTCTGGCCCATGCACGCAACGAGAAGAGCGGATTTGTCTTTTGTTTTTCGGCAAAGCAGTCTTGAAGGAAAGCTACGAGATCTTCGTAATCGAAAATACTAGGACGAGTTGGTTTGTCATCTCCGCGAGCGACCGAGTATTTGCTTTTAACTGTTTTTGTTCTTGTTCTTGTCTTCAATTTTCCTCACTTGCATACCAAAAAGGTATCGTCACGAGTTCGGAAGAGACTTCGCAAGTATTATCATGCAATACAACCGAGCCTGGAAGTTGAATGGCCATGTTAAGACCAGAGCCGCCCCGAATTGGTTTCACTGTAATTTTAAATGGCATTTTGCAGCGAAAGAAATTTTCCTCCCAGCGTCGGTGATCGTGTAGTGACAGTGAATCCATCAAAAAATAGCCATTTATATGGTCCTGTATATTGTTTTGAATTGATCCGTCAAGAAAGTACAATGCGTAAGATGATGATGCGAAGCTTGTTGTTTGCTTAGGATCCAGGAGTACAAGTCCTGGCTTGTTTGATTGAGGAATGTATGCTCCTGGTAGGCGATGAATCGCGACCATTTGTGCTTGATCTATCATAAACCAGCTATTTAGCTTTTTATTTTTATATATCGTATTTAGTTTGATGGAACCTTTCCCTATTGAAGCTGAGTCCATGGAAGTGGTTAGTCCTGCATATGCATTCGGATCAGTTTGTCGGAAGGCATTGGCGATACCAAGTTTTATAGCATCAGCAAAGGCGTCACCTCGCTGAAAGTGGTGAACTGATTCACCAATTAAAAAACGTGCTGCCTCGATAATGCTTGTAGTCTCTGTTTTGCAATCGATCGCGGAAATTTCAATAAGCCCATTTCGTTCAAAAGTTGTCCGACCACAGGAGCGGCTCGAATTTTCAGGGACAATTTGGTGTGTGCTTTTTGCAAGATCTTCAAGAAGAAAGCTTTGATGAACAAAGTACCACTGTCTTAGTTGCAACTGTTCTTCCTGAGAAAGATATTCCGGCAGAACTAGTTGCTCGGGTTTGTCGACATTTGTCACCATCCATTGAGCGACCGCGCGAGCATCCGAAAAAATCATCTCCATCGATTGAATATCAGAGGCCCGAAGTGATGTCGATAAAGACATCGTAAAAATAAAACCCAAGTTAATTGATAGTTTGATACTCATTTTCGCATCTCAAGTGGAAGCCAATTTGTAGCTTCAAGAAAATTGAGATAAAGCCATGTTCCGGGGAAGTGATTCTGATCAACGAGAATTCCGTTGGCGAAATAGACTCTTGTCTTATCGAGGAGATTCCCACGGAAATAGACATCTAAATATGGAACTGACGGAAATGAGTTGAGGCATTGACCAGAATATACACCCGTTAAATCTGCAAACCCTTGGCGACTGGTTGATTCAGAATCGTGAGTGTAGCGTTCCATAAGTTTACGCACTTCTGGTTCTAGCTCGTGCTGTGGGTCGTACCAATCGATAAAGGAATCAGTGACGGGCAATTTTCCCTTGGTGAGTAGCCATCGATTTAATCGATCAACCGATAGTGATCCATAAGTAATGAGCTTAGGCGCAACTCGAATGCCAATGTCTTCCACTAAATTCCAAGTTGAGGTCTCGGCCGAGCTTTTGTTAGCAATCAAATCGATATCAAAGCGACCAGAGGTCTTTGGTAGGTTTAGGAAGTAGCCTGTAATGTGATCTTTGTAGGAATATTCGAGGAGTACAGAGGTCTCTGGGGTGGTCACCTCTGGAGAGGAATTTGCTGAGTCCGGAACCAAAATACAGCCGTTTCTGACAGGGCTGATATGACCCGGGGTTAAGCCGGGACTTGCAAATGGCAGCTCGGCACGAACGGTCGTTGCGGCTAAGCTAGCAAAAATAAGCAGTTTTTCGCGATATGCCATACATTTAACCTGTTTTAAAAATTACCGCATTTATATATATTTATTAATAAAATGTCAATTTATAATATGATATTTTTTAAAATATTATATTAAATGCAGTAATTGCTAAAATGGTGGCCTTTAATTGGGGTATAAAGTCCCGACCACCCATTCATCGATCAGTGCGGCCGTTTTTAATGCAGATTTCATAAATTGCCTCCAGATGTTCTACTGAGTAATCTGTTGGAAAAAATAACAGCGGATAAATTCGCGTCGAGCCGAAAATCCCTTGAAGTAATAGAACTGTCCGTACTGACGCAATTGATATTCCATGCCTTTCAAGGTACAGACTTGGCTACCGCTAGCGACCACCGCAGGCGAAGTGTCTGCTAAATAGAACTGCATTCCTCGTTCAAAATCATAACGAGATTGACGATCGAAATAATCGGGACTGCTTGTTTCTTCAAATACACCAAATTTGCTCACGCCGATGTCAATAGGACCGGTGGTGGAGTTATCGTATGAAAGCCAAAGCCCGCCTCCGACAATTTTGTTCAATGAATCAGCTCGCACGCACCGTCCTGAATAGAATATGTGATTGAGCCCAACCAGTGAGGCTGCCGTACCTTGATCGAAACCAGAGCCAATCGAATCATATAAAGTTCCACTTATTCCCTTTGTGGGAGAGAGCGCAGATAGGGACAACGCTATAACGAAAACTAAGGAAAATTGAGGGTTCATTTTAGACGCTTTCTTTTATCGGGTTGAATCACTTTTTATAGGTACAGGTGTACTGAACACCGCCGCGAGGGTTAGTTATTTGTTTGCAAATAAGGCTTGAAAAGCTTCCTTCGGCAACTGTGAGATCTTGACCCTCGAAATAATCTCTTGTGGTCCCGAGCTTGCGCATATACCAATGAGCTGGACTGATGTAATTCTCAATAGTTGGTTTGTACACAGTTGTGATATTGTCATCATTCGCGGTCAGTTCACATCCGATAGATGTCGCGAAAGCGCGTGTTTTTGTCCTGCATACTGCAGAAGTCATAGTGATGACTTTTGTTGTCGCGTCTATAGCCACACTAGGTACGTTTGCACCTTCTGCAAGTTTGTAAAAAATTTCGGCTTGATTGTAAATGAGTGATCCAGGTTTCCCGGTGAATCGACAATAGAAAGAAAAATTACCACCACGAATCGCAACTTTGGCGCAGGTGACATTTTTGATCTCATATTCTTCTGTTACAGGAACGCTATCGTTTTCAATGGGAAGACCTAAGTAGCGCATAAAGTGCATCATGGAAAATGCGGGCTTGAATCCGTTCTGGTTGTGACGCTGTCCATCTTGATAAAAATAACAACCTTCTTTTAGCGTAAATTCCGAGGGACGTGTAGATGAGCAGTTAATTAATTCCGAAACATATCGTTGCTCATTATTGACTTGTGTCTTCTCAAGACCAGCATTTTCTAAGGTTTCGAAAAGTTGCTCAGCATCCCAATCGTTGATGATCAGGTTCCAGTCCTGGTTATTATCTGAGGCAGCGCTCGCTGCGCTCGATAATATTGTTGTTATGAGAAGGGCGCCTAGCACGAGAGTTGGTTGGTGTTTCACAGATATGTTCCTTTGGTTGTTAATGCTCGTGATTGAGCAAAGCCTGTATAACTTCTGAGCTTGGCGTATACAAGAGGGCCAGCTATTAAGTGTTACGGGCCTGTAACGGCGACCAGCGGAACAGTCGGTCTGTCATGAAGCGGGTGGATCGAGATTTTTATGAGACCGAGACATTTAGAGTGTACAATCCAAAACGGTTTCAGGTGACTCTGATCATGTGGTGCCTGCCCGATTTGCAGACGTTTCCAATAAGGTGTCGCAATGCGTATAATACTGTAAATATTGGACATATTGGAATTTTCGATCAAAATATGTTCGCTAAGCGAACAAAATATTATTCTGAACGCTCCAAATATTCGACTTTTATGAGGGGGGTCTGTATAGGGTTGTTTCAAGAAAGTGGATAGTCCACTCGGGCACGAAACCCAAATATAGTAAGGAATTCAAATTATGAAACTCGCTCAAAAACTCGCTATCGCTCTTTTTACAACACTCACAGCTACGACTACTGTTTTCGCAAAAGCGATCGACACCGCTGACCACGCCATCGAAGTTAAAGAAAAACTCCAAAACCTTGTGTTTAATATCGAAGGCGTCAACGGCATTGGCGTTTCTGGATGCAACCCCCGCACTGGCGCTCGCGACGTCTCGGGCCCGTTTGTCCACTGTGTTAGCATCAGCACCGAAACACGTGATAGCTACAATACGGTCATTCAACTATTTCCCCTTGGTAAGAAAATCGATGGTGTTTTTATTACGGTACAATATGTGGGCCGCATCGTCGTTCAATAAACATAGTCAGAATTTAACTTAACGCCCTCGGGAGGACCAGGACATGTGTTTTAAAATCGTTTCCGCTTTATTGACTGCGACTTTTATGATGGTAATTACATCGTGCCGCACCGGCGATTCTTCCAGCGAACTCGAAGCATCGCAAAGACGAAAGGCTCTGGACACTCCTGATAAAGCAATAAAGCTTCAGGAAAAACTCACCCCAATTGTCTTCGCCATTGACGGCGTGAATGGCATCGGCATTACGTCCTGTCATCCGAAAACAGGGGCTCGAGATTTTGCTACGCAAGAGTATGTGCACTGCATAAATATCAATACCGAGACGGATGAAGCATTCAATAAAGTTATAAAGCGTTATCCCCCTGGCAAAAAAGTTGAAGACGTATTTATTGCGGTTGAGAAGATCGGGAAAATCTCGATCCAGCCTCGGGCAACCGGTGGCAACTAATGTTGACGTCCAAGCCTACTTCAGACGAGATCAAACTTCTATCCGACTGCGAGGAGGTGATTTCATTTCTGAAAATCGCTCTAGAGATCCAATATAAGAAATACGGCCGCGTCAATATTTCGGATTTCTCTAAGCGAGGTGGATTCTCATCGCGAAGTTATATTTCAGAACTTCTAGCTGAGAAAAAAGGCCTTTCACGGGATGCCATTCTTCGAATTCGGTCCGCACTCAAGTTTCCAAAACCCGTACTGGATGTCTTCGAATTGCTTGCGTATCGCTCTGCGCCTGCCTTAAGACCAACCACGCTTTCTGTAACAGCGCTGGATGAAAAGCTTAGAGCAGCCCGCGCCGCAGCTCGCGGCCTTTCTCAAAGTCGAACGCTTGGAAAGGCCAAATCCACTTTTATTCGTGATTTTAGGCTCTACCAGATTTATGCAGCTCTCGGCACGCTCGAACACGGAGCCAGTATTCAAGAAATTATCGCGCGCACGAACATGGCCGAGAAAATGGCTGATTCGTGTTTGCAGTTACTTATCAGCGAAGGTGTGATTGAGTATCGCGAGGGACGTTATTATGCAGTCGCCACAAAAATGGACTACTTCGGGTTAAAAAGCTCAGACGGCCTTGGTAATCTGATTTCCGAAGTTTGTCAGAATATCAAGTCGCGACGGCACGAGCTGATAGACGATCCACTCAATGCTCTTTTCTTCACCGCGTTCTCAACCTCATCAAACAGGCTGCCTGAACTCAGAACAAAATTAAAGGACGCCATTTTCAATGTGCTGGATGAGTATCAAGTGGATGATGGAGATTGTGTCCGTCAGCTGCTTTTTTCTCTTTATCTTTAGAGGGAATGAGGACATCAGCGCAATATCCATAATGTCGCCACGCCCTGTTTTAACTGCCAAACGCATCAGGTTAAAACATTCCATTTTCATTTGCGGATGTCTCCGGGATTGTCTGAATGACATCCCAGTGTTCAACGATGCGGTTATCTTCGACTCTAAATATGTCCACAATCGCTCGTCCTCGATCAGTCGCAGTCATTTTAGAGTGAACGTGTAGCATTACAAAATCTCCGCTAGCAATAACTCTCTTAACGTTGGCGCGAGCAGCGGGATTTTTTTCAAAAAACGGAACAAAAAAATCTACGAATGCTTTTCGACCTGTTGCTACATTGGGATTATGCTGAATATAAGATGGTTTAAGGTACTTCTCTGCCGCTTCGGCGGTTCTATGATCCACGAATACCATATTGTAGAAGTTCTTTACCAATTCAGCATTTGCAGACTCCCTGTTATCTGCGGCTATAGCGGGTGATGACAAAATCGCCATGACCAATAGTTGAGTAAATAAATTTTTCATTTTCTATTCTCCAAGTGCGCCGGCTAAACCGGCAAGGTGTTATAGATGCAAGTTCTAAATG
>CAZUYQ010000103.1:0-2827 GCA_964624705.1 uncultured Polynucleobacter sp.
CTTCCACCATGAGAGCGGGAATACGTGCTCCAGCATGCTGTAAATTCGCGTTAAGACTCTTCTGTTCTTGAACATCATCTTTAATGGGCATGCCATTCATTTTTTTAACTTGACCAATGCGGTGAACAATTGCATTTCGCTGCGCGACAAGATCAAAAATCTGGTGATCGAGCTGACGCAGTTCAGTGCGGAGTGTCTCTAGGTCTGATTCAGATGCCATAATTCCTCATTAGTTGCTACGAATGCGTGCGTGCACCGATTCAAGAATTTTCCCACTTCCGTCCTTTGCCATAATTCGTAGAATTGTGACCCCGGTGGTCAAAGGTAAACTAGCGCCGGCATTATTAAATATGCGACGATCTGCCCGGACTTCAGATGGTTTTAATGATAACTCGACGTTCGTACAGTCCTGACCGCGACATAAATCAATCGTCGTTGCAGAACTGTTGCTGGTTGCAGCTTCAAACAATGCACCACCGCCATTTTCGCCAACGATAGCAACTACGACGTCAGAGTTCGGCTGTTGTGAACCTCCGTTATCGAAATCATCGGTACAGGCATCGCGTTTTGCGAGACCTTTTTGAGCAAATGCATGGTTGATCACACAGAAATCGGGGCTTTTAGTCGCAGGGTTGCCGTCATTGTCGGCGAGTCTCTGTACAATATCATAGGATGCTAAATAGGAATCCGCTTCGATTAAATGCTTGTAAAATAGTGACGCAGCTTTCTGTGCTCCGACGGAAGCACCATATTTATTGATCATGCGCCGGCGAAGTTCCCAGAATGCACCGCCAATGATCGTCCCCTGAACATGCATTTCGTTTTCATAGCCCTGTTGGTAAACCAATTTATTGTCGAGATTACGTAAGGGCTTCGTCGGATTAGATGTGAAAAATCCCGCGGCCATTTTGTTGTCACCGCTGTACATCATGGCGTTGATATCGCCGATTCCTTCACTAAAGGAACTATCTTCGATGCCGCCGCCATTCTCTGAGCCGTTACCAGTATAATCGTCCAAACCATGTCCCCACTCATGCATAATTACGTCGTTCACGGTGGCCATGTCAGCACATGAATTTCCTTCAGCAAAAAAGCTTAGAGTTGAATTCTGATAGTAGGCGTTGCAAGCACCTTGAACTTGGGTCGTTACAGTTAATTTGCGACGAAAATATCCCGTTTCGGAATCGTTCAAAAATTGGCTGACATACTGACGAATCCGCGCAAGGGTCAGATAGGTATTCAGCTCTGGTGCGTTATTGCCGGATGCATCAACGGTGCTCTGCCCGTTCTGAGTAACAATGGGAAGCTGTGGCACTGTGCCATTACTCGTGCGAACTGTTGCCCAGGTACTAGTGGTGCTTACTTTCCCAGAGAGATCACCATTTGTGCTAGACCCTTGACCATCCAGCACTTGTTTTGTTCCGTTCGCTGATATGACGGTTGCATCGGCAAGCGGTACATTCACTTTTCCGGTGTTCCAGGAACGCTCAAACGCTGATCCAACAAGGACCGTATCGGTGCGATGACTGAATGCTTCGATCAGTTGCGGACTTTCAGCCCCACTAAAAGTAAGGGTGTAGTGTGCATCACCAGCACCCTGAATTTCATACCAGTTTGCGCGATTTAAAATCGTTTGTTTATTGCTAGAGTTCTTGCGGGGAATGTATTGAACACCACTTGCAACTATTTTTAGATCGCTAACACCGGTGACGCTAGCAAGTTGTCCTGGAGTTAAAAGATTTTTCTGTGTCGCACCTGCTTCAGGAGTTTTGCCCCATCCGCGGTTTACGATCTCGGCAAGCTGCCATTGATTGGTATTGCCGGCAAAAATTAATTCAATACGAGCGTCCCTTACTTTAATCCCAGAGATATTTCGGCGAAAAATAATGGTTTGCCACTGGCCACTATTCGCAACAATATTGTTATTTGGAACTAATTCAGTTGGTTCGAGGCCGAGTGTTTTTGCATTGGCGAATAATAAGGATTGGGCTTCGACGGCTAGATTAGCTGTTTTAGAAAATGCGATAGATCGTGTTGTATCAAACCATGCATGGGTGACGACATCAGAATTGCTATCCAACTCAATATGGATCGGCTTTATGCCATTAAATAAAATATTCTGCGCACCTGCTGCGAGTGCGAGGTTATTGCCTTTGCCATCACCAGAGTCTTTGGGAGCAATAGCACGCCCATTCTTGACGAGGTTGCCGAAGGCTGCGGCCGTTTGCGTACTCCACAACGATGATCGCTCTGTGTCTCGCGCTTTGCAGCCTAAGAGAATCAGCAGTGGTGCGATGACCATAAGGATGCGCAGCTCTTGGAATAGAGTTTTCATTGTGTTCTCCCAGACTCATGCTTTGTAAATATGATAGCAGATTCAGTGGAGCACAGGGGGAGTGGCGAACTGATAAGCAGCAGTCAGCATTCAGATGAGAAATTTCATAGTTTCTCTCATCTGTGCAATTTTTAAGCCGATTATTTATATTAATACTTTTAGTAAGTTACTTACAGAGGTGGTGTTTAAAATATAGTCAATGTCTGGAAGATCGACAATTTTGGGCCCAATCGGTTTACCTAGGAACTTTGATAGACAACATCATATCGCGAGGTTAGGTTGAATGCTCTGAAACTACCAAGTGAGGGGGGGCCTCTATGGGTGCGTTGACTGCAGCCGAGAAAGAGACATTTAAGAGTTTGTTGAATTCGGTGCAAGATCGTCTGCTTAGTTCGTTCGAACGGATTGACGGTACTGCAAAAGCTGAGCGCAAGCCCTGGGACCGGGAAGAAGGACAAGGAGGTGGCACGATGGGTGTCATGCGAGGCGCGG
>CAZUYQ010000103.1:2857-10722 GCA_964624705.1 uncultured Polynucleobacter sp.
CTGCAATGTCTCTGCAGTTTCTGGTCCGGAGTATCCTGCCATCGAAGGCGAGCATAAGGGCAAACCGTTTTGGGCTGCAGGCGTATCGACGATTACGCATATGTTCAATCCAATGGCGCCCATCGCCCATATGAATGTGCGCTGCCTAGAAGTAGGTGATGGTTTCTGGGTCGGCGGTGGCGCAGATCTGACGCCGTTTAAAGAGTTTCCGGAAGATACTGCTGATTTTCACGCAGCCCTAGAGAAGGCCTGTGTCTTCATGGGTCCTGAGACTTATTCTAAGTATAAAAAATGGTGTGATGAGTATTTTTATATTCCGCATCGTAAAAGTATTCGCGGTGTCGGCGGAATCTTTTTTGATTACCTGAAGGGTGATTTTACTCAACTGGTTGAATTTCTAAGATTGGTGACCGATGCCTATGTTGATATTTATCCAAAAATATTAGAACGCCGGAAGAAACTATCTTTTACGGCAGATGAAAAGGAAGCGCAGTTATACTGGCGTGGTCGTTACGCAGAATTCAATCTGGCGTGGGATCGTGGAACGCGGTTTGGTCTTATGACCGGTGGTAACACCGAGGCTATATTTGTCTCGTTGCCACCCGTTGTGAAATGGTGATCTTGGGCTTTATTCTGGATCGGAGTTAGAAGTTATATGCTGGCAGATTTAGGCTTTTTTCTTTTACTAATGTGCACCATTCTTAGTGGTTATTCGACACTTGCCAGCATCGGCGCGGGAAGGCTGCGTCATCGTAGATTGTTTCGTTCGGCGCGTACAGCAGCCACGACCTCTGCGGTGTTTGCGTTGATTGCGAGCGGTATTTTATGGTTCTTGTTGTTCCAACGAGACTATACGGTCGCTTATATCGCCAAGAACTCCTCCAATGACTTACCGGCAATGTACACGCTTACTGCCTTCTGGAGTTCTTTAGAGGGTAGTCATACACTATGGACGCTTCTGCTCGCTGTTTTTTCTGCGATCGCAGTTTGGACCTCGTCTCGTGATAACGAACATATTATGCCTTGGGTCAACATGTCCTTGCAGGGGGTTCTGACTTGGATGTTTTATATGGCGATATCACACTCGGATCCTTTTATTCGCATGTTTCCACCTGTGCCTAATGGCCAAGGGATGAACGCTTTGTTGCAGAATCCTTATATGGCGATTCATCCGCCCACCTTGTTTACCGGATATACAACCTTGGCTATTCCTTATGCCTATGCGGTCGCAGCGCTTTGCTATGGTGATGTGACAGAAGGATGGCTGCGTGCTGCAAGGCGTTGGGCACTTATTTCTTGGACGTTTTTATCTGCGGGTGTTTGGCTGGGTGGGCGTTGGGCTTATGTGGAGTTAGGCTGGGCTGGCTACTGGGCATGGGATCCTGTCGAAAATTCAAGTTTTATACCTTGGTTGATGGCGACTGCACTTTTGCATTCGCTACTTGTCCAAGAAAAATTAGGACATCTAAAGCGTCTTTCGATTGTTTTGGCGGTTGTGGCGTTCTTTATGAGTTTTTTTGGAACATTCCTGACTCGCTCCGGAATTGTCTCTTCTGTTCATAGTTTTGCCGAATCACCGATTGGTCCTAATTACCTAACGTTCTTAGCAGTGCTAATGATTTTGTTTTCTGCGCTTTATGCCTGGCGAGCCGACGCGATTCTCCCAGCGGAAGTTGATAAGGCCTGGGGTATCAGCAAAGAAACCATGCTTATCGTTATGCAGTTTCTCGTGATTACATTTGCCGCAATTGTAGTGATTGGTACCTTATTCCCGATTATTTCGGAAGCCGTCACTGGCCAGCGCACATCGATTCAGGCACCTTATTTTAACGCATTTGCTCCTTGGATTGGCCTCGGGATGATCGTGCTGATTGGAATTGGTAACGTGATGCGTTATCAAACCGCTGAAATTCCAAACTTTAAGAAGATGATGATTGTGACGTTGATTGCGGCGTTGCCGATTGCGGCCATTCTGATTATTGGTGGCGATGTTTTTGCGACCGTAAAGCCTTTTGCTCTTGGCGCTCAGCTGGTCGGTATATTCTTATGCTCGTGGTCCTTTGCGATATTAACTTGGGACTTATGGCGACGTTATAGCGTTGATCTTCGCAAAAATGCGAAGCTCACGTGGGAGTGCTGGTGGCAATTGTAGGTTTTCTTGGTAATTACCGCGGCATTCATGGCGATATGACGCTCAATAGTGGTGAAACAAAAGTTTTTGAAGGATACTCATTAAGTTTCGATGGCATCACAACCAGTCAAGAACACAATGCAACTTTATTTGGGGCACCTTTAAAATTATCGCGCAACGGAATAGATGAAGGTATTTTGACGCCAGCTAGAAGTAAATATCCTACTAAGGCAGAACTCCTGAATGAGGTCGCGGTTCATAGTACCTTCTGGCACGATTTATATATCGTCGTGGCTGATTTTGATAAGCAAACAGGTAAAACGGTTACGATCCAGGTGCATTTGAACCCAACTGTTCGACTTGTTTGGACTTCAGTGTTTTTGTTCGTTCTCGGTGGTTTGATTGCCATCAGTGATCGTCATCGAGGACAGCGTAGTCGCGACGTCGTCGCAGGTGACTGGGAAGCAGTTGGAGGCGTGAAATGAAATGGAAAGCTCTGTTTTTAATGATTGCGACAGCGCTTGTATTATGGGGCTCTGCGATTGAAATCACAGCGTATGCAGATGAAGCAGTAGCGAAAATGCCAACGAGTAATGATTCTCAATTGTATCGCGATATCGCTGGCGATCTTAGATGTCCCACTTGTACCGGGCTCAGTGTTTTGGATTCGGATGCGCCCTTTAGTGTGCAAATCAAAAACGAAGTTAGAACGCAAATCGAGGCAGGAAAATCTAAGGACGATGTTCTTAAATTCTTTGTCGACCGTTACGGGCCATGGATTCTGAGGTCTCCGCCTGTATCGGGGGTCAATGCATTGGCATGGCTTGTTCCGATAGCATTGCTGATTCTTGGGCCGCTATTTATTTGGTTGGTGATTGGTCGCAAAGTTCGAAAGGCCTCAGAAGAACCGGTACGATCCACGGCCGAAATTGTCGTCGAAATGAAGCAAGAGCTAGCGTTGATCCGGAAAGTCGGAGGAGCAGCATCATGACTCCACTGATGACCATAGGCGTATTTGTCGTTGGGCTTGCGTTGATTATTGTGCTTATGCCGTTCTTTGTTGGAGCCGGAGGGTGGTTGCAAGATGCGGCAGTTGGTGATTCAGTAGAACGACTTCTGTTAAGAAGAAAGGCGATCTTAAAACGTTGGATTGACGAGGAAGCGCAGCATCAAACCGGGATGTTGACCGATCGCGAGTGGTCCTTAAGGCAGATCTATTTAACCAACCGCTATGTCGATGTGACCCGGCGTATGGACTGGCTTGCTGCGGAGGAGAGTCAGAAATCTGCCTCCGGAGGAGTAGTATCATGAGAAAACTTCTTTTGAACTATTTGGGTGTAAGTCTACTGCTGTTTTGTGGGCCATGTTTCAATGTCGCGATTGCTCAGAACCATGATGGGTCTATCGCCCCCGTCGTTGCGCCGCGTGAGCTGTTGGTGATTAAACCTGCTATTGATGGTGTTTGGGGGACCTGGATTGCTGCAGTGATTCACCGCGGAACGACCCCCCAAGAACTTTCGTTCTTTGTGAACCTTCCCCGGGAAGCTGCGGATTTTCAGCCAGCAGAAGGTCTCGAAGCCAAGGACTTGAAGCTTGAACAAGATGGTATTTTAGTGCGCAAGGTGTTCGCCCCTGGTGTCAACGTCATCAGTTTGCTTTTTATGGTGCCGGCGAGTTATGGCAGTACATCGATGACATTTCTTTCAAGGCGTGATCTTCCTGAAATGACTGTCATGACTCCAAAAGGGCTTTTAGCAATCACGAGCGACAGGCTGGTGTCTCAAGAAGATGACAGACAAGACGGTCAGCACTATGCTGTTTTAGGTTTGTCGAAACCTCTCGCAACCGGTCAGGAATTAACTCTGAATATAAGCGGGGTTCCTGAGGGGCGTGGTAGGCTATGGGTTATGGGTGGTATTGCCAGTGCCTTGCTTTTAATAGCGAGTATAGGACTTGTTTTAAGGACGCGGCCAAAGGTCGCTGCCGATCAACCAGAAGGAGTTTTAACATGAAATCGACAGGTAATGGTAATGGCCAACGTGATTTTGTTCCAGCAGGACTGTTGCCTGGTCTCGCTATAACAGTATTGGTTGTTGCGATGTTTTCGGCAAATAAACGTGCTGCCGCTCCGGCCATCATCGCGATAGGGAAATTCCTCTGGCCGTTTCTATTGGTTTGGATTGTTTGGCGATTTGTTAAATCACGAGTGACTGCTGGAGTGCAAAAGTTTCAGCAGCAAATAATGCAGGCTGCACAGCAAGGTGGAATGCCTGGCGGTGTTACGCAAGGTCGTGGCGCCGCGGCTTCCGGTAATGGACAAATCATAGACCTATGTCCCAGTTGTGGAACGTTATTGAATGCAGGACATCAATGCGTAAAGCCATAAAATAAGTTTAGGACGTATTACGTGGTTCATCTTCCTCCTCTCATTCAAGATCTTGGTATCATCCTCATTACTGCAGCGGTTACTACACTGGTGTTTAAGCGCCTAAAGCAACCTGTGGTTCTAGGCTATCTTATTGCGGGTCTGCTCGTCGGACCGCATGTGGCATTTATGCCCGGTATTATAGATACAAAGAGTATCAATGTCTGGGCAGAGATTGGTGTTATCTTCCTTTTATTTGGCTTGGGTCTGGAATTTAGTTTCAAAAAACTTGCGAAGGTTGGAAAGAGCGCGACCATTGCCGCTCTCTTTGAAATTGTGACGATGACAGGCGCAGGTTATTTACTAGGTCAGTCCTTTGGTTGGTCACGAATGGATAGCATTTTTTTGGGTGCGATTCTTTCGATGTCGTCCACCACTATTATCATTCGTGCCTTTGAGGAATTAGGTCTTAAGGGCAAGGGCTTTGTCTCGCTTGTTTTTGGCGTGCTTATTGTCGAAGATTTGGCGGCGATGTTAATCCTCGTGATACTGGCAAGTATTGCGTCTCCGGTGCCCATGTCGGGAATCCATTTTTTCTTTTCCACAGCGCGACTTGGATTTTTCTTGCTGCTATGGTTTTTGGTGGGCATTTATTTTGTGCCGGTCTTGCTACGAAAAGTTCGCAGTCTTCTTTCCGATGAAACCATGCTGGTCGTCTCGATTGGTCTCTGTTTAATGATGGTTATGTTAGCGACCAAGGCGGGATTTTCGCCGGCGCTTGGGGCCTTTGTCATGGGATCTATTTTGGCGGAGACGAGAGAGGGTAAGCGCATTGAGCACCTGATGTTACCGGTGCGAGATCTTTTTGCGGCGGTATTCTTTGTCTCGGTTGGAATGCTGATCGATCCAGTCGTGCTTAAAGATAATATGGGTATTATCTTGATTATCATTGGTGTCACGATTGTTGGTAAGCTTTTTGGTTCGGGCTTGGGCGCTTTGATTTCAGGACGCAGCCTGAAGCAATCCATGCAGGCTGGTTTAAGTCTTGCACAAATCGGTGAATTTTCGTTTCTTATTGCGACTCTCGGTCTCACGCTAGGTGTGACCAGTGATTTTTTATATCCAGTTGTTATCGCCGTATCCGCTGTTACAACGTTTACGACGCCTTATATGATTAAGTACTCAGACCCAGTGTGTAGTTGGTTGGAACGTCATGTTCCACCCTCCATTCGCGAGCGTTTAAAACGTTATGAAACATTTATGGCAAATGATTCTGGTGGCAATAGTCTCGGACTTTTGTGGAAGGAATACGGCTTAAAGATGGTTCTGAATACCGTGGTGGTTCTCGCGATCTCATTGCTGGTGAGCCAGATTGCAGTTCCTAAAATTGCCGAAACATTTGGACACAAGGATTGGCTGCAGATTGCCGCCTGCTTGATTGTTCTCGGTTTAAGTGCACCGTTTCTACGAGCGATTATTATGGGAACGCCGTCTCGCACTGCGGAGCGCAAACCTGGAGAGCTCGATTTGTTGCGTCGCTTTCATTTTGGAACGCTGCTGATCCGTGTGATTGTTGCGCTGCTACTCACGGCAACCGTCATTGGTCAGTTTACAAACGTGCAGACCCTGTCGGGCGTATTGCTGGGTGGGATTGCGATCGTGGTCGTCCTATTTAGCCGCTATGCGGAACCGCTTTATCGAGCGGTCGAAAACCGGTTTATCGATAATTTGAATGAAAACGAAATGGAAGAGTTGGCGAAAGCAAAAAAACCTGTGCTGGCGCCTTGGGACGCCATACTAGCCGAGTTTGTGGTTTCACCGCATTCGCCTTTGATTGCAAAACGACTTGATGAATCGGCATTAAAAGAAACAACGGGTGCCACGATTGCGATGATTGATCGTGGAGATCAAAGGATTTTAGCCCCTGGCCGCTCGACGATGCTCTTGCCTTATGACCGGGTTTCGATGATAGGAACTGATGAACAACTCGCACTTGCACGACTAAAAATTGAAACTAATATTGTGCCGCCGGAACAAGTAAACGATGACTCTTTCGGCTTGGATTCGATGACATTGGCCAAGAATTCACGATTTGTTGGTACCTCGATTCGGGAGTGCGGTCTTCGTGAAGAGGTGACAGGCCTTATCGTCGGCATCGAACGCGAAGGAAAACGCATTTTAAATCCTGATTCGTCGCTTCAGCTCCTAGCGAATGACCGAGTTTGGATTGTTGGAAATCGCACGCGCATCAAGAACGTCAAAAATCAGAGTTACAGAGATGATCAGCGAATGAATGTTTAACTGTTCAAAATAGCGACAGTTCTTAACCGTAAATTCATAAAAACATGTAGTTTTTTGGCTTATTTGCTTTGACAGTCTATGGCTGACCACATATAACGTTGGTGATTTCGAAGTCGAAATCATGTGCTCCATATAAGCCGGGAATTGGCCCGGTGTTTCTACCAAACACCGAAATGTTTGTCTATGGGGAATTAAAATGCGTATTTCTTTAGCTCATGCTGCGCTCGCGGCAACCGTTCTCGTGTCATCAACAGGTTTTAGTTGGGGCCAAAAGGGTCATCAGATGGTGAATCGCGTTGCGGTTTCCCTTGTGGCGAATCCTGAGGCAGCACGTCTGATACGTGCAAATCAAAATCAGGTTATTGCATTCGCAAGTGTTCCTGATACCAGATGGAAGTCTGGTCCATCGGCTGACAAAGAAAAGCCGATGCATTGGTTTCAGATGGATCGCTACGGCAAAAACCCACTGGGTGATGGCGTCGCAGATCTAGTTTTAGGTAATGCTCGCCAGCAATTAGGCGATCGTTATGTGATCGAAAATGGTCTTGCAATGTGGCGTACAAGCGATCTATTCGCGAGACTCACAACAGCGCTCAAGGCGAAAGATTTTAAAGCAGCAGTGCAAATTGCCGGTGTTGTTGGTCACTATGTGGGCGACATGACTCAACCCATGCACGCAACCTCAAACTATGACGGCCAGTCGATTAATAAGCCAGGCATTCATAAATACTATGAGACCACCGTGGTGGATCATATTAGCGCGCAGCATATGTTTGACAGCGTACTGGCTAGTGCGGGACCAATGCGTTCCGAGCTTGAGCATAACGTTGGTAACAATATGAATCAGATGGAACTTCAACGCCTTGCGTATACAGAAGCTGAAACGGCGTTTGCGGCGCTTGATAACATTCTTGATGGCTTCCAAGGAAGTCCTGAAGATGCTGCACTAGCAGCGGATCTGCAGCCTCGTATTGCCCGTGCAGCGGCACTAGTTGCGAAATTATGGGATGTTGCCTTTGTCACATCCGGTGTTAGCAGCGTCCCGGCGACGTCATTGAACGCTGGTGC
>CAZUYQ010000103.1:10732-12869 GCA_964624705.1 uncultured Polynucleobacter sp.
ATCCCACTTAGTAAGTAATGAGTATTTAAGAATCGATTCAAAGGGCCGTAGATTTCACGATCTACGGCTTTTTGTTTTTGTTCGTTAGGCCAGTCCGCGCTACAATGACATGCTTTTCAGAGCTTAGGAGCAAATCGTTGGATAAATCCGTTCGAACAAAGAAAATACGTACTGGCCTCGGGAAATTTAAGCCGGCGGTCGGTTGGCGTGAGTGGTGCTCGTTTCCGGAGCTCGGAATTCAGCTGGTGAAATGTAAAGTGGATACCGGTGCAAAGACATCAGCGCTCCACGCCCTTGAGGTTGTGGTTCATAAAAAACAAGGGCGCGAGGTTGTCTCGTTTAAAGTTTGTCCTTTGCAGCGTAATACCAAAAAAGTGGTTCACTGCGAAGCCCCGTTGCTTGAATGGCGTTATGTCACGGATTCTGGAGGACGGCGCACTCTACGACCTGTCATCGTCACTTGGCTTGCTCTAGGTGATGTTATTAAAGAGGTAGAACTCACATTAATAGCCCGTGATGAAATGGGATTTCGGATGCTCTTAGGTCGCGAAGCTTTAAGAGGAACCTGGGTGGTTGATCCTAGTAAAAGTTTTATGTACGGCGACCGGAAACGAAAAATTAAGAAGGAGAATTAGTTCTATGGCGACTTGGATGATTACCGGAGCAAACCGGGGTATTGGTTTAGAGTTTTGTAAGATTCTTTTAGCACGTGGTGAGACGGTTATTGCCGCGTCTCGTAATCCTGATGGTGCAAGGGATTTATGGGAGTTGGCGTCTGATTTTAAAGGACGTTTTCGTTCAGTTAAGCTTGATGTGAGTGATGCGAAGTCTGTCGCGGCGTGTGCGAGTGAGCTCGGTGATCACGCAATTGATGTATTGGTCAATAATGCCGGTATTTTAAATGGCGAGAGCGATGGACTAAACACTTTAAAATTTGAAGAAGTGGCAAAGACATTCGAAGTAAATACTATTGGGCCGATGCGTGTAAGTCGGGCTTTTCTACCCATGTTAATGAAATCAAAAGAACCAAAATTAGTGAGTATCAGTTCGCGCATGGGATCGCTTGCAGATAATAAATCTGGGGGCCATTATGCTTATAGAATGTCGAAGACAGCTCTTAATATGTTCCATAGTAATTTCGCGATTGAGTTTCCAAAAGTAGCGAGTGCGGCATTGCATCCGGGCTGGGTCCAGACGGAAATGGGTGGATCTCAGGCACCTTTAGCACCGCATGATTCGGCAGAGAGTTTGATTAAGGTGATCGACGGACTCACCACAAAAAAGAGCGGATCGTTCATAAATTATAACGGAGAGCCGTTACCATGGTGACCTGGCTGAGGCCGATTGCGCTTTTATTTATTTCCAATTTGTTTATGACCTATGCTTGGTATGGACATCTAAAAACACTCCGTAGTAAACCGCTGTGGATTGCGATTGCAGTGAGTTGGGGCGTGGCGTTTTTTGAGTATTGTTTTCAGGTTCCGGCCAATCGCTTGGGCAACGAAAGTTTTTCGTTGCTCCAGTTAAAGATTATGCAAGAAGTTATCACAATGACTGTTTTTGCAGGGTTTGCGGTGTGGTATATGGGCGTCCCCTTAAATCGCAACTTTGTTTACGCAAGTTTTTGTCTAGTAGGGGCAGTATATTTTATGTTTCGAGACGGCATCCCCGCATCTTAAGTTTAGCTGCCCATGGAGAATTAAAAATGGCAGAGTCACATTCCCGCTTGGTGTTTTCGACGGATTCGGGTTCGCATAAAAAAGATAAATCAAATGATGGTGGCTGGATCAAAACTTCTGGACCGACCAAAATGCGCCTTGAAACAGCTGGTCGCGGCGGCAAGGCCGTTACGGTGTTGTTTAACTTGCCGTGGGATGAGACGGAAGCAAAGGCGATGCTAAAGGCCATGCAGGGTGCTTTTGGGTGTGGTGGAGCTATAAAGGACTCGAGTCTCGAACTCAGAGGTGATGTTCGCGTTAAAGTGGAAGACTTTTTTGCTAAGAAATCTTTGAAAATCGTACGGGCTGGGGGCTAGCGTTGAGTTACAGATCGACCCGTGAATGCATAGAAGACCTCGAGCGTCATGGGCAACTCGTGCGTATTCGAGATGAAGTGGATCCAAATCTTGAGATGGCCG
>CAZUYQ010000103.1:12879-18323 GCA_964624705.1 uncultured Polynucleobacter sp.
AAATCCAGCGGAGGGCTTATGCAGCTGGTGCTCCGGCAATTTTATTTGAAAAGGTGAAAGGGTCGCCTTTCCCAGCGGTGGCAAATTTATTTGGAACCTTAGAACGCACCGAGTTTATTTTTAGAAAGACCTTAAAACAAACCAAAGCCGCTATCGAGATAAAAGCTGATCCTATGGCTTGTGCAAAGGCATTCTGGAGATACTGGCGAGCACCTTTCACGGGATTATTAAGTTTACCAAAGAGAGTGCGGCATGCTCCGGTCATGGAATGTGAAACCACAATTGATCAGTTACCGCAGATTAAGAGCTGGCCTGACGATGGTGGGCCGTTTATTACGTTGCCACAGGTTTATTCCGAAGATCCCACGAAACCAGGTATTGCTCGTAGCAATATAGGGATGTATCGGATTCAGTTAGCAGGTAACGACTACGAGAGAAATCGTGAAATCGGTGTTCATTATCAGATTCATCGTGGTATTGGGATTCATCATACGAACGCTCTTCAGCTAGGAAAACCACTGAAGGTCGCGATATTTATCGGCGGTCCACCGGCGCATACGGTCGCAGCCGTGATGCCCTTGCCAGAAACAATTTCAGAAGTGGTTTTTGCCGGGATGTTATCTGGGCGGCGTTTTCGCTGGAAAAAATGGCAAGAGTGGACGATTGCCGCAGACGCAGATTTTTGTATTGTTGGAACGATTGATGGCAACCAAACAAAGCCAGAAGGGCCGTTTGGCGATCATTTAGGATATTATTCGCTGAAGCATGATTTTCCTGTGATGAAGGTAGAACGTGTCTTTCATCGTAAGGATGCAATCTGGCCCTTTACGGTAGTCGGTCGACCACCGCAGGAGGATTCGACCTTTGGTGCGTTGATTCATCAACTCACAAAACCCATGGTGCCGGTATCTTTACCTGGTGTTAGAGCCATGCATGCTGTGGATTGCGCTGGCGTGCATCCTTTGTTGTTTGTACTTGGATCGGAACGATATCAGCCCTACGCAAAAAATGGCGATCGTCCACAGGAATTGTTAACTCAGGCGCATGCCGTGCTTGGATTTAATCAAGCGTCGCTAGCAAAATATTTATGGATCACTGATGGGTTGTCTTCTAACGACGATCCAGAAAGCAAATTGATTCACGATGAGTCGAAGTTTATTCAGTATGTTCTAGAACGTGTTGATTGGTCTCGCGATCTCCACTTCCAAACAAGAACCACAATCGATACCCTCGACTATTCGGGGGAAGGTCTTAATGAGGGCAGTAAACTTATTATCGCCGCCCGTGGTGTACCGAAGAGAAAATTGCTGAACGCATTTAATGCGAATGATGTCGTGCTACCGACTGGTTTTAGTGAGCCAAAATTAGTTCTTCCGGGTGTGATAGTGATTCGCGGACCTCGTTTTTCTTCTCATGCGATGGCAGAAGAAGAAATGAGTAGTTGGAGCACAGGAAGAAGTAAAGTGCCAGAAGGTTTACCACTGGTTGTGATTGTCGATGATGTGGAGTTTGCGGGAGAGTCGATACAGAACTGGTTTTGGGTGACGTTTACTCGTAGTAATCCTAGTTACGATGTTTATGGCGTGAATTCGTTTATACAGAATAAGCATTGGGGTGCGCATGGCTCACTAATTATTGACGCGCGGATCAAACCGCATCATGCTCCACCACTTATCGAAGATGCTGACGTATTAAAAAAAGTAAAAACTCGCT
Source organism: uncultured Polynucleobacter sp. (assembly GCA_964624705.1). Taxonomy (GTDB): domain Bacteria; phylum Bdellovibrionota_B; class Oligoflexia; order Oligoflexales; family RGVZ01; genus CAMDKS01. Next base: position 14,593 of record CAZUYQ010000103.1, read on the forward strand.
GGTCCTCATGGTTTCCTAAAATTGAAATGAGATAAAAATGAATAAAACAAAAATGAGCCATATTGAATTGGCAAAATACTTTGATCACACCGCCCTTAAAGCAGAAACAATGGAAGCTGATATTCGCAAACTTTGTCAGGAGGCAATAAGTTGGGGTACGGCAGCTGTTTGCATCAATCCCGTATGGATTCCGCTTGCAGCAAGGCTTCTGGCTGACTCAGCTGTAAAACCCATTACCGTAGTTGGTTTTCCACTCGGAGCCACAGGAACACATACCAAAGTTTACGAGGCTCGCGAGGCGATTGCGCAGGGCGCAAAAGAAATCGATATGGTCTTAAGCGTCGGTGAATTTCGTTCGGGTCACTTCGATGTCGTTCGCCGGGATATTACGAGTGTCCAAAGAGCCTGTGGTGATATTCCTCTGAAAGTGATTTTTGAGACCTCATTGCTGCGGCCTGAAGATATTACATTGATTGCACGATGGTGCGCTGAGGATGGTGTTGCGTTTGTGAAAACTTCGACTGGATTTGGTGCAAGAGGTGCAAATGTGGAAGACATTTTACTGATGAAATCTGCGATTGCAGACGTGAAAGGTGCCAAAACTAGGATTAAAGCGTCCGGAGGGGTGCGTACTCTTAGCGAAACACTCAGTCTTATTGATGCTGGGGCAGACCGTATTGGTGCAAGTGCCACCGGTAGTATTTTAGCGGAATTAGCGGGCGGTGCTGCTGCAAACCGTGGTGGCTATTAGTGCACGGTTGCAGCTCTTAAAATTTAGCTCTGAAATAGTAATTTAGGCTTGAAGTTTCTTGATATCGTCAAATAATACTTGTTCATGACCGCTAGGGTTTACCACAAGGTAAATTTTCCGAATTATGCCTTGAGGATCTACGACAAAGGTTGTTCGGTCTCAGTAGTTTGCCTCTTTATATTCACTTTGGCCCACATACAGTGCATGGAGAAGTTTTGCATCAGGATCAGCTAATAAATCAATAGTGAATGAAAATTTATTGCAGAATTTTTTATGTGAATCGACGCTGTCTTGACTTAACCCTACAACCTTAATTCCTGCTTTGTCGAAATTTTCTTTTGTCGCAGTAAACGATTTCCCTTGGATAGTGCGGCCCGGTGTATCATCTTTTGGATAGAAACCAGTAGCAGAAAACGAATGGTTTCATTTTGCTACTGGTTAGCATTTGCAGATATAGCCCCATTCTAAAACGCACTTTATTTTGACAACGCCAATCCATAAACTCCATATTGGATCATATAAGCAAGGCTGTAGTCGGGAAAGGCAACTTCGCATAGCTTTTGGATGTTTGCATAGTGCTGACCTGCCAAAGGTCCTTTTAACTCCCCACGGCTCGATCCTAGGTCTTTCACATATTTACCAACGATTCGGTCCACTTTCTCTAAATAGCCAATCTGCTGATCAACTGCATGATCAACTGTCACAGCTTCACCTCGACCGCCATAAACGATAGGATTTTTTTCATCGTAGTTTGCTTTTATTTCTCGTAGATCATTGATCCATGACGCGATGGTTGGAACAGGGCTCACTTGAACAATACCGCCTTCAAGCCAAGCACGAGCTTTATGGTGAATGAGGTCACCTACTGCCAAAGCATTTACTTCAGGGAAATAAATTACGGTCTGATTGGAGCTGACACCTGGACCGGACAACTCTGATAGAAAAATATGTCCATGACTTTTGAGAGATAATTTTAGTACTCGGTCAAAGATGATGTCGACTGTGTTGAGCTTTGGATAGGTCTCATTAGTAAACATCTTCGCATTCACGAAATAAGCCTTCTTGTATTCATGAACACCAGGCATTGCTTTGCTGGTCGCCGTAGAAGCGACAATCTTTGCGCCCTTTTTTTAAAAGACAGAAATCCCGTTGAATTTATCAGGATTCGGATGGCTCACTAAGAGATAGGTAATAAGGTTTTGAGTCCTTTCGCTAAAGAAGGAGATCGCCTTCTCGGCCAAATCTTCTGTAAACTGGGCATCGACAGCGATCACTTCAGTCCCGTTGTCGTAAAAGATAGTCTTAGTATTAAAGCCATTTGCATCAGATTCAAAGACGTAGATGCGAGCCTGCGACGTGGCAGACTTAGAATCGAACGTGTTGTGATACGCACACATACTTGTTAAAAAAAGACAGGCTGCTAACTGAAGATATTTTTTGATATTCACAATTCAGATCCTTTCTGGTGGTTAATGACAAATTTTAAAAATGTAGTTCCCTGTCTCGCAATCAGAGGGATAGAAGTCATCTCCGCCAGAACTATTGGCCTGGCAACCACGGCGTGCCAAATCAAGCCGGCGAAATGTTAGAGTGTCGTGCTTTCCAATGACTTCAAAGCCAAGCCTGCGTCCTTGACGGTCATAAGCGAATTCATACTTACGAAAGTGTTAAAATCCGAGGAATTAAATATTCCGCGCGGGCTTTGGCCTTGATAAATACGCTCCATCTTACTGGTGATTACGCCGTATGGCATTTTATCTAAGAAGGGAAACACACTTTCGTTGTCGACGACCAACTGAAGGTTAGTGCGATTATTAACATCAACATCAATGTATGCTCCTCCTCCTTGGCAATTTAAAATGCTCTGCCATGATGGCTCAGTGGCCTGTAGTGCTGCGATGGCGTTGGTAAACTTACCGCAACTGGATAGTAGTATTGGCAAGACAAGGGCAATGATGCTCGACGTAGTTAGGAAGCGGTTAATTGTTCGTTTCATATTTTCTCCAAAAGTAAGATCGTTTACGCCCCTTGTTTAGCATAAACACAGACAATTGGAAGACTGGCGGAAAGTGATAGTGTTAACAGTTTTGTGAATGTTGCGTGTCGGAAGTATTTCATTAATCCGGGGCATTGTTCCGATTTTTAAGACGTCGAACTACCGTTGGAATGATCATCATTGCCATCATGATGATCATGGCTGTCCAAGTTCCGTCACCTAAAATATTGCCTAGAGAGAACGTAGAAACCGCGACGAGCACAAATAATAGCATGTCGCCGATAATAGCCACGGTCCAACCTGAGAGAAAACTGTGGCCGGTCGCAAGTGCAGCCGCTCGTCCCGTCATCGGATCAACACCGAAGGCAATGGAGATAAGTAGAAATGGGCCTGGTTTTGCACCGTATCTAGCGGATTGTTCGTTCGGTCTGTTGTTTGAATGATTCACGTATCTTGGCTAAAAATGCATAACGTTTGCTGGCTGCTGGGAGAAGCAGCATAAAAGGTTCAAATACAAACGCTCGGAAATGAAGTAAATACCGCTCATCGTGAGCCAGCCAAATCTGGTTTTCTGAGCAAGCAGTACTCCGGCTGGAATTCCGCCACCTACAGGAAGAGCGAACAGCAAAAACACCTGCCATGCGTTTGAACTTGAGCCGGTGGAAAAAGTATTCACCATGACATGCAATCTCTGATCAAAATAAGATAGATATTTGAAACACTCATTATAAGGACTGAGTGTTTTTCTTCAATGCAATTTGAAAAATCGTTTTTTGTTTGTTGTCTTTTTAAAATTTAATCCTAAATTTTCCTGTATTATCAATAATGTGCCAGTCACTGACACTATTGTTTTGACTAGATCAAAAGCCTTAACTGTGTTTAGAATGGGCTATCTGACCTTGTGTCATTTCATTCATAAGAAAAGAAGAAATTTTAAGCTATGAGCAAAGCGATTCCTTTTACTCAAATTCATCATGATATGTT
>CAZUYQ010000104.1:0-16810 GCA_964624705.1 uncultured Polynucleobacter sp.
TTAAAAGCTGTTGTTTGGCAAAGTAATTTGAGTGCAGCTTGATCGCTAAGGTCAAAAGTCTTATCTTCCTCATGTTCCAACCAGCGCATTGAGAGTCCGCGCACTATACCTTCCAATTAAGCCTGTGCAGTAAATGGAAATAGAAATTCACCGCTGCCAAAAGGTAATACCCCCCGAACAAATAAGTTATTGCCGGGATATGCAACCAACTTGGCTCCCAAAGCAAGGTCGTGTTTTGAATGTTGATCACATTTTTCGAATTCTTCGAGCTTTTGGCAAAGACTTTTCGAAGTTGCCGGTGATGAAACAATCGAAACTGATCAAATCGATAGTCTCTGAAGTTACAATTTATGAAAACAGTATCCGGGTCTCATATTACGGATCCCAAAAAGATCCCGACGTCTTAAATAGCTCGCTTGTTGATATCGAAGGCCAATTTCTGGAAGGTACTGACAGTATTGAGGGAGAGTGTGATACCCGACGAACTGCAGGCTATCGGCCTGCAGTTCGTCCAGTGTCGGGAATGGTGGACGATAGCGGGGTCGAACCGCTGACCTCTGCCATGCCATGGCAGCGCTCTACCAACTGAGCTAATCGCCCTTAAATAAAGAAGAAACCGGCGAGCAAGGGTTATCCGGTTTTGGAATTCGAAAGTCAATTGGATTTTTTCTTAGGAAAAACTTACTGAAATTCAAGCTGGTTGCACTTGTCCGTCGACCTCGATACACTCTCTTTTACAATTTTGCTCTCAACTCTGTTAGAGACAAAGCCACACACATGATTTGCCGGAGGCCTCGATGTCAAACCAGACCCATGATCTATCTGAATCAAGCAATAATGCAGCTATTCCTAAATCTCAGAATCTCTGGTGGATTGCTGTAATCCTTGCTGTGATTGGTATCGGCCTTTCCGCATACTCCGTAAAGCATCATCTCGAATTACGTTCGAATGGCCACACTGAAGCTTTCTGTAACATCAGTACAACTGTTAATTGTGATGTGGTGGCATCGAGTAAGTATGCTGAGATTTTTGGCATACCGATGGGCGTATTCGGAGCCGGTTACTTCTTGGCGATGCTGATGTTGTCTCTAACGACTGCGATTGGTCACAAAACTCGCAAAGAACACGAAGCTGCGTGGTTTGTATTATCAGGAGTCGGTCTACTAACGTCCATGATTCTCGGCGGCATCTCTTTGGGTCTGCTAAATGCTGTTTGTATTGTCTGTATCGCAACGTATGTAGTTACGCTGCTCCAAGCAGGACTTGCTTTTGCCTTAAGTCGAGACGGTGACAGAAGAGACTTCCAAACAAAAACAGTGGGCAATGGTTTAACATCTGCTGCTGTAGCCGTTGCCGTTGCGGTGGTCGCCTTTAATTTCTTACGTCCAGCAGCCCAGTTGCCAAAAGAACTTCAAGATGTTGCCGGTAAGCATGACCATCTCGCAGAATCGGCTGCACCTCTTTCTCCTAATAAAGCTGATATCCAGATTAATCGTACCGCTTACAGCGGTGCAGGTGAGGATTACCGCGTCGGCAGTGACGATGCAAAAGTTGTTGTCGTTGAGTTTGCCGACTATCAGTGCCCGGCCTGCGGTGCTGCACGTAAAACTTTTGAAGAGCTTCATAAAGAAATGGGCGACAAGATTCTTTTTGTGTTCAAGAATTTCCCGCTATCTAATAAGTGTAATGCGACCATGCAGTCCGACATGCATCCTTTTTCATGTGAAATCGCAACGCTCGCACGCTGTGCGGGTCAATACGGTAAATTCTGGGAATACCACAAACTCGCATTCGATGAGCAAGCCCGTGCCTCTGCGAGTCAAGCAAAGGCCTGGGGCGAAAAAGTGGGCTTGACGGAAGCGCAAATGACACAGTGTCTAAGTTCTCCTGATATTTTAGCAAAACTTCGCGATGACGCAGACGTTGGTAATCGTGCCGGTGTGGACGGTACGCCTGCGGTCTATATCAATGGTCGTAAGTATAACGGTGAACGCACGGTTCCTGCGCTTCGTGCAGCCATTGAATCTGTTTCCATGTAATCGACAAAATTTTACGGAGATATCCAACTGAATCTTAAATTTGAACATGAATATCAACAGCGCATTATGGTTCAATCGTTCTTAGAGCCTACGACGCTTGCGACTGCCTCTGATGTAAATCAGTGGCGATCGAAATGGATGCAGGAGCTTAAAAGCTGGCATTCACCGTATAAAGTGATTGTTGATTGTTCGCAGCTGACAGTGGAGGATAACCCTGCCGTCCAAGAAGCGGCTCAGCGTATGCTAAAGTTTTTTGAAGGATTATTTCTGAAATCCATCGTTGGCTTCTCGACGTCTGAAAATCCACTTACGCTGCCGTTTGAGATCTTTAAAACATTTGAAGAAGCACAAATTAAGGCTGGAGTCCGGGGGATGCGTAGTCCTACAGCTCCAGCTGACTTTAGGGCAACCATTCAATTTCAAAACCACTTCGCTCAGCACGTGGTCGAGATGTCGTTTTCTGAAGATGTTGTGGTCGATACCAAAGAGCAGGTCCTGATCCTTAAAAGTAAGCTCACCAATAACTTGATGCAGTGGCACAGCAAGTGGAGCCTCCTCGTGGACTGCTCTCGAGTTGAATTTAACCCTTCCGTTAAGGAAGAATGGGATAAGGTGACTAAATTTCTTGCTGGGTTCTTTATGAAGACCTGTGTGGGTTATGGCCCTAAGGCTGCTCAGGACACCTACCCTTTTCCGGTGTTTAGGGCACGTCATAAGGCTGTTGCGCAGTTAGAAGCTGAGGGAATGTTTATGGGAAATGACGCGCACTGCCGGACTGCAAAGCCCGCCAAGTAATTAGTATTACTATCCAAGCAACCAATCGTTGCCAAATTCAGTGCTTTTGAGCTAGATTTCTATATTAAACCAGAGCGAGGTGCTTTCAGTGACCCCAGTAGAAATTCATACGATTCATGATGCGGTTGTTTTACGTGCGCGTGGTAGCGAATTGCTGATCTTGGCAGAACATATTACGGCGCTAAAAGGCCGCAAGACTGCAAAAGAATTTGCTGACTATTTTTTGAATGAAGCGCTGGTCAATCGACCTGCCCGTAAGCTCTTTGAAGCATGGCTCCGTAAAGATGGTAGCCTTTGGGCTCGCATCTATAAATCGGTGCAATCGATGGAACAAACACAAGCTGCACCCGCTGAGGCAGAAGCACCAAAAGCTAAGCCAGAGAAGGCTGCCAAGCCAGCTCCAGCCGCGAAGGCAACTGAGGTTGCCGCTAAACCTGCAAAAGTAGAAGCTAAGAAAGCTCCTGCTAAAGAGAAAGAAAAGGAAAAAGAAAAAGAAAAACCAGCTAAAGCTGAACCCAAGAAAGCAGAGCCCAAAAAGGCTGCTGCACCAGCTAAAGCTGAGAAGAAACCAGCTGCAAAAGCTGCTCCTGCTGCTAAGAAAGCCGCTCCAGCACCTGCAAAAAAAGCAGCTGCACCAGCTAAGAAAACAGCGGCAGCTACTAAGTCTTCCACTAAATCGAGTAAGAAGTAACCGCAGTGATTCGCAAGTATATCATCTTCGGCAAACAGGTTTATTTAAGCTCGATGCGCCGGGAGATTCCTTCCGAGGAGGAGTTGCCGACGGCAATCGAAGTGCGAATTCCGCTTGAGGTACTGTGGAAAGGTCAAGAGATCATGAAGCAGGCCGAATACCTGCTTTCCATTGGTGAAGAGCAAAGCCGGATTCTTGATACTTACAAAGGTCTATTAAAGCTCCTATCGCCGTATGCGGTTCTTGAAAAAGACCGCTTATGGCTTTACGAACAAACTAAATGATGCGTTCAGTCATATTTCTAGATCGCGACGGCGTCTTAAATGTCGACCTTGGATACACCTACCGAGCGGGTGATCTCAAGATTGTTTCAGGGGCTATTTCTGGCTTAAAGAAGCTTCACCAAGCTGGCTTTGAATTTGTTGTCATTACGAATCAATCCGGCGTGGCCCGGGGCCTTTATACTCTCCAAGATGTTGCAGCATTTCATGCGGAACTCGTAAGGCAGATTGCCTTAGAGGCACCCGAGATTAAATTCGTGGATTTTATGGTCTGCCCGCATCACCCTAAGGGTGTGGTGGCAGAGTTTGCTATTGAGTGCGGTTGTCGCAAACCAGGAATCAAACTGATTACCGATGCTGCGACAAAATACGGAATAGATTTACAAAGAAGCTGGCTTGTCGGCGATAAGGCTTCCGATGTGGACTGTGCCCATAATGCTGGTATGCGGGCTATCCAGGTAACTCGTGGTGGCAAGCAGTATGATCATCATGCTCATCCATTTGCTAAAGTCGCGACCTTGGATGAAGCTGCAGATATTATTCTTTTGAACCGTTGAGTTTTTCGAGGAGCATTTTAATACGTGGACCGCAGCGTTGACCCTGACATCCACCCGTCCCTGTGCCTACTGCTCTATTCACATCTGCTACAGTTTGACAGCCTTCGATACCTTTAAGAACTCTGCCTAGGTTGATTCCTTTACAGATGCAAACAACTCGCGCCAATTGCTTTGCACGTTCTTCCGCGAGATTCTTCTCTTCTTGATCCACAAAAAACCCTTAATACAAAAGAGATAGCCGGTAAAGCCATCCGGGTGACCACAGGTTAAATATTAACACAGTTGCGTTGCATGCGCAGTGGAAAGCTATTGCTGGTAGAAGGCTGCCACTCCGGCGGGTTAGCACCTCGCAGGAAAGGCCAAGAAGAAATGGCCCAAGAGGGGCGCCAATTTCAAGATGTGTAATCCGATTAAGCGACGGAATCGTATGAGCCACACTGAACACTAATGCCGACAGGTATAAACTCCAGCCACTGGTCGTGGCGCGGTCTAAAACTCTCGCTATACCGCCACGAAATACGATCTCTTCGACTATGGGAACAAGACTGATTGAGGCAACATAATATCCAAGGCTATCATGGTGTTGGACTCCCGGTTGGGGTATTAAGACCGCAAGAAGATAGCTACCAATCAACACAACCGCTGCTGGAATTAAATAAACAGTCGACGTCAAGGTCATCTTGAGCGCATTCCGTAGAGCTGGTAGGAATGTCATAAGGGCGGCAGACATAATCGTATGGAACATGAGTAGCCCGGCCCATGCGGGAAGACCTGAAAGTGGAATCCATAGCGCGTAGGCTTCACCAAGTGCAACGGTGATCGCTATGGCCAAGAGAATAAGCGGAATCATAGGGCTACTTCTTCTTTTGATTATGATGCATTGGCGTTAGACGCCGACCAACCAAGGATGCCTGTAAGAGCTTCCACGAGATTTTTAATATCATTTTTCACAACGTACCCATTTGCGCCTAATGCAATGCCGGTATCTTGTGTGGCACGACCAGATAGCGACGAGTGAATGAGGATCGGCATTTCCTGAAGAACAGGATTTTCACGGATTTTTTTTGTTAGGGTGAACCCATCCATCTGCGGCATCTCGACATCTGTGACCACTGCATCAAGTTTGCCTTCTTTCCAAGTGCCGTCGGCAACTTTTTCTAGAATATCGAAGGCAATTTTACCGTTAGCAGCTGTAATGACGTTGTAGCCTGCACGGTTTAAACCGATTTTAGTATTTTTAAGAATAAGTGAACTATCATCCACAAGTAGAACGAGCGGCGCACCGACTTGACCACCGTTGGCAGTTTTTTGAACCAAACCTTTACCATTGTTTTGATAGCCAGCAAGCATCTGCTGCATCATGCCAGCCCATACTTGTTGCATGGAAGCGTTTGACGCCGCGTTGTTACTACTGCCAGCGGCTCCCATATTCGTAGCGGCTGTGTCTAGGTCGTGGAGAATACGCTCTAGATCGAGAATAAAGAGGAATTCATTATTTTCGATAAGAGTCATCGCCGTGATGTAACTACCAGCATCAGACGACGGCGGCATGACGTCTTTCCACTCAATACGGCGAATACGATGTGTCGTATCGACGATAAATCCCGCTCTTTTTACACCGAACTCAGTAACGATGACCTTTTGATCTTGACGCATCTCGACTGTTTCATCACCGAGAACCGCCGCAAGATAGACGACGGGAATCGGCACACCACGTAGTTCAAATACTCCCGACATCCCACGAACCCGGGTGTTGAGTGGATTGATCTTAGGCATGCGCACTACTTCTCGAACTTTTACAACGTTGACACCATAAGTGCCTTCCATCTTTACGCCGTTAACGTGACGCTGGAGTTTAAACTCAATAAGTTCGAATACACTATCTTCGGCGTCTTGAAATAATTTTGACTCTTCCATCGACATGAGTGCGCTTCTCCAGTGAACTTTAAATCAGGCGGAAAGACCCTTAAGAAACGTCTCGATTTGACGGCGTTGTTGATCGCTAATTTTGCCGAAATTGAGTCCTGCGGTTTTACCGCCATCAGCAAGCCAGGCAACAGTGGCTTTGATTTTATATTCTTCGAATTTAACCGGGCCTTTGTTCACCGCTGCTGGAGCAGGAATAGGTTCTGGAGTTGCTACGACTTTTGCTGATTTGGCAGAGGCCTTTCCCATCGCCTTACCTTTAACACTAGGTTTTGCTGCGACGACTGGAGCTGCGGCAATTGTTATTTTAGATGCTCCAGATTTTGCCGCTAATTTTTGTTGGGCCGCCTCGGCTGCTAAAAGAGGTTTTAAACTATCCACTGGGCCTGCACCTTCAAGTTTGCCTTCGGGTACAGCCATCGTGATAAGAAATTCTTCGCCATTTTTTATTTTTGCGGCAGTACCAAGCGATACACAGACGCCGCCGATACTTAAATTAATGACTTTGCCGTCAAACTTCGGTGCACGTTTTCCACGACCCTCGCCTTTGCCGACGAGCAGCGATGTAAACTGAACTGGAAATCTGCGACCTAGACGATAGCGATTAAAAATAAATTGCTCGATCCGCTGATCGAGTTCTTTTGAACGAACTGGTTTTGCAATCCATTCGCATGAGTCGTTGTAGTGGAAAAGTTCCTCGGCTACTGCTTGTTTTACAACATCGCTAGCAAATGCCGTAAGAAATATTGGGCCCTTATAATGCTTGCGTAGTTCGCGTACAAGCGAGACACCGTCTGCATCAGGTAGGTCAAAATCTACCACCACCAAATCAGGCGCATCTTTACCAGGTTTTCCTTGGAGATGAGTGATTCCGTCCTTCGCGTTGAGCGAAAAACTAACGATAGATCCAGGGATTTTGTCTTTAAAGACTTCACTGGTCATCACAAGACTCGGTTTGCTGGAATCGATAATATGAATGGTCGTTGACATCGAGTTTCCTCCTCTAGGCTTTACTTATTATAGGACCTGAACAGGGAGTCTTGGCAGCAGGCAAGAGTTGCCGATCACTGCATGAGTTCAATCGGTGTTTTCCGCATGGAATTTAATGAATAGTAAGATCAGAAGAAACCCGCAGGAAGGTCAACAGGTTCAACTTAGATTTTCTGAGTTAATTACCAAACTAATTTGCTCTCTCACTAAAGACTAGTCCGTATTTTCCGATCTAAGTCTTGGATAACAATACGGGAAGTCAGGATGACTGGAGTACGTTTTACAAAATTACTAAGTACCGGCGTACTTGCCGTGCTAATTGCCTGCGGCAATAGCACATCTTATGCAGTAACCGCTGCTAAGAATAATAATGCACGAAAAAATAAAAACTCATCTGCGCCTATCACCTATATTCAAGACATTTCCCTTTTCCACTCTTCTTTACCACTTCAGATCTCTTCGGTAGAGCGTCTCATTGCGCTTTCTGATGATGATCTGCTCAAGAGACTTAGTGGTTTTGCTAAAGATAATCGCATTGAGCCGATTCAGTTGACGGCATCTGCCGATGACGAAAAGATTCTCGATCTGGCAGGACGTATCTCTAAGCCTGGTCGAAAGCTTGCAGTTGCTAATTATCTTCGTGAAAACTTTGAAAAAGGGGAAGAGGTTCCTGGAACCAATCTAAGGTTAGTCTCGATCAGTGAACCCGTATTTCAGTGGATGGATAAGTCGAAGATTGATGAGCTGTTCGCAAAAGAACATTTTGAATTAACGGTGAGAAGTGCGGATTTGAAACGCAATCGTACTATGCAAACAAACTTTTTGACGCAGTTGACTCCGTATCTTACGACCGCTCAGATCCAGGGAATTCGTGGAAAAATTGCCGCTGCAAAAAATCTTATCGTCGATCAAGATCTCCTTCCTGATTTTGCACGACGGATGATTCGTCATCATACTGTGTTCAAAGGACCGAATTGTTTTCATGCGGCATTATCGTTTCAAAGCCCGTTGATTTCAAAAAGTAGTCTTGTGAACGTCCGTGAAGAGCCAGGCTATCATCGCAGTATGATTAATTATGATGAGATGTGGCGGGCGGCCCAATTGGATTTCTATGAGGTTGATCCGGCAAAAACTGAGATCAAGTATGGCGATATGATTCTGTTCTTCGACGCTCCAAAAGTCGCTCAGGCTTCGGTCGATTTTAAGACTTTAAGGCATGCAGCCACCTATCTTTTCGGCGGCTACGTGTTCGCCAAGGGTAGCAAATCGGCAAATAGTCCCTATATTATTAGGCCTTTGGCCGATGAGTGGTCTACCTGGGCAAAGTATACCGATAATCTCGGAGTAAAGGTCTTTCGCAGAAATTTAAAACATGTTAATAAGGCGGCAACCTGGGACCCAGTTGATTGGCTCTATTGAATCAACACCTGGATTTTAGGCTTCTTTGACAATTTGCACAGTAATGAGGTTTTCAGGCCATGATCAAGCGCCCGTCCACTGGTAGACGTCCATCCCCTAGTCGTCCTGCAAGCGGTAATAGTTCAACCTCCTATTCTGAAGGCCGAAGGCCCCAGTCCACTGTGCGAACTCGTCCAGCTCCTGTGAATCCACAGATTATGCGACAAACTAACTTTACCGGTAAGCTTCACCGTGGCCCAGTTGCGGACACTGCTGCCGTTGAAGTCTGTGCGCTTAAACGTGAGTGCGGTGCATGCGTTTATGTGAATACAGATTATGCCTCGGGCCTGCGACGTAAGTTCGAAGCGGGCATCAATTTATTAAAAGAAGCGCAAGTTGTTATTGGCGCCCAAATTTTAGATCCGATTCCATCACCAAATGCTTTAGCGTACCGTGCTTTATTTAAACTAGCCGTGCGTGCAGCTACACCGCGTCAACGCCGCGCTGCGCAAGACAATGGCCGAGAACGCCGTTTTGCTATTGGATTGTTTGAGCCGGGAACGCACCGCGTCGGTGTGGAGATGTCGCAGTGCCCCATTCACGTAGAACCTCTAAATTGGCTGCTCCGTGATCTTGAATCAGAAATTGAATTGACGAGCCTTAGTCCTTGGGATGAAGAGCGGAATGAAGGCGACGTACGCTACGTCGTTGCTCGCGCAGGTCATGTTACCGGCGAAATCATGATCACCTTCGTAGTGATAAAACCTGTGAAAGCAGAGTTAGTAAAATTCGTACATAAACTGCGTCGCATGGGCCATAAAATTCACGCCGCGTTTATGAATATCAATACTTCGACAGGTAATGCGATCTTTGGCGATGAAATGGTGCATATTGCCGGCAATACGGGTCTTCGTGAAAATCTCTGTGAACTTGATTTCGAGATTAGCCCGCTTGCGTTCTTCCAGGTAAACCCCTGGCAAGCCGGTCAACTTTATCGTCGTGTGGAGATGCACGCTGGAAAAGGCCGGGCAGGTGAAGCTGCGTGGGATCTTTATTCGGGTACAGGTCAAATTGCCCTGATGCTGGGTAGAGCTGGGTATAAAACTATCGGTGTCGAAGAAGTTCCTGAAGCTACCACCGATGCTCGCTTGAATGCTCAGCGTAATAAATTGGACGGCGTTGTCGAATTTATTGCTGCTCGTGTTGAAGATAGCGAGACGATGCTTCCGGCCTGGAGTCAGCATCCGAAGGTCATCGTCGTAAACCCGTCTAGGCGCGGTCTTCATGAGACGGCAAGATCACATATTGCTCATGTTTTGCGAACAAATCCTGAGTGCAAATTTATTTACGTATCCTGCGAGGCTACGACCATGGCACGAGATCTAACGGCCCTGATGGCATCGGGGCACCGCGTAAGACAGGTTGAGGCGTTCGATATGTTCGCACAAACTGACAAATTAGAATGGATTGCGGTTTTAACCCGATAATTTGAGTCTTATTCGAGAGCTAGCAGGCCCTATAAAAAGGTGTTATCCTGCTAGGATTCATTGCTATTTTACAGCAGACCCTCTCGAACAAGGCGATTAGAAATGACTGCCCAATCTCCATCGAATTCTCATCCGACCCTCGAAGCCGGAATCATTATCCCAGATGCAAAAATGGTTTCTTATGCAAGCTATCTTAAAGTCACAGAACTGCTGACCCTCCAACAAAGGCTCTCAGAGCCTGCAGAGCATGACGAGATGCTCTTTATTATCATCCATCAAGTCTACGAGCTCTGGTTTAAGCAAATCCTTCATGAGCTAGACTTAGCTGAGCGAGATTTAAGCAAAGATAATGCCTTTGGAGCGCTTAAGACTCTAAAAAGAATTACTGCAATCCAGAGGGTACTGACCGAACAGGTCGGTGTTCTTGAAACCATGACCCCTAATGATTTTAATTTATTCCGTTCTCGCCTTAATCCTGCCAGTGGATTTCAGTCTTGGCAGTTCCGATTGGTCGAATACCGCATGGGGCTTAAGGACGAAGTATTCCTAAAATTCTTTAGAGCTCAGCCAGACGCGGTCGCGGCGATGGAAAAAACTCGCAACGAGCCTTCTTTCTATGACCAAGTTCTGCGATTCTTTGCGCGTCGAGGATTTGCGAATCCAAAAGCCGATTTAACACGTGATGTGAGCAAGTATTATCAAGCCGATGCTGGAGTTGAGAGTATTTTCACTAAGATTTATCAAGAACACGAAAAATACTACGATATGTATATTTTACTTGAAGCCCTTACTGATCTGGATCAGCAGTTTACACTTTGGCGCTATCGTCATGTCGCCATGGTGGAACGAATGATTGGTAACCGCATCGGAACTGGCGGATCCTCTGGCGTGAATTATCTCGCATCAACTTTAAGTAAAAGATTCTTTCCAGAACTTTGGTCATTACGAGGCCGCCTTGGTGGTGAAGCTGGCTACGGCCAACCGGCGAGTAAATAATTGAAGCGAAATTAACTTAAATATAGGAGATCTCTAAAACATGTCAGCTTCGAAAAACGGATATTTTCTAAACGACGTGACCTTAAATCTGAAGCCATACCCTATGGAAGAGTTAACAAAAATCAGAACGGCACTCGTCAAAGCTGGCAAACCTGTTTTTGATTTTGGTACCGGCGATCCGAAGATTCCGACCTGGCCACCCATCCGCGAAGCTATTATCAATGCGATTCCCAAGATTAGTCAGTATCCTAGCGTTAGAGGCAGTGAAGCCCTAAGAGATGCGCAGTGGGGTTATTTGGCAAGGCGTTTTGGTATCGCACGCACCGAGGCGATCGAGCCGATCCCGTCGCAAGGCAGTAAAGAAGCTATATTTAATGTGGCTCTTTGCTTGGTGGGCCGTTCTGGTGGAAAAAAACACTTTATTTATCCAGATCCTGGCTATCCTGTGTACCGTTCGTCAGTGCAGTTTGCTGGTGGGATTCCTTATCCGGTAAGACTTAACGAAAGAGATCAGTTTTTATTGAAACCCTGGTTATTGCCAGAAGATGTTCAGAAATCCGCTGCGGCCATTTGGGTAAATCATCCACATAATCCCACCGGAGCCAATGCCACCTATGACTATTGGCAGGAATTGATTGCTTGGTGTCATAAGACCGATACGATTCTACTTAGTGATGATTGCTATGTCGATATTTACGATGATCAAATCGATCAGGCCTACAATCCAGATCCGAAAAAGGACCGAAGGCCACTTATTCCTCTGCAGTTTTCAAGCGACCGTGTTGTATCTTTTATGAGCCTCTCAAAAAGAAGTGGTTTGACTGGATATCGTAGTGGAATGGTTGCTGGCGACGCAAGAATTGTAAAGCCCCTGCTTCAGGCGAGAGCTAATTTTGGTGTTGGATCGCCAGATTTTATTCAGGCTGGTGCTACTGTGGCATGGGGCGATGATGGACATGTGGCAGAGCGCCGTAAGATGTTCTCACACCGCTTAAAGCTTGCAACGCCCTATCTGCAGAGTTTAGGGCTAATTGATGCGATGCCGGAGGCAGCGTTCTATTTATGGTGCAGAATTCCAAAGAAATTTGGCGATGACGATGTTGGTTTCGTTTTGAAACTTGCGGAACTTGGGATTATTACAAGTCCAAGCAGTTGGTTAAGCGAAGGGATGAAGGGTTACTTTAGATTGGCGTTAGTGCCAGATGATGAGTCGACCAAAGAAGCAATGAATGCGCTAACGGCGTTCGTAAATAAATAAGAGAGAATCAAGACTATGAATATCGCGTCCCTACAACGACAAATTGAAAGTATCCAGGCTCAATTAGACGGTGGTGACACCGCCGCTGCTCATACTCACTGTGCAACGGTCGAAGAAGCAATTCAGCATCTCGACGAGGGGCGTATCCGTGTTTGTACAAAGAAAGATGGGGTTTGGCAAACGCATGCTTGGGTTAAGCAAGCCATCCTTATGTACTTTAGAATTACGGAGATGAAGGATATCGAGGTTGGACCTTTTGTTTACCGAGATAAGATTCCGCTTAAGACCAATTATAAAACCTTAGGCGTACGCGTGGTACCGCCAGCAGTGGCTCGTTACGGTAGTTTTTTGGAGGCCGGTGTTGTAATGATGCCAAGTTATGTGAACATAGGAGCATATGTTGGTGCAGGAACGATGGTGGATACTTGGGCAACGGTGGGAAGCTGTGCTCAGGTCGGAGCGAATGTTCACTTATCGGGTGGAGTTGGCATTGGCGGAGTTCTTGAGCCAGCTCAAGCAAGTCCTGTGATTATCGAAGACGGTGTGTTTGTTGGTTCGCGTGCGATTATTGTTGAAGGCGTTCGTATTGAGGCGGAAGCAGTGCTTGCGGCGAACGTGACATTGACTGCGAGTACACCGATTGTTGATTTGCGTGGCGGTAAGAGAGAGATTATTAAAGGTTATGTTCCGGCTCGTTGCGTCGTTGTACCTGGCACTCTCGAAAAACCTGCACCTGGTGGTCAGGGTAATATTCACACGCAGTGCGCTTATATTTTAGGTGAGCGCAAGGCCTCGACAGATCTTAAAACATCTCTAAACTCAGCACTTCGTGACTTTGACGTGTCGGTCTAATCCATGCCAAAAATTACATTTGAGCCAGGACATTTGGAAGTAGAGGTCGATAGTGGCAGTAAAGTTTTGCTTGCCGCAAAAAAAGCAAAGGCACCATTGCGCTACGGCTGCGCAGCATGTCGCTGCGGAACCTGTGCGGTGGAAGTTAGCCCGAGTGCCTCGATTAGTCCAATGCGTGGCGATGAAGAGGCGTTGCTTAAACGTATGAATTTACCTTTGGATGGAACTGTTAGATTATCTTGTCAGTCGAGGGTCATCGGAGATGTCTCGATTGATATTTCGTTTCAGGACAAGTATTCGCCTGATGATGGCGATTAGAGATTTATTTTTTAAGGGAATGATCATGAAAACAGAAAAATTGTTAATTACCGCTGGATTTGTCTTAGTGCTTTTGGGCTGTCAATCGAAGTCGGTGGTGATGCCGGGACAGGAAGTTATCTCGGAATCGAACCCTGCGGGCGAAACAAATCCAGTGATCGTGCCAGTTGAGAAGCCGGTTGAGAAAAAATAGCGTGAACTTTACGCATCTCAAGATGCTCTCAAATCGACAATCATCTTGATCTTTGCTTTGTTTAGTTGATCTTGAAGGCATGCTTTAATAGCAACGGTTGCAGAGAGGCCAGCTTTCTTTGCGATCTTAGCTGCTAATGTCGGACTTACTAACTGCCTTCCTTTTTCGATATCGCATAGTGTGCCTCGAGACACGCCCAAAAATGCTGCCATCTCTACTTGGGATAAATCCTTTGAAGTGCGAGCTGCGCGTAAAAACATTCCAAAAGTGATTGGGCCGGTATCTTTCTCGACAGTTTTTATCAAATTCTTATTTGTAGTCATGTTTATTTACCTCTAATACGGTGATAATGATTGTGCGTATTTGATCGTCCTGACTATAAAAAAGTCTGTAAGCTCGATTTAGACGTACCGATCTTTATCCGCGATGTGGACCAAATAAGGGTTCATCGTGATAGCCGGGCAGTTGACGCACCTTTCGAATTCCATTCTCTTCGACGGACGCTGCCCAAATGACGACGGCTTCTTTAATGAAGATAGGCAACCTCTGTAGCTGCTTTTCAGCGAACTTAGTCATCACCACTGCGCAACGCTTGTCCATAGTGAGCTTTCTCAAACGAAGTAAATCGTTTTGTGTAATTGTAAGGTAAAAAGGCGTACAGATCAATTTGAAATTAACCGATAAGGGAAGGTAGCATGGAGCTTATAGAAAGCTGTTATCTGTGGTTGCTGTTACCAAGTTATATTTTTAAACACTATGGTTTTATAACCAACTGTATTTATGGGGATTTATATTAAATAATAAATTTCCGCTCTATTTAACCGAAATAGAGCCTTAGACGTAGAGGAGGATCTGTTTATGGTTTATGTACCCATCATGACCCCGGAACCAACTAATGGCTTCGCCATGTTTGCTGTCGATGGGATTTTGGATAACTCTACGACCGATTTTGATCTTTATGTAAAAGTCGGATCGCATTTTATTTTATATAGTGGCAATGGCTACAAATGGGAGCGTATCGAGCTCCAGGGTTTGCTTAAGAGCGGATATTCGCATTTTTGGATCCATCCTTCAGAATCGAATAAGGTCGAGCTTTATCACAAACTCGCAAATCTTCCACAGCTCGCCAAAGACCTTGCGCCTCATCAGCGTATCTTAGCAATCCAGGATATTGGTGTTGAATTTACCAAATATCTCTTCGAAGGAGACATCACTCCTGCATGTATCAGACGGGCTGAAATGCTTGCAACGCAGCTTGTTGACTGTGTTAAAGAAGATCCATCGTGTGTGAAAGCCATTAGTGGCCTCGCAAATCACGATATGTATACCTTTTTGCATAGCATCCGCGTTTCCGCGTATGCGACAGCGATTGCAATTAAAACCGGCATCGACGGTGACCTCGAATTGAGAAATATCGCAATTGGCGGTATTTTTCATGACATTGGCAAAGCCGACGTGCCAATGGAGATTATCAATAAGAAGGGCCCCCTCGTAGAGAGTGAATGGGCTGCAATGAGAAGTCACCCGGTCAAAGGCTTCGATAAGATTAAGGACTCCTTGCTTGATCATGTTACCCGCGAGATCATCGTTCATCATCACGAGCGTCTCAATGGAAGCGGCTACCCTCATGGGTTAGATCAGAATTCTATTTTGCCAGAAGTCCAAATTGCCACGGTTGCAGACATCTTTGATGCGCTGACTTCATCCAGATCTTACCAGAATAAACGAACTCGCTTCGAGGCCCTAGACTTCATCAAAAATGGCTTATTAAAGACCGACATTAGCGTTGATGCTTTTAAAGGCTTAGTTGCCTGCCTCGCTTCCTAAGAATTTTCATTTCCGTTTTCTCAAAGCCTATTTTCTGATAGAAATGATTAGGGCTCATTTTTTATATCAATTCAGAAAATTGAAGGTATTTTGAGATGCATGCAGGGAAAGCAGCATTTAAAAAATATATTGTTTTTAGTGTCATTGGAATCTTTGGCTTCTTAAAGATTGCTCCTTGCGAAGCTGCAATCAAAGATTGGCTCAAGACTCCACCTTGCACTCTAGCTAAAGACCCTGCCGCGGTTTTTCCACTGTTTTCCTTGTGTTTGGAAGGTAGTGCCGGCGAGTGGATGGAGCAACGTTCCAGAGTTGAAGATAATGTTCAACCACCAGTTCTGCTTTCCACAAAGGGAGCTGCAACTATTGTTTTTACATCATGGATTTCCTTCCGTGCAAGCGGTTACGCGCTTTTCCATCAGAGTCGAGTCTCATCAGGTAAACCGAAGAAAGAAGCCCGATCTGAAAATCTTATTGTGCAAATTGGTAATATGGCTACGCATCGTCACCGTGTCTTTGTCGGACGAACACGGATTCCGTTTGGCATTAACTTTGACGCAAATGTCGATTGGTTAAATCCAGGAGCATCAGATCCTTTCTTTGGTGAGCCATTGAGATTAGTTGGTTATACCTACGATAATCTCAAAGATCTGACGTTTTCTGTGGCTGCTGGTACCGCAGATAATATCGATGCGGATGCAAAACGTCGGAAGTCGGCTTCTGGTGCGCGTATTATGTACGATCTGTCAGCCCTCGAGGGAACGAGGCTGGTAGCTTCTTTTGCAACAGATGAACTCGAACATCGTCGGGGAAATGTGGGTGCCGTGAATGTCAATGGTAAAGGCGATATCACTGCATTTGAAGTCATTAGAACCTGGTCTAACTATCCCTATGATCCGCAAGATTTTAATCAGTTAATTCGCTTATCGTGGATTGGTTTGACGAGCGAACCCGTCGTGCCGCATGTCCAGTATGAAGATCAATTAGATTTCAGGCGCATTGGCACAGTCGGAGCCAAGTTTAACGCGAAAGAGAATATTGCGATGTCTCTTTATACTGGATACTCAAAGGATGAAACCGGTGCGAAGCGCAGTTATTGGCTTGGAGTTGCGGGTGTGGAGGTGCATCTCTAATGACCAACAAAAAATTTATCTCTATGATTTTATTTTCGCTTGTAGCCTCGTCTCCCATCTTCGCTGCGGTTA
>CAZUYQ010000104.1:16820-18038 GCA_964624705.1 uncultured Polynucleobacter sp.
ATTAAAAAAAACCATTGCCACGTGAAATTCCAGACAAGTCTCCACAAAAAAACACGGCGCGATATAAATAAAAAGAGCATGAGAAAGAAAAGCGGCCGATACCGGCTACTACAACGTCCATCGATTACGATGAGAATGAGAAGACAGATTCGACGCAAGAAAGCATTGCTGTAGAGCGTATTCTGCGAAATCCGATTTTAGCGGGCGGATTAAATAGTGGCGCGGATGCCATTAATAGATCCATTAACTCGCTGATGTCATCGCTTTTTTACAAGTTGATGGATAACGAATTTCGCTATCCTCTGACCGGCAGCGCAAACATCATGCTAGGGTTCAATAGAGATGTCTACACGGCAGAAAATGGTGCTTGGGTCGTAGTTGATCGCTTCGGTATGGGCCCTGAATATGGCAAAGAGCTCTATCGCTACAATGATATCCCGGTGTCATTAGGAGCAAGCCAGAAGAGTGAGATCTTTGATATCTATCTTCGTACAGACCCGATGCGAGTTTCAGATAATAAAAAACTGCCGATGTGGCGTGTTGCATTAAATAATTGGTTCGGGATTTTGCCGATATTAGAAACAATTTTGCCGCCAGCGTTCAACGCGAATGAAATGTATGACCCGCTACGTCGATTGGAGGCTCCGTTTACGTTTCCACTTTCTGTGGATTCATTTGAAGGGATGGAAACCGGATCGATTAAAAGTTACTCGATCAATGGTGGTGTTAACCTTGGAATCGAGATTTCTCAAGGGATTCATGGTTACAAGGATGTGATCACCGCGGGCGCTTCTGGTGTTGGTATCAGCATTCCGTATACCATTTTTCGCACCGGCGAATATAGAGTCAACGTCTTAAAAAAAGATCTCAATACAGCATGGGTTGGGATTACGGACGCAACTCGAATTGGTCATCGCATTGAAAATCATTTTGGCACAACTTATTACCTCCTATCCAAGACTGTTCCACTTTGGACAGGAATGCCGGCTCCAGTCTTGCCAATTAATTTTAGTGTTGAAGAAGCGGTAGGAGATGTATTTAGCCGCGTATATTCTTTTGATCTTCGCGAAGAAGAAGCCAAGAAATCCTATCTCGAAGCCGTGCACGGTAATCTTGCGCCAGCCCAGCTTTCTTGGTTGAGAGCCCGGGAAGACAAGCTCAAGACTGGTGTTGGGTTTTTCTATAATAAAAAAGAAAAACGCTATGAGACGAGCTATA
>CAZUYQ010000105.1:0-5435 GCA_964624705.1 uncultured Polynucleobacter sp.
CCCTTTTTCCGGTAGTTCATCCCGGAGCCAAGGTCAGATATCAGCTCGTACTTCCTGGGCATGGATCACGAATATCTTTGTTACTAAAGAAAATGTTCATAAACTAATGCAAGGAGGACGCACAAGATGGAAGATTGAGAATGAAGTTTTTAACACACTGAAGAATCAAGGGTACAATTGCGAGCACAACTATGGACATGCTAAAAAGAACTTATGTACAGTCATGAGTTTTTTAATGTTTTTAGCTTTTCTCGTAGATCTGGCACAAAGCTTGACGAATGTTTTGTTTCAACGAGCTCGACAAGAGCGTCGAATTTTATACTCTTTATGGGAGGTGATGCGCGTCTATTTTCAAGACTGTCAGTGGCAAAGTTGGAATGATTTTCTATCTAGAATTGCAGGTGTTTCTTATCCTAACAGTTCATAATTAATTTGATGCAACTCTTTCATCTTCAGTGGACGGTATAAAATTCAATGTCGTTAGCTGCTATATGCAAGCATATGCGAAGCTTTGGCGATAAGATAAACTCTGGATTTTGCGCGTGTGGAATTTAGGACATCGTCGCTCAGCGGGAACCGCTGTAGGTTAGTCACTTTTAGATATGTTTTTGTCAAGCAGTTATTAGCCCTGATTTTAGCATCTCGCGCAGGGTTCTACAAGAGAGGAAGCTTTTTTAATGGCAGACTTCAATTGACTTTATTTCATGCAATCTGTAGAACGCGGCCAACCCTTTAACAAACAGAATTGAGGGATATTTCATGAAGTTATTTGCCGCAGTTGTACTGAGTTTAGCTTCTTTGACTGCACAAGCTCACTGGGAAACCGATGCAAATTTTGTGGGTCAGCACTGCGAACTCGCGACCGCCTCCGGCCCACTCCGCGATTTTACAGTTTTCTATCGTCTAAAAAATAATGTTCCGCTCCATGTTGACCGCGTCGATGTACAGTGGGATCCCGCTCTCGCTGCCTATACAGAAAATGATACCTTCCGAAAGAAAGTTTCTGATTCAGAAACTGAAGAGGACGTAGATCTAGACTCGATCCGTCAAGTTACCCATAATGCAACCACTAACCAAACACGCATCTGGATTGCTGCCACACATTTCGACCTAACCATCGAACTCAGAAGCGATCACGAGGGCGGATCAGCACATGTATCTTTTGTTAGTGATGGACCTGTCAGCAAAGCTCATTACCGCTGCGACGGTGTTAGGTTTCAATAGATTTTATTTATGCAAAAGATCCTTCAGTTCTATGGAGCCGAGGGATCTTTTGGTTTAGGCAAAATAGTAAATAGGTCTATGCAGATTTCAACGAGTGATTACGGAGCGAAAGCAGCGCAATCGTTTTGCGTTCTTCTTCTATGTGCTCTATGGTTCTGCGTAAATCGAACGCTAATTGCGGTGTCATTTCTTCTTGAACAAGGCGTTGCTTGATAGAATCGAGTTCCGCCTGCAATGCCCTTTGTCTGCGACCAATAGTCATCGCAATCGTCATGGTTGAAACCATGGCTCTCTGATCGACTGGTTTTGCCATCGCATCAAATGCGCCGAGTCGCAGTGCATCGGTAAGTGTATCTTCATCTAAATAACCTGAGAGAAAAACAACCGGAATCGCATGACCTGCACTATGTAACTCTAAAAGAAAATCATGCCCAGACATCCGCGGCATTCTTATATCACACAGAATCGCATCGACCTTGGCTAGACTTTCGTTACCCATGGATTGGCCAATATATATAAGCGCATCATGACCATTGCTAAATGTTTGGACTGACGCTTTTAAACTATGGACGGCCAATGTGCTTACATAATTCCTTGTCGATGGGTCATCGTCGATTACCGCAATGACTCCAGTCTTTTCCTCATGTTCACTGTTTTCATCGTGTTTCATAAGTTCCTCCTACAATACTTCACCGGCCGATACGAATATCTGCCAATAACCTTGGATCGACGAAAACGCGCAGATCCCAACCTTTCGTCAATAACCCTTTGTTTTTGGTAGGTTAAACGACTAATTAAATGATTCTTTGCCGATTAAGGGGCATTATTGGTAGGCTAGAGGATAAATTTAAAAGTGAGTACATTTTGTTAAAAAAATCTCTAAGAAACTATTTACCATCCGCTAATCGACAGACGTTTACCGTGCTTTCAATGCTTGTGCTGCTGTTTATGATTTTGGCAGGCTTATTGATTGCTGCGATAGATTTTTATTTGAAAGCTCATCGTAACGATATCTTTAAAAAAATTGCGTTGGAAACGGGAATTGTGATTGATGTTGGCGAACTCGCCATCGATTGGCGCATTCATAGACCACGGCTTCGACTAAAAAACGTTACCATGCATTACGAATCGACAATGGCTAGCGTGGAACAACTTGCATTTATACTAAGGGTGCGAGAATCCATAATGATGACGGACTTGAGACTACGAGGCATAGAAGTAGAAGGTCTTAAGGCAAACGTAAATTGGGGAGCAAAAGAAAATCAGCTGCAAAAAAAGGAGAATTTTTCTATTGCTGATTTTGTGTCTGAGTTCCGTAAGGTTCGACAAAAATTTGAAGATATTATTATAACTCGGTCATTTATCGCGGTCGTCGTTTCAACGAGTAAGACCTATAACATAACAGTCGATCATTTTGATTTAACTGGTACGGTTGATCATGGGGAAACCAGCGCTGTCTTTCATTTAGATAAAAAAAGTACGGCGACGATACAGGGCGACTGGGAAATGACGGACACGGGAGCCGTAAAATTAATTTCAAAGCTCGAGCTTAAAAATTTTCCGGCCCCGCTCCTGCATATGAAAAAAAGCGATTTTGACCTCATTCCGATCAAAAACTTCCAATCGCGATGTGATTATTATGTAAATATTCCATGTTTGAATGTGGAATCTGCAACTTTGAAGCTGGCTCTCACTCTAAGCGATAACGAACAAAATATTGCTATTCAAGATATTGAACTTCATAACGAGGATCTCAAAGGTCAGGCGGACGTAAAGATCATTCATGAAAAAAAAGAGAATCAGACCACGTTTGATATAAACGTTAAAAACGCTCAAGGACATCTGGAAACTGTATTAGCGGTCCTTCCAAGTGAATGGCTTGGACTGGAGACTTATAAATGGCTCATTGCCCATCTCAGGGATACGAGCGCCATGGGCGGCCTTGTAAAAATTAAGGGTTCGACTCGTCGACCAGGATTCGATGAGTTTTTAGTTCAACTCAAGGCCAATGCAGCGGAGCTTTTTTTAGATGCTAAATGGCCGAGTTTGACTGAGATCGAAGCCCTAGTTGAAGTTCACCAGGATTCACTTGGTATCGATATTAGAAGTGGACGATTTGATGGGCTACCCTTCAAAGATGGCAAATTTACTATTCAGAGTTTTGAAAAGGAGCCCGTAGTCGGTGAAGTAGCAGTTCAGATTAAACCGCGTTTTGACCAACTTTGGAGTACACTGAAGCACACTCCCATAAACTCAACCATTACTGGAATTTCTCAATATATTATTCCATCTGGAAAAGCAGAGGTATCGGCAAATATAAAACTCGGAATCGATTTTTCAGATTTTGAGACGCGAGGAATTAACTATGATATTCAGACAACAACGAAAGAACTCACAGCGGATATTTTAGAACCGTATTTTCAGTTATCAAATGCGAACTTAAGAATGGCGGTAAAAGGTCGAAGCGTTGATTCGAATACGCGTATTGATGCAAGTTTCTCCGGTATAAGTAAAGCTGGCTTATGGCCACTTGGTGAGAATATTTTTGGTCAGATAGAGCTTAATGTCGGCGAACCGGCGTATGGTCTCAAGCTAGGTGTAAACAGTGGTCAAGAGGCCAAGCTTCCTTCCTTTGTTGGTCTGGATATAAAGACGGATTCGATATCTGGACAGCTATCTTTTGAAAGAAACAAAACTCAGAAGTACCTTGCTCAGCTTAGAGCTAGATTTCATCATATTGATGTTCCGCAGAATGTTATCAAGAAAAAAGATGATGAAAAATCTTCGAACGCCGAAGAGGATATTGACCCTAGAGTCATTCCTGGTTTGGATATTGAAATTGGCACGCTTAAACTTGGCGATGTTGAGCCCGGCTCTATAACGATTTATGCACGCAAAGACGTGGCTGGATTGCGTGATATCGCCGGCAAGATGAATGGCCATCGCTTTAGTGGTGAGATTCTGGGTGGTGAGTGGATCAAGTTAAATAAAGGGGGTGCTAGTTCGTCTCTGCGAGGTCATGTCGCCATGGATGAAACAGGCAAGTTTCTTAATGGGTTGGGAGTATTCTCTGGATTGAACGGTGGAAAATCAACTGCTGCTTTTGGTCTGCGTTGGCCGGGTGCCCCTCATCAGTTTAGCCTGAAAAATGCGCGAGGGGATTTTGGATTTCATCTTATTGGCGGTGAGTTGGTTTCCATGGACAGTCCCTTTATTAAACTTATGGACGTATTGACTCTTAAAAACTTCAAAATTAATCAAAAAGGCGCGAAGATTGAGCGAGCCGAAGGAACGTTGAAATTAGAAGCAGGTAAGATCAAAATGGATTTAGTGGAGCTAAATTTGTCTTCGAGCATTGTTCGACTCAAGGGTGATATAAACGTACCCCGTAAAGAAATTGCGACTGATGTAGGTATTGAGACAAAAATTGGCGGAGTCGTTGGGGTGGCTGCCGCAGGCGCGGTGCTAGGTCCTGCAGGCGCGATCTTAGGCTATCTTGCGGCAGATAATTTTAAACTACCAGGGCTAGATCAACTCAATAAGCTAACAGCCTTTTCTTATCGACTCGAAGGCCCATGGGAAGAACCGAAGGTGAGTGCCTTTAAACCAAGTATATTTGGAAAATAAAACGTCATCCTGAGCCCCGAAGGGGCGAAGGATCTGTTGATGCAGATTGCTTCGCTATGCTCAGAACGACGTTAGCTATGCTCAGAATTACGGGTCCGAACTTATGGGCAATTTGCGAGCTCGATTTCGATGCCTTCACCAAAGTGATTGCCGTAATCGACGGCTACAAGATCTTCCATCACACTTTCCCTTTGACCGCTAATGACTACGTTTAGTTGAAACATGGTTTCTTCTGCACGATTTTCACCGCAGTATTTGACGATTTGCTTGGACGGTACAAATTGATCGAGTCTGGTATCCAGTGAGTACTGGCTGTAGACATCAAAACCAGTCGGTAGCGACACATTAAACGGGCGAACCGTATCGGAGCTGAAAGCTGCTCGCGTCGCGAGTTGAAGATCGGCGCCTACCGATTTCGCTACACCATAATGAAGGCTCTGCTGAATCGATTTGACATAAAAGCCTTTGGGTATAAATGCTGGAACTCTAATCGTACATGCTTTACGGCCTGCCAGAGCTTCATTTTCACCTTGAGCGGGTAGAACCAGTCCTAAGGCAGTATGATCGATATACAAGTCACCAAA
>CAZUYQ010000105.1:5445-6634 GCA_964624705.1 uncultured Polynucleobacter sp.
CCAAATTCATCGACGCTAACACTTGTGCTGTCTTGAGGGCAGCCGTTTCCAGCGTAGACGGCCTGGTCGGCATGGAACACGATTTCACTTGCCGAAGCAGTTCCGATCAAAATCACTTGTGCCATCATGGCGGTTAAGATTTGATGTTTCATAGCGTCCTCCGTGAACGAAATTTGTGTTAACTCTTACACTCTGCAAGAGTCGCTTCTAAGATCAGACTCTTTTCTCGACCAAGATCCACAGACAAGCTGCTAAGTTCCTGCTTCTCACGTCGAGCGATCCACGAGTAATCAAACCCGATGATCTTTGCCTCACTGCAACCCAGTGAGGGAAGAGGTTGTCCCGATTTCGCTCCAGACGCTAGATCAATCGCATCTTCCTGTGCCACTGCACGAGCATTTGCATCGAGAGTTTTCCGAACTGTCCCGAGTGACGCTGCACCCAGTTTTAATTCTGCAAGAAGATCCAAAGATGCTCCGATATCCTTACCAGCTGATACCGCTGTTTTTGCTCGTAGCTCGACTAGTTTCTTTCCTGCTGGTGGATTGATATTCAATCGAACAGCACATTCACGAGCGAATTGAGCAACTTGTTTGTCAGCAGTGTCACCGCGAAGTTCAAATCCTGTGAAGGTAAACTTCACGCGGTAAGTATCGGGATGAGCTGGATCTGCTGGTAACTGCTCCATGCGAACATTTCCAGAAAGGTCTGACTTTGCTCGACAACCTGATCCAAGTGCAAACCAATCATTGAGTACTGGTTTTGTTACCGCGAGGGAAGCTGTCGAAACGGATCCCAACAACGCGACAAGCATAAATGCATGGTTTAGTCGTGATTTCATGTCTAGTTTCCTTCTTTCTTGTTGCAAACAGATTCAGTCCCGCCAGCAGATTCAGAACAAGCTTAAATCAGAGCTGACATTGGACAAGTCCAGCAACGACTTCGTACTTCAAATCGAGACCGTCGACGAACATGATCAAGTCTTCTTGCGCAGTATCCTTTTGTCCGGAGACAGCAAGGTTAGCTTGGTAAAGACCCTTTGGTGCGCGGTTGCGTGAGCACCAGCTTTGGTACCATGCTGGTGTTGTCCTAACAGAGAACAGATCCTGGCGTTGTGCCGATAGCAATGGTTCATTCATTTGGCGTCCGTATGGCAATTGTACGGTGTGAATAGGTACTGCATAGCCAA
>CAZUYQ010000105.1:6644-17812 GCA_964624705.1 uncultured Polynucleobacter sp.
AAGAACTATTTGTCGCTACGCTTCCAGTAGTCCTAGCTGTCTTGGTCACACCATAACTTATGCGCTGTGTCAGCTGGCCAATATAGAGGCCAGGGGCAATGGTTGCTGGAACACGAGCAATACAGCTAGAGCGCGCTGCAAGAACTCGCGAGCCGCCACCGGGAAGATCGACACCGAGTCTTGTAAAGACAATGGATAAATCATTACCGTTCTCGGTGAGGAAGGCATCCTGGTCTTTTACGCAACCTTGGCCAGCTAGGACAGCACGAGCTGTGTCCCATTGGACTGATTGTTGAGCGTACGCAGCCATCGGTAAAAGCGAAGCGATTGCAGCAAGTCCAAGTCTCGAAGAAAATTTCATACCAACCTCCTAAAACATGTTGTTGTTCGTGGCCAATTCCGTTGACCTGGGATCGTGTCTCTCATAGATCTAATGAGCATTTGTTGTGCCAAGCGGGTGCTAAGCGAATTAACCGTTGTTACATGGTGATTCGGTGTCAGTTAGGCTCTATTTGCTGGAAACATCGGGAAAAAAGCTAGAACGAGTGGCATTTATGTACCCATTCAGTTGCGTTTCTATACCGTAATGTGGTTTAGTTTTGATACCAGATCCGCCAACTTGGCGCAGCCCTGTGTTGACGGAAAATATTCAGGAAATGCTATACTTAGTCCATTGAGGACAAACAACTTGGTGAGGATGGATACGATGAAGCTTTGGACCATTATGGGTGTGCTCTCGTTCGCAATTATGTCTCAGACTTTTGCACAGTCGGTGATAGCGGCAGAGGCCCCTTCTTCTTCGACCGAGATCCAATGGCAGACAAAGGACATTGAAAAATCTCTGGCATCTGCTAAGACCGATGGCAAGCATGTCTTTCTTTATTGGGGAGCCCAGTGGTGTCCGCCTTGTAATGCGATGAAAGCCGAGGTTTTTAGCCGGATTGAATTCCAAGCTGCCATTCAAAAAATGATTCCAATCATGATTGATGGCGATAGCGATGATGCTCAAAAATGGTCGGAGCGTTTTCAGGTGACTGGCTATCCAACAACGCTTGTTCTCTCTCCAGATGGGAACGAACGCATGCGATTCTACGGTTACGTTCCTCTCACGACCATTTTGCCTGCTCTTTCGGCGATTGAGCTTAGTAGCGACTCGTTAGCTGAAACCCTGAAAAAAGCAAGGAGTTCTCTACCGCTCTCAGAGAGTGAATGGCGTCAACTGGCTTACAGCGATTGGTCAAGATTTACAGGTGAGGATGCTAAATCACCAGTCGAACTCGCATTGGATTTGACCAAACTTATTCCCGAAAAATTGACCGTCGAAAAGGCGTTGCTTGCAAACTATGTGGTTTTAAACGCAACTGAAGCTTCTCCCGAATTACTCAAGAAAATCCGCGATCAGTATGATGTTCTGTTTGCCAGCATTGCTCTAAACCAAGGCACACGCCAAACAGCACAAGTTTTATTTGTTGAAGGACTAGCTTCCTTAAAGCTCTTTACCGAAGGTGACGTTCCGGCGGAGCAAAAAAAGCAACGTGTTGCTGCCTGGGCTACCGCGGTTGAAAACCTATCAAAAGAAATGGGTGATTAACTTTCCGAAAGGGTGAAAAGTACAGCAGCGAAAGTGAATCTTGCTAAGTTTCAGCCAGTCAATGCTGCGCAGACACTCAAATATCATGAAGAGCTCGAAGTGTTACGCAAGGAACTCGAGAAGGTAAAAGACCAACATCTCCAGACGTCACTGGTCCCGACTCTTGTCGATGCTTATGAAAGCATTGGCGATCATAAAGTGGCGCTTAAACTTCTCGATCGGACCGCGGCAAAATCACCGACACCTTGGTATTTTCAGAGTCACGCGGCATATTTGATCAAGGAAGCCGGAGATCAGAATGCTGCAGTGCCTTATTATGAAAGAGCTATGAAATCTGCGAAGGGTTCGTCTACGAAGATTCAGTGGACCTGGACTTATTTAAATGCGGTAGAAAAAAGTACCATAAAGGATCGCACGACACGCATTGAGACCACCGTGGCTGATTTATTTAAACTTGCAGTACGAACTCCCGATGGATTTCATGGCCGCAACCTTCGTTCATTGACCAAGGCCCGAGATCTCGTGATAAAGGCAGCGCCAGAAAGTAAAAAACTGGTTTCCGTGATCGCATCATCGCGTAAACAGTGCGATTCCCTAAAAAATGAGCAGCAATTAAAAGCCTGTGTTGATTTTTTTGAGCCCCTGGTAAATATCAAGTTCAAAGATGAAAAAGCGGGCTGAATCAGGGACTAACATCAGAATTGATATTTTATAAAACGATAAAAATGAGCACAAACCTCATGGGTGACGACTGGGGTAATAGACGCACTCTTGCTCTGTTTGATGTTTCCGGAGAAGATGCCGATAGAGTCATATAAGCGATATGTCGACTTTAGCTGGCGATCGCAGGAGGACCTTTGCTCGGCGTCCGCATTAAGATAGAACGTACAGAACCCAAAGTGTGGCATGATTTGCCGCGCTATGGTCGTAAACTCATACTTGCCGCAGTGCTTCTTTCGCTCCTATTTCATACTGTCAGTTATTTAAGCGCATTGATTTTTAATGATTGGAAATTTAACGATACGGCTAGTGAGAAAAGCACCCCCGTAAAAATTCGGATTGCGTCGAATCCTAAGAACAGCAAGAACGATCTTTTAACTAAAAAAATGATTGAAACCCCGCAACTTGAGACGAAACCGCCGAAGGAATCTGAGTATTCTGGTCCTGAAGATCATGCGACTTTGAAAGAGACAAAATTAGCAAAAAAATTGATGAACCAAGAAAAAGCGCTTGATCCAGGTATTAAAGGTCGTACTGATGCAAGGCAAGCGATTCGCTCACCGCCAACAACTAAACAGATGATTACTGGGCCCGGAACATTAGCCATTCCTGGCGCCCAAGTGGCGCCCCGTAACAATTATGAGAAGCTCTTACCTAATAAAGAGATGGATGTTTTTGGCACGCCAGGGGCTGGATATACAGAATATATCGATGCAAATATACCTGAAGGTGATCGTATCGATATGAATACGACAGCGTTTCGTTATATAAGCTATTTCACCGGCATGCGTAAGGCCATTGAACTGGTCTGGATTTACCCACGAGAGGCCGCGCAGCGAGGGCTTCAAGGGGAAGTATTACTGGAAATGATTATTGAAAAAGACGGTAAAGTTTCAAAAATGAGAGTGGTAAATTCTTCAGGATTTCCTATTTTAGATGAAAACATGGTGCATACAATCAAGCTTGCGTCGCCTTTTGCGCCTTTACCAAAAGGCTGGAAAAAAGAGCGGATTCTTGTGACGGGAGCATTTCATTATATCCTCTCATATGGCGCTCATTAAATTTATGTGATTATTCCAGCTAGTTACGGGCAAGGGTGGCGGCGGAGAGGCGAAATGATGTATCCTAGAAGTACGAGCAAAACATAACCAATTCAAAATCGAGGATTGCTGGTGATATTTTATAATCGCCTGTCGGTATTTGTTGTCCTAACTCTGCAGCTGATGTTTGTCAGCTGCGCGAGTAGTCGCAAGTCCGATTCTGATCCTGTTCAATCTGCATCATCATCGACTGCTGCTGGTGCTGCGTTTCAAAGTAATTTAAATTATTCCGAACTCGAAGAAGATATGATCGATGATGAAGACGCATATGTTTCAGATGTCGAAGACGCAGAGTTTTGCAAAGATAATATTTATGCACAGTATCTCCGTGATCAGTATCTAAAAGATCATCCTAAGGCGATGAATCCGGAAAAAGCATTTAAACCTTCGCGTAAATCTCGACGTCGTACGGCGACGCGTTCGCCTTATGATGCGCGCGATGTCGAAGCACT
The DNA here is from genome assembly GCA_964624705.1 of uncultured Polynucleobacter sp. Lineage (GTDB taxonomy): Bacteria > Bdellovibrionota_B > Oligoflexia > Oligoflexales > RGVZ01 > CAMDKS01. The sequence continues at coordinate 10,508 of CAZUYQ010000105.1, forward strand.
TTTCTACGCGCGTAGTCGCATGGTTGGCCAGATTGTTCCTTATTTTGGGGCAATTCCCGTCGTGACCAATCCACGTGTGGAGCACTGGATTCGCTTCTTTAAAAATAATGGTCGCAAGGCTTTTTTACGTTGGCTTGTTCGCGGTGAATCGGTCCGTGAGGTTGTGTTGCCCATTCTCAAAGAACAAGGATTACCTCCAGAATTTATTTTTCTGTCGATGGTGGAATCTGGATTTTCAAACAGCGCTTACAGTCATGCAAAGGCCACTGGTCCTTGGCAGTTTATGCCAGGCACCGCAAAACTTTACGGTTTAGAAATGAATATGTGGCTTGACGAACGCCGCGATCCCGCAAAGTCCACGCTTGCCGCTGCAAGATTGCTCGGTGATCTCTATAATGAATTCGGTGATTGGTATCTTGCGATGGCAGCCTATAATGCCGGCCCGGGCCGAGTGCGTAGTGCAATTCGTAAGACCGGGACAAGTGATTTTTGGAGCCTTGCCGATTCGCCGTATTTGCCGGTTGAAACTAAGAATTATGTGCCAAAGGTTTTAGCGGCTTTGACACTAGCAAGTAACCCTAAGGGCCACGGCTTTGAAATTGTTGCGGATCCATTTGATATTCTGCCGACGACTCAGGTTTCTGTAAACCAACCAGCCTCTCTGCAAGAAATTGCTCAAAAATTAGATATCAGCGAATTACTTCTTCGTCGTTGGAATCCTGAACTTGTCAACTCAATCACTCCGCCGTCGAGAGAGGGTAAACCATATGCACTGCGAGTCGCGCCGCATATGACTGAAAAATGGCCAGATATTGCTCAAAATTTAGAGTATCTGGATGTCAAAGACGTGCTGATGCACCGGATTCGCCGCGGGGAAACAATCCGTTCGATTGCTTCTCGTTATAAGGTAGATGTGAAAAAAATCATCAGCATGAATCCAGGTCTTTCACCCTCTCGTCTTAAGGTGGGAACGCAAGTGGCGGTACCAACGGTTGTTTCAACTCCTAAGCCACGAGTCCAGCGTAGTTCTAGAATCTCAATCTCCTCAGATCGCCGCGGATAAACATTGCGCCTGGATTTGAGCACTGGTACGCTTTCTACACTCATATAAGTTTGTTTTATTCTGGTTATTATTTAATCAGAGTTTAAGTCGTTTTGTCTGTCAAATTTTTTCAGTAGAGCCGCAACGGCAGAGGAGATCCTATGAAAATTCTGGTGCTGATTAAGCAGACGCCGGACACGGAAACGAAAATTAAAATTTCCGGTGATGGAAAGGCTATTGAGCAAGGCGATACCAAATACATCATCAATCCGTATGATGAGTTCGCAATTGAAGAAGGTTTGAAACTAAAAGAAAAACTTGGCACTGGTGAAGTCGTTATCGCAAGCTTTGGCGGTGATTCCGCGCGTGAATTAATCATCAAAGGTCTCGCCATGGGCGGTGATCGTGGTCTCCTCATCAGCAATGCTGGTCTTGAGAATGCTGACTCACTTGTGATTGCAAAAGTATTGGCAGCGGCGGTTAAGGCCGAAAACGCAAACATCGTGTTCTGCGGTAAGCAAGCCATTGACGACGACAACATGCACGTAGCGACGATGACCGCTGAAATTCTCGGTTGGCCGCATGTGAACGTCATTACTAAATTTGAATTGAACGGCACCACCGCTCGCGTTGAGCGTGAAGTGGAAGGTGGTCAGGTTGAAGTTTATGATGTTCAGTTGCCTGCAATCTTCGGAGCGCACAAATCTCTGAATACACCTCGCTACGCGTCGCTTCCAGGTATTATGAAAGCTAAGAAGAAACCGTTTGACGCAAAAAAACCAGCAGACTTCGGCGCCAATGCAGGTTCTGCTAAGGCTGTGATCAAAGGATTTAAATATCCACCAGAAAAACCGAAAGGAAAAATTTTCCAAGGTGAGCCTGTGGACGTCATGGTCGAAAAAGTGGTTAAACTCCTGCGTGAAGAAGCGAAAGCGCTTTAATTCAGAAAGGCGGATTTGATATGAAAGTTCTTGTTTTTATCGAACAACGCGAAGGTAAAATAAAATCTTCTGCTTTTGAAGCTTTAACCATTGGTGCAAAACTTGCTGGTTCGCCTGCTAATGTCGCTGCGGTGATTGTGGGCTCTGGTGTTGCAGGCTTAGCCAGTCAATTGGCTGGTTGGGGTGCTGATGCGGTCTATACAGTTGATAGTGGAGATCTTGCACTCTACAACGTCACTGGTTATGCCGCGGGCGTTGAAGCTGCAGTAAAGGCTTTTAGTCCAAATGTTGTATTGGGTATTGCATCACCGATGGGTCGCGATTTATTTCCGCGTCTGGCTGCCCGGCTTGACGCAGCAATCCTTACGGATCTTGTTGCAATTGAAGCAAGTGGCACGGCTGTCACTGGTGTGAAACCAATGTATTCTGGGAAATGCCTTGCTGATGTTGCCACTGAAGGCGCGCTCAGCTTTGTCACCATTCGCCAGAATGTTTTTGGTGCAAATAAACCGAATAGCGGTTCTGCAGCAGCAAATGCTTTACCTGCTGCCGCTAATGATGCGCGTATTAAAACAGTCGAGATTCGTAAGGGTAAGAGCTCGAAACCTGATTTGACCGAAGCTTCGCTGATTATTTCCGGCGGAAGAGCGATGGGCAATGCGGATAATTTCAAGATTCTTCACGAGTGTGCTGATGTGATCGGTGCAACAGTTGGCGCTTCACGTGCGGCGGTAGATTCCGGTTATGCAACTCATGATATGCAGGTTGGTCAAACAGGTAAGACAGTAAACCCAAATCTCTATGTTGCGTGCGGTATTTCAGGTTCGATTCAGCATATGGCAGGAATGCGCACCTCGAAAGTGATCGTGGCAATTAATACGGACAAAGATGCACCAATCTTTGGCGTCGCCAATTATGGCATTGTTGCGGATCTCTTCCAAGCTGTGCCGGTGATGACTCAGAAGCTGAAAGAGCTCTTAAAGTAAGATATGAATGCAGATGAGATGGCCACCGCTGTTCTGAATAGGAACGCGGGGGCCATTTTTGTTTGTGACCGTGATTTTGAGTAACATATTCTTTAAATTCAGGGCTGAAATTACCCCTCCGAGGAAAACTGCAATATAATAAAGATTATATGAAGAATACTGAGGACGATCTTTATGCTTATTAAATTTTGTTTGCTCTCCACTGTAGTCGCCATAGCTGGATGCCGGGGTTCGTTCTTGGCAGATATCAAAGATAATGACATGAATGGCGAATATCTCCCTGTGGGTTGGGAAAAAGTAAAGTCGGGCGAGCAAGGAAGTATTGAGGCCTTTAAGGCAGCGATGCAGGGTGAGGGTTCAAGTCTGGGCTTAAATAATGAGCCCGATGATGGTACTGCTGCTGGAAATTCGGGTAGTGTTCCGCCATTGTCTAATGGAGCACCCTCTTTACCTGGGCCTATCGAAGCTCAACACGCTTTTGCATATAAAACCTCAAAAAAAGAATCCATTGCTTTAAAAATCGGCGCAAAAATTGGCCCAGCCGGCGTAACTAGCCAGGGGACATTTTCGTTTAATAAAGAGACATCGGTTCGTGTCTGGATTTATGGAGACAATATTGAGCAACCGCTTTGGCAACAAAGTAAGTTGCACCCTGAAGGATTTATAAATTTAAAAAGTCGAAAATGGGTAGCTTATCAGTGTGGTGTCGTCGTTGCTATTAACTCAGATGACCATAGTTCTATCGATGTAAATGCCGGTGGAGACTACGATATTGCAGGACTTGGCCTGGTGACGATCTCGGGCTCTGAAACTAGCACTACAGGGAAAACAACTAGTATCGAGAATGTTTTTACAAGGCTGAGCTCGCTCACACTGGTCAAAGCCAGCGACTTGCCAGCGGGGACGACCGATGGTCCTACTCATAGTGAGATTCTAAATGCATGCGTTGATTTTTCTCAGCAGCCGGCAGTTCAGGCCGCAATTGATACTGACATAGGAGTGCGGGCGTCGCGCTGGCGTTATGTGAATACCAACACTGTCTGTCTACAAGACTCCGAATGTGCAGAATGGCATCAGGAAATTATAGCTTCGGTTCAAGCTTGGACGGTTCCCCGCTGTGTAAGAATCGCAAAAGGTAAAAGTAAGGATTCGTTTTATGCATGCCGCATGAAATCAAAAACCGGTGGTGCCTGCACGCTTCCTGGCCGTCCCCGCGGTCCATTCGAATATCCTTGTGACGTCGGCCTGACTTGCAGCCCATTGAGCAAGGGGGCTTTATGGTGGAAAGAAACTTATGGGGAATGCCAGTAGCTTGGTCCAAAACCCCTTGAAACAATAGACCACGACGCAAAACGATGGTACAAAAACTGCTCCCAATCATTGTACAACTGATGAGCCTGAGGCTCGTCGGGTCCGGCACGGAGCATCGCTATGACAAGTTCGAATTCAGAATCCTCGACTTCTTCGCAAGATAAACATGTTTCGCAGTGGACTGAAACATTCACGGAGCAGATTCAAAGCCGGATCGATAAACGTGAGAAGATGGTCGAGGCGAAAACCATTCCCTACAAGACCGGTTTTAAGCCCGATGTTAGCTCGAAAGATCTTCACACTCGTTACGGTGCAAAAACTCGTGAAGAGTTGGCAGCAGGTACATCCGATTACCGATTTGCCGGTCGTGCTATGTTGGTTCGAGATTTTGGTAAAGCTGCGTTCGTCGATGTTGATGATGGCAATGGCCGTATGCAGGTGTATCTGTCAAAAAATGATCTTTGCGAAGCAGATTTTGCGGAATACAAACTCTTGGACTACGGCGATTTTATCTGGATGCGTGGATTTATATTTCGCACCGGTAAAGGCGAGTTAGCTCTTCATGCAAAAGAGTTTAAACTCATTACGAAATCGATTCGCCCACTTCCTGAGAAATTCCACGGCCTAACCGATGCGGAACTTTGTTACCGCATGCGTTATGTTGATACGACCATGAACGTTGAAAGTCGCGAGACTTTGCGCAAACGTTCGCTGATCGTGCGGTATATTCGTGATTTCTTTTATAATCGCGATTATCTCGAGGTCGAGACGCCAATGATGCACTCTGTAGCTGGCGGAGCAACTGCTAAACCGTTCAAGACGCATCACAATGCGCTTGATATGGAATTGTTTATGCGTATTGCGCCTGAACTGCATTTGAAAAGACTTTTGGTGGGTGGTTTTCCGAGAGTTTTTGAGATGAATCGCTGCTTCCGCAACGAAGGGCTGTCGATCAAGCACAACCCAGAATTTACATCCATTGAATTTTACGAAGCTTGGGCAACCTATGAAGATCATATGAATCTAACGGAAGAGCTTTTAAGTGGGCTTGTGCAACACCTATACGGTAAAACAAGTGTTACTTTCGGCGAACGTGAGATTAGCTTCGCGCGTCCATTTAAGCGCCTAACGATGCGACAAGCTGTTGTGGAAGCGACAGGTCTATCAGAAGCTGAAACTCGTCAGCCTGCTGTTATGATCGAAAAACTAAAAGCAAAGGGCCAAGATCCTGCGAAGTTAAAAAACTTGTCTGCAGACCGTCTGATGGTTCTTTGTTTTGAAGAATTTGCCGAAGGTGGTCTAATTCAGCCAACATTCATTACAGAGTTCCCAACTGAAATTTCCCCACTTGCACGACGTAACGATCAGAACCCAGATATTGTCGATCGTTTCGAGTTGATGATTAATGGTTGGGAAATTGCAAATGCCTTTAACGAGTTAAATAACCCAACCGATCAATTGGAGCGATTTGCGGATCAGGCAAAAGCTAAGGAAGCTGGCGATGACGAGGCCTGTGACGTCGATTATGATTTTGTTCGGGCCCTCGAATACGGCATGCCACCGGCGGCCGGTCAGGGTATCGGTATTGACCGCTTGTGTATGCTACTCACCAATAGTCCAAGTATTCGCGACGTGATTCTCTTCCCACAACTCAAAAAGGAAACTTTTTTTGAGTCCTAATTCGTCCATTTCGATCCGCTCTGCTGTTGTAAATGACGCAGAGCGGATTGCAAATTGGCAGATTGCTATGGCCCTTGAGACCGAAGGTATGAGGCTTAAGCCAGAAGTTGTTTTGGCTGGCGTTAAGCATGTTTTCGCACATCCAGAAATCGGTGAATATCTCATTGCTATGGTCGATGGAACGCATGCTGCGTGCACGCTGCTGCTTCGCGAATGGAGTGATTGGCGCTGTGGAAATGTGCTGTGGATTCATTCGCTCTATGTTGAGCCGAAGTTTCGACGCAGCGGTTTATTCACAGCGCTCTATTCATACATAAAAAATAATGTCGAACGAAACGACGCACTGCGGGGCATTCGACTCTATGTTGATCGCAGCAATCAAAATGCAATCGCGACCTATTCGAAAATTGGTATGGATGGTTCTCATTATCAGCTGTATGAGTGGATGAAATAAGAAATCTTTAGAAAACATCAATATCTGTTTTCTTGTGTGTCCTTTGAAATAGGCGTCAAATAGAGAAGCGTCATCCTGAAGCCCACAGGGCCTAGGGATCTGCTATGACAATAAGGAAAATAATATGATGAGTTTACTAAGGGATCGATTCACTCAAATAATTTTAGTGACGTCTATCTTTGCTAGCTGCGGAAAACGTGCAGTAGATACTTCGTCGGTCGACGTCTCTGATGTTCAACACACACCGGCTAAACGCCAGGCGATTGGAAATTGTTGGCTTTACGCAACTGCAACTTGGGCAGAATCTTTACACTTATCGTCAACGCATGAAGCTCTAAATATATCTGAGTCGTATTGGACTTATTGGGATTGGTATCAAAAGATCGTTTATGGAAATGGTGGCCAGAAAATAGGTTTAGGTGGGACTTGGCAGATGGCGTCTCAGATCATTCAAACTTATGGTTGGATGAAGGAGGGTGACTTTCTTCCGGGTGAAGAGACTCTGGAAATGTCGAATGTCCAAATGCGTGCCCAGTTTATGATTGATACTGAGATGCGAGAAGGCGGCAGACTAGCGATGCAGCAGCAAAGAACACCACAGAATACCATGGCTGTTCTGGATTCGATCTTTGGAGTGAATATGGCGGCTTTAAAACCGCTGCGTCATCAAGCCCGTGATTTTGTCATAGGGAGAGATCGGGCGGGTAATATCGTGAATTTGGATGCAGTCATTAGCGGTGCGATGTTTTCTTGGCAGCAGTATAATTATCCGGTGGTGAATGGACGAGGTATGGAGCCCAGCGTTCAACAAAAAAATATGCGAAAAAATATAATTTGGCGGGTGATGCGTGCGCTTAATGATCATCAACCGGTAATGATGTCTGTTATGGT
>CAZUYQ010000106.1:0-2429 GCA_964624705.1 uncultured Polynucleobacter sp.
ATGGCAAATGCAGGTAAAATTCCGGTTATTACCGATCCTAAATCGAGTGATATGAAACGCTACACCGGTACAACCATTATGAAGCCAAATTTGAGCGAAGGTCGCGACATGCTGAAAAGTATGCGGCCCGGTGTGCGGTTTGAATCTTTTGATGACGAAGTGACGGCCGTCTGTGATGCTGTGCTTTCTGGTTCAGGTTCGCGGAATGTGGTCCTTTCTTTATCAGAGCGGGGCGTCACGCTGCGAGGCAAGGATGTGAAGACTCCCGTACATTTTAGTAGTGTCGCGCTCCAGGTCGCGGACGTGAGTGGTGCCGGTGATACAATGGTAGCCTTTTTAGCAATGGGAATGGCCGCAGACGTCGGCATTGAGCGCAGCGTTCATTTTGCGAACATCGCTTCAGGCATTGTCTGCGGTAAGCTTGGCACGGCGACTGTGAATGCTTCCGAATTTCTGAAGTCGTTTCAACAAGAGACTGAGGATACCGTTCCGGAGAAAGTTTTAGAGCGAGAAGAGCTAGCGGATATTTTGGAACAGGCGCGAGCTGACGGTAAGTCAGTGGTATTTACAAACGGCTGTTTTGATTTGTTGCATGCTGGTCACGTGGAAACGTTGCAGAAATCGCGATCCTTTGGCGATCTCCTAGTCGTCGGGCTGAATAGCGACGCAAGTGTGAAACGCTTGAAGGGCGCGACCAGGCCCCTGCAAAATGAAGAAGATCGTGCACGAATTATGGCTGCCCTTGCATGTGTGGATTATGTGACTATATTTGATGAAGAAACCCCCCATGAATTGATCCTTAGCTTGAAGCCAAATGTCCTTGTAAAGGGCGGTGATTATACGGTTGCGACTATCGTAGGTGCGCAGGAAGTGTTAGGCTGGGGCGGTCGTGTGGAAATTATTTCTCTTGTTCCAGGACGCAGTACTTCGGCACTTGTAGAAAAATCTAAAAGCAAATAAATATTTTTGAGGAATTTGTCATGTCGGAATCGCAAGTAGAAGTTGGTATCGCCCGTATTTATGTCAAAGACTTTTCGTTTGAATCGCCTCGTTCACCGGCGATTTTTCAGCAACAAGTTCAACCTGAGTTGAAAATTCAAGTGAACGTCAATCCAAAAAATCTTGGTAATAATTTTTACGAGGTCGGACTTAATTTGTTGATCGAAGCGACCCAGGAAAAAGAGTCCGTTTTTATTGTCGAGATAGAGCAAGCTGGTATCTTTGAAATCAAGAATGCTTCTCAACAACAACTTGACCATATTCTAACTGTCTTTGGCCCGACAACCTTGTTCCCCTATGCTCGGGCAACAGTTGATCACGCTATGATCCAAGGTTCTCTGCCGCCATTATCTCTAGCGCCGATAAATTTTGAAGCTATGCGTCAGCAGCGCACGGCCCCAAGCTTTAATGGCGATGTAGCGCATGCTTGAGTGCATTGCGACTGTGAAACTTCAACTATTTGTAGATGAGATAGCCTTGTTCATCGAAATTTAAGACCGCGCCTTTTGCGACTTTTACTATTGTCCCGTCAGATGATGGCAGGTCTTGCTCGGCGCCTGATAATGCTGTCTTTAATGAGCCATTTTTATAGAAATTTACAGATGCAAACTCGGACGGATAATACCATTCACCAGCAATCTGAATATTGGCAGTGCGTCCAGCGGCAATCGAAAAAACGGCGAATTTCTCATCTGTACTCCATAGGTGCAATTGTGAAATAGACCAGTCTTTTACGTCAAAGGTCACTGATTCAACATAACAACGGTCATGACCATCAAAGACAGGACAGCTCCCATTTTGAATGGAAGTCGAGAAATTAATAGTTGAGTTGCCAATTTTTAATATCTGATCAGTGTTGCTCCGCAAATATGCGCGAAGATTCGCGTTTGTACTATCTCGCATCGGCCATAGATAAGGAATTCCACCAGACGTGATTCGGTCATTGTAGGTAAACTGAAGACCGGAAATTGTGTACTCTGAAGGAACGTCTAAATAGTCTAAATAGGTAAGGGTGAGAATATAATCACCAGTGGACCTGAATCCACCGCTGCTTAAAATCCCATTTAAATATCGTGTTGATAAGGAGTTTCTATTGCCTGAGTAGGGGCTTTCAACCACAGCTTCCCTTAAAATAATTTCATGAACAATGGCTCCAGCTCGCTGAGTCGTTGTCATCTGATCCCAGTAATCCTTGCTGATTGTATATCTCATGTCGCCAGGATATTTAGGATCTTTCTGAATAATTAACTGAACGATTTTGCATCCAGCAGGAATAGCAATATGCTCAGAGTCAGAAATATCGACAAGTTCAACTCCGGCAAGAAAGTTTGATTCGTTTTTAAAGGTTGCGAGCCATGCTAGGTATTTGCTGTTTCTAGTTGGATCCACGTCCGCTAGTCGATTTAAAATAGCTTTAGCTTTGATCCATT
>CAZUYQ010000106.1:2439-17709 GCA_964624705.1 uncultured Polynucleobacter sp.
CTCCGACTATTGTATCGACGTCCAGCTGAGTATTTCGGAGTGTTCTTGCCTCAAAATAATCCAGGAGTTCAGTTCTGGAATTCACAGAATTTTGTGCACAATACACAATATCGCCGCCATTTCCGATGTGTTGCTCAGCAGTCGCAATACTGGAAGTGCACAACGTTAAGATCGAGAGAATCGAAAGGTCTCTAATTCCAAATGTTAATTTCATAAATATCCCTTATAAAAAAGTTAAAAAATGTTGTATCATCAAAAGTTAATCTACATTTGCTCATCCTTACCAAGGGCAAAACATTGCATCGAAATGCAATAAAGAATTTCCTTTTGTTTAGATGAGGCTCCAAATTCTTTACATAGTTCTCGACGAAAATCGCTCATCCTCTTGGAAATTTCCGGTAAATCCTTTTTGTCGACTGCGACGAGGCTCGCGCCTAAATCTCGGCTCTCACGCGGTTGACCGTAAACAGCGTCAATCGCTTTATTCAAAATTTGAATATGAAATGTCTTTATCGCATCTGACGAAATGCCGGTACCAACCTCGTTTCGATTTTTTGGCGAGATTAGGGTTTCTCCTTTCATTTCGAGAAGACCGGTTTGGATTAGCCTTTTTAATGCATGACTTATAGTAGATTTTGAAACATCTAGTCTCTGCGAAATCCATTCTGGGTCTGACCTGAAGCCTTTCACTTTTAGAAGCTCGACAATTGCCAAGTGATACCAGTCTTGAATGACTTTAAATGCATCGTCGCTCACTTGCTGGAAGCCTGAATGAATGCGAATTTTCTCGGCCTTCTGTTTTGCTTGCTTTCTCGAAACAGCACTTCGTGCATGTTCTGCGGCTACCATCGCAACAAATAAGTTTTGTTCCAATTTCGGTAGAGCTAGTTTCTTTACGATCAATTCGGCCTTTTTTTCGGAAAGTCCGCCTTTGCCATTGATAGAATCCGAAAGGCGAGATGGTGACCAACCTAAATCTCGAGCATACGATCGTAATGAGTATGATGGATTGCGAATTTTTCTAGCTTCGAAATGCTTAATTAAAACTGAGCGGTAGTCGTCTGGGTTCATGGGAAAGCCTCCGTTGAGGCCAATAAAACCATATAGACAGGACACGGGCAATACTTAATGGAACAAAGTGTTCCGCGAGTTTTCGTCTACTGATGCGGTTCTGTATTGAGGGAAGATTTGCCAACATAACTCGCGACATCAAAATAAAAAAAGAAGACTACATTGAAAAATGTAGCCTTCTTCCTGGAATCGTTGCTTTTTTACATATAGATCATAACTGGATGATCGCCACTACGACACGACATGTAGCCGTAGTAGACATTGCCCTGGCGCTCTGCGGTGCCAGGACATGTGGAACCATTGCGACGGTTGTAAAAATTGAATGAGATGGAATCAAACTGTTGTTTGCGAATAGTAATTTGAGCGCTTTGCGAACGTCCGTCCAGACTATAGCTCACATCATAAGTCGCTTGCCCATAAGAACCTGAAACTTTAGAACCTTGGGCACGGTATGATGTATTAGTACTATACTGAGTCCAGTCAAACGTTATGAAACTACCCAGACCTTGACCCTGTGAAGGGGGGAGGTGGTGGATCTGCGCCGAAGCAAGGGTGCCGACGGTCGACAAACTAAATAGCATTACCAAAACCAATTTCTTAAAACTCATATGACCTCCAGAGACCTAATTGGGTGTTTAACATCTGCCATATAGACCTACTCGCAAGAAGTGGGCCTAGGTCGGAGTGATTGCTGTATCGTTGAAATTATTGGAATTTATATAAATTCAAACCGCGTCCGGTATCAAATCTATACTGGATTGCTGATGTAGAATTGTCTGCCTGGTACCAAGAATAGACTGATGCAGCGAATTTAGATCCCACGTTCAATGAGATCAATGAGCATATGAATGATTTTGATATGTAACTCCTGCACCCGATCTGCCCATGAGCCAGCAGGAGTTGCAAGATGTACGTCGGCGAGGGCGCCTAAGGTGCATTCCTCTTTGCCCGTCAAAGCTACGATTTTCATCCCGCGTGCTTTAGCGACTTCAACAGCGCGAAGTATATTCTTGCTAGTGCCGCTAGTGGAAATTGCAAGTAGGACATCACCCTTACGGCCATGGGCTTCAAGATAGCGCGAAAAAATAAACTCATATCCATAGTCATTACCGACGCACGAGATATGACTGGCATCTGAAATCGCCGTTGCCGCAATTGCCGGACGATCAGAGCGATATCTTCCCGTGAGTTCTTCAGCAAAATGCATCGCGTCACACATGCTACCGCCGTTGCCACAGCTGTAAAGACGCCCCTCAGTTTTTAATGATCCCACCATAAGGTGCGCAGCATCGACAATCAACTGATGCTTTTTGGGATTATTGATAAGACTATCAAGTCCTTGGCGCGCATCATGAAGAGCTTCTAAGACATACTGAGTTTCTGTGCTAGCTGTGGCCATAGGTCCTGCTTTTTATCGTTTAATATTAGTCATTGCATCATCTGGACGACCCATGCACTCGTAGTGGTAGCCAAGTTTCTTTAAGGGCTTGTAGCTCCATTGATTTCGGAGATCAAAGATCGTTTTTGTTTTCATCAGACCGGCAATCTTTTCGAAATTAGGACGTTTGTATTCTGGCCACTCAGTGACAAGAACTAACGCATCAGCATTCTTGACGGCGTCGTAAGCTTCATCGACATAGCTGAGTTTAGGAAACGAACCAAATTCTTTTGAGAAGTTGTCTTTTCCTTGGGGATCGTGGCCTACGACTTGGGCGCCGGCATCTAATAGCAATTTGATAATGGTGGCCGCAGGAGCTTCACGGACGTCATCTGTACCTGGTTTAAACGCTAAACCCCAAACAGCAACGGTTTTACCAGCAAGTTTGCCACCGAAGTAGTTCAGGATTTTTTTGCCGGCGTGTTCTTTATGAGCTTCATTCCCATCGGTAACAGCCTTGAGAATCGATAGATTCACACCATACTGATCCCCTGTGCGTACGAGCGCCGCGACATCTTTAGGAAAGCAGCTTCCACCGTAACCGGGTCCTGCCCACAAAAATTTCCGACCAATGCGTCCGTCGGATCCCATTCCGCGACGAATGTGATCGATGTCGGCACCGACCTTCTCGCAGAGTTGAGCAAGTTCGTTCATAAAGGTGATGCGTGTTGCAAGCATCGCGTTGCTGCCATATTTGATCAATTCACTAGAACGACGGTCGACAATAAATATTTTTGATGGGTCATCGATTACGAAAACATTGTAAAGATCGCGGAACTTCTCGGCATCCTGTTCATTAGTAACACCACAAACGATGCGGTCTGGGTGCATAAAGTCACTGACGGCGGCCCCTTCCTTTAGAAATTCAGGATTGGAACCAACAGTGACGCGTGTTTTTACCCCACGTGAACTTAATTCCTTAGCAATGGTTTCTTCCACCATATCGCAGGTTCCAACAGGTACGGTGGATTTAACAACAGCGAGGAGGTCGCCACTGCATTTTTGACCGATACTTTTGGCGACGGCTTTGACATAGGATAAATCGGCGGAACCATCTTCGCCTTCAGGCGTGCCGACCGCAATAAATGCAACCTCTGCACCCTTTAGACCTTCTTCTAAATGAGTCGTAAAATTTAAACGTTCATGCTCAATATTTTGTTTGATGAGATTCTCAAGGCCAGGTTCGTAGATAGGACTGACGCCGTCTTTGAGCTTCGCTATTTTTCGCTCATCGAGATCGATACAAGTTACAATATGACCGACTTCAGCTAAACAGGTTCCCGTAACGAGTCCCACATAGCCTGTACCAACAACAGCAATCCGCATAGTAACATCCCGATTCGAATAAAGTTTCTAATAAAAATCTAGATTAGCTCAAATCCGTGTATCCTTCAAGACTGGCGGCAATGAGTGGTGCATTTGGTGTCCATCGCATCAAAATGCTATAATTAAAATCATAGAAATCCGTGCAGAATCATAGGTTTATTGTACAAATCTGCGGTCGTTAGCAGAAACAGGGACATGTATGAGCGAAGATAAAACCATTATTGCCGATCCGGGAACGATGACTATTTTGCAACCACCGAATCGGCAGCGTGCCTGCTTGATTCAGTACAATGGTGCAAAAACAGGCTGCAGATATCCTCTTCAAGAGTCCCAGACCGTGATTGGTCGTGAACCTGAGAATTTGCTTTTTGTGGCGGAACCCAGCGTCTCAAGACGCCATGCAGTGATTTATCAGAGTGCAGTTGCCATCGAGATTGAAGATCTTGGTAGTTCCAACGGTACATTCGTAAATGACGTGAAGGTGCAAGGCCGGGTCGTACTCAAAGACGGCGATATGATTCGGCTGGGCACGATTTTATTTAAATTTTATGCCCATGATAGCCTTGAATCGATCCTAGCCGATAAAATTTATCGAATTGCGACGATCGACGCAGGTACACAAATTTTTAATAAAAAATATTTATTAGATACGCTTGAGAACGAGTGCAAGTTTGCGAAAGCCTACAAACGCAATCTCTCGATTATCTATTATGACTTAGATTTCTTTAAAAAAGTGAATGACACTTACGGCCACGGTGGTGGTGACGTTGTTCTTAAAGAGAGTGCGAATCTTGTTAAAGGTTGTATTCGTAAAGATGATGTACTGGGTAGATATGGCGGCGAAGAGTTTGTCATTGTTCTGCCAAATACGGACCAAAAAACGGCAGCGGAACTAGCCGAGCGGATTCGTCATACCATCGAGACTCATGTATTTCAGATTGAAGTTGAATCCAGCAATGGTGGCAGAAAAATCATTCCTCATAAACAAACCCTTAGTTTGGGTGTGTCGCAATTTGTCCCTGAAATGGCAAATTTTGAAATGCTGCTCGAGAGCGCTGATAAAAAACTCTACGCGTCTAAACAGGGTGGAAGAAATCGGATCACCGTTTGATCCTGAATAGAATAGGAGAGTCGTTTATGGTTTTCAATGTTCTAAAATCATCTCTAAATATATGGGCTGCACCGCTCATTGCGATCGTAGCGTTGTCTTCTTGCATCTCTTCCATTGATCCAGGGATAGAACTGTCCCGTCCCCCGTCTGATGATAAGGAGTATTATCAGAGTTACCAAGAGGCGACTCGCGGTGGCGATATGATTCGAGATTTCGGTCTCACATTCAAGATTCAAGCGACGTATCTTTACCCTGGATTTCGAGCGCAACTTGCACGTCGTCTCAAGGAACTCTACTTGCAGGACACGGGTGGCGCATTTAGCGAAGCCGATAGCAAGTCAGGATTCTTAGTAACGATCTACGGTGATGGCCGTGATACCGCAGACCTCGCCAATACCAATCACTGGACCGTGGTGCTTGACGGGAAAGATGGTCAGCAGCGACCGGTCTTGGTTCGTAAAATAACAGACAAGCAGCGCTGGCGTAATTTCTTCGAATCAGTTTCGCCTTGGTCGACTGATTATTTAGTTGTCTTTGATGCACCGGCAGCAAATCCTGGCGCCGCAAATTTAGTTGAGAAACCTCATGCGAAACTTATCATTGCGCATGGTGAAGGCAAAATCACGATGAATTGGTAGATAAATCTTTTAGGGAGGTGCGGCATGTCTAAGTACCGTGTGTGCGATGTCATGATAGAACTTTCCGAGCTTGGCTTGGAGCTGCTGGCGGAGATTCGCCAGGAATTGCAGTATCACCGAGTCAGTGTTTACAAACTTGAAACGGCCAAGCGACTTAACGACCACGTTGAGCGACTGAATGCCATAGCCTATGTCTTAGACGATGATCTTCTCCACGAGGCCTTAGCGGACTTTGAAGCTATGGCCGACGCGGCTGGTCAGTTAGCCTCGCCGGGCGAATGCACACTGACGGTTCGTTGTACGCATCTTTTGAATGCCGGTGAACCCATCTTGCGTGAATTCCAACGCCGTGCAGCCTTACGTCGCGGTCTTGTTTCCGAAGAATTGCTTAAAGCCATTCAAACGCATAAAAGAAGCCTGATTGCGGTATGCCGCCAAGGCAGCAGGTCCTGGGAACTTCTGAAAAATATCTGAAGGTATCAAGATTATGGGACACATATTATTGCTAGCGCCGTTTTTAATCGCGCTTGCAGGTGTGCCTTTTGCATTGCCCTTTGGCCGAAACCTTGAATACGAGTACGCTACTGCCGCTGCGTGGTTATGTCTCTTTGCATTGCCGATTCTAGCGCTATTCATCCCTCGGCGTCTTGTAGCTGAGTCTTTTGACTTGCATGCCGAACTACCCCCAACAAATATTCTAAGCAAGGTATTCTCAAGGACGATGAGCCGCTCTGTTTGGATGTTGATGGGTGCGCCGATGGCGCTGATGTTACCAGGTGTAGTTGCGTTTGTTTCGAAGCAATGTCAGTGCAGTCGTAATGGTTTTTTCTTTTGGATGTTAGTTCAAGCGATACCTGCGGTTTGGCTTGGTATGGGGCTATTCTGGCTTGTTCTAAGGTTTCGCTATGATGAGAAGCAAGCTTTTAGGAGAATCTCGTTACTTTTTGGCGTCGTTGCTACTTTAATCCTGCTTGGTTTTGCCATAATGTGGTTTGCCCCACAAAAGCGTCAGATCCATATTTTACTCGGATTTTTACATGGTCCAATTTATGACCAGTGGATACCAGTAGACTCTGGAGTTGTGCTGCACCGACTATTGGACGGGTTGATAGGATGGTGCCTTGCTTGGTTTGCATGGCGTGGATTTCGCCGCAGTTGGCGAGTCCCGCTTATTACGATGGCATTGATCGCATCTCTATACTTCGCGATAGGATCTTATCCATCAATTGGATGGGGCCATAAATCTCTGATTGAGAGGATTCCACGCGAGATCACTAAAGGATTTATTACTCTTCATTATGATGTAGGCAACGAAGAAACAGATCGCGAGATGCGTGTATTGCTTGATGAGTCTGTATTTCACGCCGAAGATCTAGCTAAGATTCTCGACGTTAAAAAACCTCGACCGATTCAGATTTATGTTTATCCGTCCGACGACGTTAAAAAATCGTACTTTGGTGGTGGAGCGACAGATGTCACCGATGTCTGGACGCCAAGTATTCATATCACTCGTGTTGCAGTTCCTCACCCCACACTACGTCATGAACTTGTGCATGCGATTGCATCGCAATTTGGTTGGCACGGTTTAGGATTTCATCCAAATATGTTGATTACCGAAGGGCTAGCAATGGCGTTAGCACCAATCGATGAACGTCGTGATCTCGACGAGGCAAGTGCTGCACTACTTAAATCAGGTCGTGTGAAGCATATCGAAGATCTTTTTTCACCAAGCGGTTTCTGGTCACAGTCGGGAGGACGGGCGTATATGATCGCTGGATCGTTTCTTTCGTTCTTACTGCGAGAGGCGGGTGCTGAAGCCGTGCGTGAAGTTTATGCTGGACGCACGATTGCCGACTCTACACATCGCTCACTAAAAGAATGGTTGAAACGCTGGCGTATTTACGTCGATAGTCGCTACGATCCAAAACGAAGCATCGAGAATGAGTCGCTGTTTAGAGCTCCTGGTGTTCTTCGTGACCTCTGCCCGCACACGCGTGCTGATTATGCGAAATCGCGGGCTGAAAATATCTGGCTGCGACTACGTCAGCCAGCGGGTTGGGATCCTAGTGATTGGTCCGAATGGCGAAGTCAAATTGCACCAACTGACCTCAATGCAAAAGTCGATCTCTGGCGTGATCGAATCAAAATTGTTGCTTCAGATCGGGCGATAGATGAGGGTGCGATAGCCACCTGGTTTGAGGTCGTTCAGCATGCTCAGCATATGCCGGCGCAAACGATTGAGGATCTCGAACTTGGGATTATTGAGACGGATTTATTGTCGCTGCAAGATCGTCGATCTGATAGCCAGAAGAAACTCGCCGCCCTTGTTTCTTCCATAAAAATCCGGCCTCCAGGTGAATTTATGGAACGACAGATTCTTGCAAGGCAGCGTGTTGAAGATCAGATAAGCGATCCTCAACGCGCTCGTGATTGGCGTCGTTATTTAGCCGGTTGGCGAACTATTCCGGAAGTTTTGCCTGATGATCCTTGGATTACGTCCTACTTACGCATGCGTCGAGAACGTCATCCCAATCGTGATCTTGTGCTTGCGAATGCCCTTCTGCCGGTGGAAGATATGGACCCGATTTTTAGGACCGAGTGGTATAAAATTACTGCGAGCCGCCTTCTATCCTTTGAAGATTATGAGAATGCTTCTGGCGTCTATCGCGACTTATTGAAGACTGCAAGTGGTGGTAGAAGGTCTTATTACGAACTACAACTTCGGATGGCTACACACCTAAAAAAGCCTTCGTCGCTCTGAATATGAGTACTTCGCCCCAGAAGGGCGTCAGTAATGGCTGGGGGCGAATGATCTGCATTTTAGGTATAACTACCTATTATGACAACCTATTTAAACTAGCGATTAAATCCTCCCTGATCTCTACCGATATCTTTGTAAATTAACTGGAGAGTGACTCATCCATGGCGCTTGATAAAACAAAATCTGTTGCGGTGCTGATGCCCACGCAAGAAGAGGTCGATTTTTTTACTTCTGGTCTTGTCGAATGTGGCTTTCGACGCGTCGTTGCATTTCGTAGCGCTGAAGAAGCATACGAGGTTGCAGTAAGGCAGATGTTTGATGTGTTTATCACAAGAATGGAAATGCCGAAAATGAGTGGCATTGTCTTTATTCAGAAAATTCGTGAAACTGGCAACTACGGTGCCGAAACCCACCTATTTGTTTGTGATAAGATCTCCAACGATTTGCTAACGCTGTTATTCGAACTTGATTTACCCTATGTTCTTACTAAGCCATTTCAGAAGCCTGCATTTATTCAAAAGTATCAGCATTTAGTGAAGTCTGAAGCAGAAGTCTCGGGCGCCGAGCAGTTATTCCGTGATGCGCGGGCCGCATATTTCAATCAGATTTTTGAAATGGCAATTGATACGATTGATAAGGTACTGGTGTTAAATCCTGGCCTGGAGAAAGCGCTGATTCTTAAGGGCGATATTCTACAGAAACAGAATGATTTGAAAGGCGCACGTGAGACCTATCAAAATGTTCTGCAGATCAACGATAAATCTCTAACGGCTGTGCATAAGCTAGCATCGATAGCGATGCTGGAAAATAATCCACGAGAAGCGGCTGAGATGTTAAACAAAATTGCTGATCTAAACCCATACCATATCAAGGTCCTGGAGAATGCGGGCATCTCTTGTTTAAAAGCAGATATGTTGGTAGAAGCCGAAAAGCATATGGCAAAACTTGCGAAGGTTGACGAGAAAAACAAAGTCTCATCCTCCGTCGTGGCAGAGGTTAGGGTTAAGCAAGGTAATTACGATGATCTTGTGAATGTTCTTAGTAAGACCCATGGTGAAAAAGAAATTATTCAGTTTCTTAACAACGCTGGGATCAAATTATCGAAAGAAAATGATGTGGCTGGTGCATTGAAAATGTATAAATCAGCTGCCATTCAATTAGAGGGCAAGACCCCCCTTCTCTATGCGATTTATTACAATATGGGGATTGCTTATAAGAAACTCGATGACAAAATGAATGCTGCTGTTTGCTACCGGAAGGCTCTAAAGTTAAATCCGACCTTTGAAAAGGCGAAGTCAGCGCTTACCGATCTGGATGGTAAGGCGGCGTAATTTTTAAATTTTTAAGAGTTTCGGATTATAAACATTACGGTTTCGTCATTTAATTTGAAATTTTGTGATTGTTTAGGTAAGGGTAGGCGACTAATAAAGTCGTTGTTCCTTATAACTAACCCTAAACAGAAAATGAGATTTCAAATGAAACAACTTCTAATCTTGGCATCCGTAATGTCTATGAGTGCTCTTTCGGCTCCTGGTTCCGCTGCCACTCCGTTTAACGTTCTTAAATGCAATTCGGTTATCGGTGACAGCGTTACATCGAAGAATGATGGCAAAACTGTGAACCTCAGTTGGACCGTTAAAGGTTCTAACGATGTATTCCCGTTACTAAGAAGCTTCGCAGCGGCTGATATCTCCGACAACCTTCTTAAAACTTATAGCAGTGTTAAAGTTGACGTAGCTTTGCCAGTTTCAGGATGTGTTTTTGATAAAACCCAGCTTGGAAAATTTCAATGCTCGGCACCGCAAGAGCTTGTTGTCACTCTGAAAGCAAGCACGGGCTCAACTGCAGCAGATACCTATAAAGGAAAAATTTCATCCAGCAAACTTTCTACTCAGTTCTTCAAGAAGTTTAGCAACGATTTCCTGAAATTTAATCTGCAGGGAACCGTTGGTCAAAAGAAGTTCTCTGTCGACAGCGACGCATTCTTTGCAACATATCACTCTGCTGATGGTTCTAGCCATGCACCAGACTGTACTGCTGACTTTGAACCAGTAGTCGCTGCGAACTAATTCATTTTTGTTTTAAGTAAGTAGTTTATAAAGGGACTGAGGAAACTCAGTCTCTTTTTTGGTTTTCTCATCCTGATTTGAATCCATTCCGTTTTCACTGTCCTCTTCAAACTTTAAAATCTTTCATAATTGCGGCTGCAACTGGGTTCTGTATGCGCCTCTGTGCGGCTATTAACCACAATTCCTCATGCACATCTTGAAGTGTGCCGATGGAAACGAGTTCTCCATTGGCAATCATCTCCTCTGCGGCAGGCAAAGCGATAGGAATCAGTCCGTCGCCGTGGGATCCCATCAACTTCTGCAAACTAGTATCTTGTACTTCTGCGATGGTATCGACATGGATATCATTAAGCTTCAAGAAATGTTCAACATCATGACGAAGTTGGCTTTGAAGCGATGGCATAATGAAGGGTTGACCTTCCAATGAAGCTGGAAACTTTCGCTTAAGATTCGAAAATTTCCTCGCGGCACAAATCACGACGGGCATCCGCGCAACACTTTTCGCATAAAAGCCAGCCGCCTCCCCAACGTGCGGAGGGTAATTGGATATCACTAAATCAAGACGGTGTGCACGCAGCTCGCGGAGCAATTCATCGCCATGTCCTTCCGCAAATGACACGACACAGTCGAAGGAGGCACGTGCCCGATGAAACACTTTGAGTGTAAGTTGCTTGGGAACAGCATCCATAGCGCCAATCTGAACATGGATTTTACTGGCGATATGTTGATCATTGAGTGAATCGACCATTTCATCACCAAGTTTGAATATCTCGGATGCGTATCCTAAGACCATTCGGCCGGCGTCGGTAAGCTGCAGCTGGCGCTTTGATCGGTCAAATAACTCCTGGCCCAGAGTATCCTCAAATTGTTTCAATTGTGTGGAAAGGGTTGGTTGGCCTAAGCGTAGTTTCTTTGCTGCCTTAGCGATACCGCCTTCCAAAGCGATGGTTTTAAAATATAAAAGGTGATGGTAGTTGACCCACGGTCTTTGCGTCATTTTATGTCCTATTGTTAAAAACGAAGTAAATTATATTTATTATCTATTTTAGCAAATAAACGATTTGTACGATACTGAATAACCGCAAAACGGACGCGTGCAAAGGAGAGTTCTAGATATGAAGAATCTACTACCAGGATTACGAGAGTTTAGTGAGAGGGTCTTTCCGGGTCATCAAGAGCACTTTGAATCCCTGGCCCAAGGACAGAAGCCCCATACCTTGATGATTACATGCTCCGACTCACGCATCGATCCCAACCTTGTCACTCAAACAAAACCAGGCGAACTCTTCGTCGTCAGAAATGCAGGAAATATAATTCCTCCATTTGGCGCATCAAGGGGCGGCGAAGAAGCTGCGATTGAATTCGCCATCGAAGGCCTAGGGGTCAGTAATATTGTGGTCTGTGGCCACTCAAAATGCGGAGCAATGGCCGCCCTGGTCGGCGAAGTAAAACTAGACAAGCTTCCCTGCGTCAAATCATGGCTGGGTCATGCACAAGGAACCAAAAAACGAATGGACGCGTTGGCGGGTGACTTTAACCTAAATCACGTCGTCGAAGAAAATGTTTTAGTCCAGGTCGACAATCTGCGAACACATCCTTCCGTATCCGGCGCGCTTCGTTCTGGACGCGTGCAAATATTTGGGTGGGTGTATAGTTTTGAAACTGGCTCGGTTGCCGTGTATGACCCACGGCTCAAGAGGTACCTACCATCAACTGAAGTAAAAGAAGAGGCGGAAAAAGATGCGTCAAGATTCGCTCTATAATGCCGTCAAAGGAAATATTGTTGGCACCAATGATTCACAGATACCACCGTTTGCTCAAGACTCTGCTATTGGTGGTGCGGATATTTCAAAACCGAGAGGGGTCTCGTATAAGCGCCCGATCACGACTCCAGCGATGCCCGAGTTGACGTTTGTGGGGCTTTCTGATGAGAGCACCTTAGTTAACAAACCGGAATCCAGGTCCTTCATTGCTACTGCGTTGGCGTGGCAAGGTTCGGTGACACCTCGCGTGCTGCCGAGGGTTGCCGTTTCGGCGATCTATGCGGCTATTGTTTACTTTGCGTCAACCTTCGTGCCAACTTTTTCTATGCCTATTACTCCTTTCGAATACTCGGGCGCTGTGCTGGCTCTCATACTGGTGCTACGAGTCAATGCAGGGCACGATCGCTGGTGGGAGGCGCGCAAGATTTGGGGCTCCATTGTGAATCAAAGCAGAAATCTTGCACTGGTGGTCTACGCGTATACCGAGAAAAAAAACGAAAGTGTGATTTCGGCTCTTAGATGGATAGCAGCATGGCCGCACGTTATGCGTGAGTCGCTGCGTACAGAAAAATCATTAGTTGAAGTAGAGGCTTTGGTTGGCAAGCTAGAAGTCGAGTATTTGCGAAACGCAGAGAATATGTCGATGTATGCTGCGTTTAAGATCGCGGAGATACTTTCAACTTTAAAGAAGCAAGGGCTTGATTCATTCGCATTTCTTAGGGCCGAGACCGAGCGATCACAGCTGATCGATTCCATAGGTGCTTGTGAGCGAATTCGAAATACTAGGATGCCATTTGTTCTCGCAATTAAAACGAGACGATTTATTTTCTTATTCTTATTACTTTTACCGCTAGGGCTAGTCGATCGCGCTGGTTGGCTGACACCATTAGTAGTAGCTCTGGCATCGTACCCGCTTTTTTCTCTTGATGAGATTGGTGCCGAACTTCAGAATCCATTTTCATCACGTAACTTGAGTCATTTGCCTCTCGATCAAATCTGCAGGAATATTTCCAGCAATGTTTTAGGTTTGCTCAGACTACATCGGTAGATTGGCAAGGATAATAAACTTTAGTATTCCTGCATTGAAAGCCGTTTGCGATTTGTTTATGATATGTCCTCACACTTTAAACAGGGGATTTATCATGAAAATGAAGTTGAATGGAGTGGTGCGCGGGGTTCTTGGGGCCGGACTTGTGAGTTTAATGACTAGCTGTGGTATGGAAAATGGCAGCGCATTGCGAGAGGCAAAACCGGCTGAGACCTACGAGACTATTAAACCTATTTTTGATGCTAATTGCATTAAATGTCATGGCGCTAATAGTAAGTACCCACTTGATACAGAGGCGCGGCTAGTTGCTCACAAAGCAAAAGCTCTTGAATTCCTTAATAATGGGACCATGCCGCCCAAGAAGCCAGAATTTGCTACGTCAACAGACGGCTTGCGACTGATTGCTTGGTTTCAAGGTCTTGCGATTTAACGAGCGAGGCGGCCCTTTAAGAACCAAAATAAAATTTCCGCGGAAATCCTCGCTGCTCGACCTGTTGGATCGAGAGCGGGGGCCACTTCCGCGAGTTCAAGCATTCCAACTTTCTTTGATTTACCAGCCTGGTAAGCCATTTGACATAATTCCCATGCGGTAAAACCCAATACCGGAGCTGCACTTACGCCTTCCAGCTCGCTACAACAATCCATATCAATCGTGGCAGCAATATTGGTGGTGGTTTTTTCTAGTGCGATCAGATTTGCGCTAAAAGCTGAGAGTAGATTTGGCTTCGATCTCAGATCCTCAAACATTCGTACTTTGACTTTTTGCTGTGCGCAAAAGTCAAAGTGGGCTCGAGCATTGCGGCCATCACGAGCGCCAAATTCAATAAAATTCTTGCCTAATAACATTGAGCTCTCAAGGATCTGTCTAAATGGGGTGCCGCTGTGCGGTAATCCGTTCTCAAACTCACGTACATCGAGATGAGGATCAATATTGATCAATCCCAAGATGGTTTTTCTGATTTTTTTTTCCGCATGTAACTTGTAGATTCCATCGGCCCAACCAAGAAAATGAGGTGCAGCAAAATCGTGACCACCACCAAGGGTGATTATGGTCGCCCCGGTTGCCGCAGCGGCGAGTGCTGCATTGTGAGCGTTGTCGTGATTTTTAAGAATGTCGGCGCTGACGTCGATATTACCGATATCAAACCATCTTAATTTTTTTTCAAAGGCGCGGTCCTGGGGCCAGGCAATTTTATAGAATGCGCCTCGAATTGCGTCCGGACCGCCTGCTGCCCCCGCTCTACCGCGATTCAGAACGACTCCTGTATCATCAGGGGCACCTAGGACGATGAGAGAGTAGGGATCTAATGAGGCAATTTTAGCGGTGCTTATATTAAGAGGTTGAGCAAATTCACCAAGTCTGGGGTCGCCGGGGCGACCGCGGAAAAAAATATCGGAACGTGTAGGAATCAATAGCACGGGGTGCTCCTTGTGAGTTCTTAGCTATCTAGGCTAAAATAATATCGTAAAGATATCGATCTAAAATATCATTTAATCGCTTTAATAATTCGCTATAAAAAAGGTCAATAAAAAATGAATTTTGTTCTGCGCTTCGCAATGATCGGAATTTGTGTGATTACATCCTCATATAGCTTTGGAAAGGTAACAGATTCTGCAACAGCGACCATAGTGAATCACCGTGTCGCTTACCTACCGAAACCAAAGCGCGGCAATTACCTTGACGTCAAAGTCACACCGCCTGAGGCTCGTGGGAAATCGGGACGGGTCCTGGTCGAGGTCTTCAATCGGGGTAAGGATCATTTAGCGAGCGTAAGCTTTGATGTGACGCTTATGAATAACTCCGGCTGGTCCTTGTCAGCGCCGATTAGCGCCGAAGACTTGGGGCCTAATATGAGTGGGGCACAGTGGGTGGAAATTCCGAAGATGTCGGAAAAGTTCCCAGTCATTACTTCAGCAAAACTAGCTCACTTACGAATTATTACCAAAGATGCTCGTGAAGTAAGCCTTCAGCCTTACATGGATTTGATTAAGAATTAAGGCAGTAGACAAATCAGGAGACAAATCAGGACAAATCAGGACACCAC
>CAZUYQ010000107.1:0-6496 GCA_964624705.1 uncultured Polynucleobacter sp.
GGATCAGATGACCTTGCTTTATTGTTTTATCGGCACAATTTTGCTGTTCCTATTCACGATACTGATTTGGCTGACGGTAGCCAAATTTTCATCAGAACCATTTACGAAGAAATTCCTAGCTCTACACGACATTAATGGGATTGTGTTTTTTCGCATGCGAACCTATTCGTGTACTAAGACCATTGTCACCGAGGGCGTTCTAGTGGTTTTTATCGGCGCCCTTTTTTATTTTAATGAACCTATACTTGCCGTCTTGCTTTTGCTACTGCGACTTCTTCTAGGATTAATCTTGTTATCGCGGCCACGCGTTAAGAATTCTTTTACGAAAGACTCCATCCTTGAAGTGAATCATGAAGGTGTTGTCTTTTGGAGGAGTCACCCGAATGCGTCGGACGTAGAGATCCTAAGAATAAATTTTACCGAAATAGAATTGGTGGCCTTGCGGAAGATTTCTTTAGGCAGTGTTGAGACATTCGTAGTATTGCAGCTGATAAAACCGGTGTCAAAGCGGCTTGAAGATCAGCTCACCGAAAGCTCCTTGCGTCCTAACAGTTGGCTAGGCGGCATACCTATCCCGCCGCAATTCCAAGTTGCCAGTACGGACTTATATGAGCTTCTCTCTCGGCGCCTTGCTGCAAAAAAAGCACAAAACGTGTAAGCAGATATATTATTTCCTTGCCGAGTGCGGGATATATCGCTGTGAGGGCGATTGATAATGTGAATAATTCAGGGGCAATGAGCGTATCTGTTCCGTTTGCGACCAAGCAAGCAAAGGAAATTTTTAATCGATCTGCAACAAGTCTAGTAGGCTTTCAAGTCGAGGAGCCTTGGGGCCTTGAGAACGAGATGGATGACGATGGTCAAATCGTCCCTGTATTTAGCGATAGTCCACGTGGAGATTACGAAAATAATATAAATGTGTCTCTCTCTACCGATTCGATACCTATTGAGAGCAACGATTTGACTTTAAGGCTTAATTTTCAATATATGTTAGAACAGTGGTCAGATTATTTGTGGATTGAAGTGCTGGCTAATAATCAATCTGAATGGAAGTTCGTTTCAAAGGTCACCGGGCCGTCAAAAAGTCGTTTTATTCAGAAATCATTTCAACTTAATGAACAGATCAGTGGTGCAAGCAGCATACGTCTAAGATTCCGATTAAAAACGGATCAATTTTCAAGAGAGTATGGTGTTTTGATTCGTAATATAAGTTTATTTGCACGGCATTAATGCGCAGCACTTTACGAGCGACAATCTCACAAGTTCGATCCAAGTCAACCATGAGCAAGTCGCTAACGATCCCCGTTCACTCTGATCCCGGTATAGGCCAAGTAAAATACTTCGCCATTACCGGTGAGATCGTGAAGCTGCTTTGTTTGACATCATGCAATGAAAAATATCGCAGCTTTATCGGCGCATGGTCGGGTCGGTTTTCTTCACTAGTTCAAGAAAAATCTATTGATGGCAAAATCGTTTATCGTCCGTTCAACATTTCTTTTGAGTTCTCGAGCCCACTGATGCGACACATAGTAATTTGGTAATACTGGCATGCAATAGATTCCTGCTGGCCAGGAATTCATAGCCTCGGAGAGCTTAATACCACTTCGCCGAATAGCTCCAAGATCATTTTCAGACGCGATATGAATAAGAACAGCGATAAGTACCTCCTTACAAACTATAGCGACTTGTTAGCAAATAACTCGTCGATTCAGCTTCGATATCATAAACCTTATTGCTTCCACTTACGGTTTGATCTTTACCTTGGCCAGTTTGTCGAACCACGCCGATCATCGTCTCCGAAGATTTTGATTTATAGCTGAGTCCCGACGTCCAACCGACGTAATTGATGGCACCTGGTTGATTGCTTTGATTTGGATCTGGTTCTGATGCCAGCGAGCGATTAGAGAATCCTCCACCGCGAATGCCGATGGGTCCGAGAAATAACTCAGCTCCCGCACTATAATTTGTTGTCGCTTTTGTATCGATGCCACCATCGCCGCGGTGAAGTGATTTTTCTCCGGGATTGTGGGATCCATCGAAAGCTAATAGAAACCAAGACGATGGCTGCCACGCGAGACCCATAGTGTATTCAGTAGGCGTGACCTCGTCATAGCTGTGTGGCTTCGTGATGGTTGAGGTTCGGTCTGGCGTCGACCCAATGTAAGTGGTTTGAGCTGTTTCGATCGTTGTGTTATCTGCAAGTGCTTTTGGGATCTTCGTGGTGAGACCTACCGAGAATGTTGGACCTTTCAGAAGTAGGCCAATCACGGTTATGGACCCTTCATTGAGCGTGCTCTGTCTTAGGTTTGCATCAAAGGTAGCCCCCGTGTTGTAAACTGTGGACTCGACCAGTGATGTTTGCATTGCTCTTCGGTAGTAGAATTCACTGGCGCCGATGCTCATGTATTTCCCAAGAGGCAGCGCAATGGACGCACCTGCAACGATTTTTTCGCCAACTATAAGTTGCCGTCGTGTGTATTTGAAAGCAGATGTGTCATCCGACTCGGGTACATCGTAGATAAAGCTCTCGTCGGAATTCTCGCGGTCAACTGTGAAATAGCTATAACCGACATGAAAAGGGCCGAGGGTCGATGTACCTCCAGCGAACGCAGGGTAGAGCGAAGTAGATGATTCGGCGACATCGTGCTCGCCGAGTGCTTCCTTGATTGAACGGCGCGTCTTCGTAAATGCGTTTGCTGACAAGGAAACATCGGATCCAGAAACAAAACCTAGACCGGCTGGGTTATACCATCCGCTCGAGGCATCGTCTGCGATCGCTGTGTAGGCCCCACCCATGGTTGCCGCCCTGCCACCCGGGAGAAGGTTTCTCTGGTTAAATTGGTCGCAGAAAGCCCGCGTGCTCAACAAAGGCACAAAAGATGTTAAGATAAATAAAGTTTTTAGCGACCGAGGCAGCATGAAGCGTCAATCCATAAGTTGAACTTAGTGATACTTCTCGGTATTCGACCTAATATAAGGGAAGCTTAAACAGCCAACCGGGACGATATGAGAGAGGTTGAGT
Organism: uncultured Polynucleobacter sp.; assembly: GCA_964624705.1. GTDB lineage: Bacteria > Bdellovibrionota_B > Oligoflexia > Oligoflexales > RGVZ01 > CAMDKS01. The sequence continues at coordinate 3,023 of CAZUYQ010000107.1, forward strand.
TTTCTTCGGGTTTTTGTGGATTTAACCAAATGGGATGTTCAGGATGAGCGTGAAGTATTTTTCCCTGCCAGCGGATTGTGATCTTGTGATTGCAAGCGATGTTCATATTAAGACAGCAGACGATGAGAGAGATCTTGCTTTGCAAGGGTTGGTCGATGCGGCAGCAGTTGCAAATTGCAACGCTTTTGTATTGAACGGCGATATATTTGATTTTTTCTTTGGTTGGAGTCGTTACTTCACTAAAAAATATGATGGTTTATTTTCTCGTCTCGAAAAATTGGCTGCTACTGGGTGTCAGGTTTGGTTTGTTGAAGGGAATCATGAATTCGGCATGGAGCGGATGACCACGAAAGGCGTTCGCTTCATCGATGGCTTTGGCGATGTTCTGACTTTAAAAAGCGGCCATAAAGTTTTGATCGTCCACGGGGATCTGATGCGCCATGATCCAAAGTACCTGGCGTTTCGCTCTGTGGTTCGTTCAAAATGGTTTAATACTTTAGCGTATCTATTCCCCCAGATTCTCTTAGATAAACTCACGCTTTGGTTTGCGCAGACGTCAAGAAAAAAAGATAAGTATCGAACACTGCATCACGACCGCATTATTGCAAGCGCGAAGCAGCGACTGGATTCGTCTGGAGCAGATGCGATGGTGTTTGGCCACTTCCATCATCCTTATGACGAAACGACTGCTGAAGGTAAAAAGATCTTGAGCGTCGATAGCTGGGACAAATCGAATTGCTTAGTGTTTCACGAGGGCATTTGGACGAGAGTTTATGGCAAGTAAATGCTAAGGGACGACGAGCATATCGTCGGTGGCACACGAATTTAAAAACGATTGTCTTTACCTTGATTGTAAAGATGATATACCGTATATTAGTTGTTGAATATCATGAAAATCAACAACTAATATGTGGTTTATTATGTTCGATAGACGACTTAATCTAAGGGAATTATTGGGGAAGAAGTCTTTTTTCCTCTTCGGGGCAAGAGCTACCGGGAAGACTACGCTGATTCAAAATAGCCTTCCTGACGCTCTTATCATCGATCTACTGCACGTGAAGACGTATCGCACCCTCCTTACTAATCCTAGTATCCTCGAAGAAATGATTATTGAATCCAACCGAATCGTTGTCATCGACGAAGTTCAGAAACTGCCTGAACTTTTGAACGAAGTACATCGACTCATCCAAAAAAAGAAAATCACATTTCTCTTAACTGGTTCAAGCGCAAGAAAATTGAAGCATGGTGGTGCAAATCTTTTGGCTGGTCGTGCTCGGGAAGCAAGGCTTTTTCCTCTTGTATCATCAGAAATTGAATCTTTGTCACTGCTACGGCTTTTAAATCACGGCGGATTGCCAGATGTTTATCAGAGTGATGATCCCGATGAAGATTTAGCAAGTTACGTAACCACTTACTTAAAGGAAGAGATCAAAGCTGAAGCAGTAACGCGTAACGTCGCCGCTTTTTCTGAGTTTCTTGATATTATCGCGCGTGCTAACGGCAGTGAAATTAATTATGAAAGTTTTGCATCAGATTTGCAGGTTTCAACCAGTACGCTTAAAAATTACTTTCAGATCCTCGAAGACACGCTAATAGGGTTTCAATTGCCCGGTTTCACTGCAACGACCAAAAGAAAAGCTACCGTTCGCTCCAAACACTATTTATTTGACTTAGGAGTTACCAGGTACCTGAGCGGAATTAAAGAAATAAAGATTAAAAGCGATGCATTTGGTTATGCGTTTGAGCATTTTATAGTTTTGGAGGTTCGGGCCTATTTGTCTTACTCGCGAAGCAAAGAACCTATGGCCTACTGGCGATCGACAAGCCAATTTGAAGTCGATCTCGTCATAGGAACCCAGATCGCCATTGAAGTCAAAGCCACAGATAACCCTGGAGATAAACATCTCAAGGGTCTTCGTGCTCTTGCTGAAGAGAAGATTTTCCAACAATATTTTTTGATTTATTGTGGAGATCTCGAGCGGAAGACAAACGACTGAATTAGAATTTTCCCATGGCAAACGTTCACAAAAAAACTATGGGCAGGCGATATTATATAGTTGCCCGAACCAAATTCAAATCCACCACCCCACTGCGGGCCCTCTTTGGGGCGAGGTCCGAAGTAACCTAGAAGTCTAAACATCCAACTCTGACCACCTTTGATATTTGCATGGGTTCCGTTAACTCCAAAGGAGCCGCTTTCTTGTAGAGCAAATTTTAGATCCGCGGTCCAGTCGACGCGTGTTTCTAAGAATGAAGGCGTAGTATCTCCACCGACTCCGAGTAAAAGAGAGAGCGAGGTGAGATCGTTTCCACCACTTGTTTCGCCGCCCACCGATATGCCCGACATCGACGCTTCAAGGCCACCGAACGCATAGTCTGCGCCGTCGAATACTTTTGCAGGCATTTTTTAAATTCCAGAGGCATGGAAATCGTAGCCAAAGAAATTGCCTTTGCCCGTTTGGCCGTAGCCAAGACCTAGTCCGTATTTAACGATGACTTTCTCAGAAAATTTACGAGTTACGGTTGCGCCTACACCATTGATTAACCAAAGAGGTAATGATGCTGAAGCACTTGAGGATCCACCGATGGACCACGAATGAAGGCCTGCGTAGGCTTCAATTTCACTACCTTTAGGGGCAATTTTCTCCATTATGGATTCGCTGGTGATTCCGTCCTCGTGGGTTTCTTCTTGGCCGGAATTTTCAGAAGCTTTTTCGCCTTCAGCTGGTTCTGTTGCTTTGGGAGCCTCTGCTGCAGGAATCGATTCTGTTTTGACTGGGTCAGGTTTTGCGGTAGCTGCGGGCTTTGCTTGAGTCACAGGTACCGAGACTTTACCTTCTGGAGTCATCGCAGGCGCGATCGCGTCGGTACTTGCAGCGACTGCATTAGCGTAGGTGTCGCTGCCGTCAGGACGAGCGAACCTGCTACGACCAGAGATAGCCTCAACCCTAATACCTTGACCAACCGCAATTGCGTTTTCAAAGGTGATACTGCTCTTTCTTTTTACTTCGACAATTTGGATCTTGCCTGTTCTGCCGAGAGAAAATGTTAACCAACTGCCGTTTGCTGGATGCAGCGTTTGAATCTTTGCTGAAACGACGTCGTACTGATCACCGACGTGCAAAGCCTGCTCATCGCCCCCAGCAAGAGTTACAAACTGGCCGTTAACACTTGTGATATGCACGTCAACCGGAAGGCGGTTGATCATCCGGTGAATCAAATCATTAAGTCGACTGACGACCTGTTCTCGTGACGATTCAATTAGCCATGATCGATTCACGACGTCACTTTCTTGCAGCCAGGTATCTAATGTTGGCGAGAGAATTCGGGTTGTCATAATGACCGTATCTGCACGACTCGTCATATTGAGTGTCGCAAATGCCTGGAGTTCGTAGTCACTGGCGAGTTCTTTGCGGCCAGCTGGGTTTGACCACATCGAAGCAACGAGATCGTCATTTAAAACCGAAAAACGGC
>CAZUYQ010000107.1:6506-9972 GCA_964624705.1 uncultured Polynucleobacter sp.
GCTGGAGGCGCGAACTGCTTCAGAGAAGTTTTTATCGGTCGCTTTTTTTACAATTTCTAGGTCGGACCAGGTGTCTTCTTTATCCCATTGCACAGGGATAACACCAAGATAATGCATGACTGGCAGTGCGCTTTTGTCGGTTTCAGCCGCAAAAGAGCCGTCAGCCAGTAATATGCTAAATATTACTGGGACCAAGGAATTGAATAGCGAGTTCATTTTAAATCTTTTCGATGTCATGAGTTTTCCCATCAAAAGTGATTCTCCTCGGCGTATCTTCAACAATGGTCTGAATATGGACAGGTCTAGACCAAATTTTATAGAGATTGCGCAGGCATTCCATGGTGAAGTCGCTCTTTAGGTCGACGCCGTCATGTTGATGCTGAAGTAAAAGCTCACCGCGATTTTTGAAGTTGGCATCGATCACAGAAATAATCGGCTGACCGAAGTTTGTGATCTGCTGCAGCAATTTCTGTTTGATGGGTTTAAAATCGCGGCTACTGATGATCTGTTTGCCAGTGCGCTTGTCGATGTCATAAAGGAACATCTTATGTTTGTGACAAAAGTCCTCGTCTAAGTATTCATCAATGAACGTGATGTCATTATGCACTCTGCGTACTTCGAAGAGTTTCTTGCGTCCCTCACCGGATTGATCATCCCAGTCACGGCGTTTGATTGGGTCATCGCAATGCACATAGTCGATACCGTGCTGACCGTGATTCCAACGGTGCTCCACATGGCGAAGCAGTTCTACGCCTATTTTGTAGGGATTTATCGATCCCGGGTGGGCAGCGACAACTCCGGCGTAATGATCACAGTAGTCAACGATCTCGCTGCCCTCGAGCGGTGCAAGCTGAGTCATCATCAGTGAATGCCAGTAGGTAGCCCAGCCCTCATTCAAGATCTTAGTCTGACCTTGAGGTGCGAAATAATAGGACTCATCACGAACGATTTCGAGAATTCGCTTCTGCCATGCATTAACAGGGGCGTGATCGATCAAGAATTTTAGGACGTCCCGTTCAGGGTGTTCCGGAAAAGTTCTGGAGCGTTCAATTTCCTTGTTCTGGCGATCTTGCTGAGCCGACATAAAATCTTGTGGATTGATGTAACTATCCATATATTTTTTTGCCGCTAGTTTTGAGACAGGGGCCTGACGATCGCTTTCAATCGCATCTTCTTTTTTGGTGTTAACAGTCGGTGTGCGGTAAGGCAGAGTTATATCGATAAGATTTTCGATACTGAGACAAACATCTAAGAAGCTCTCAACTTGATCTTGTCCTACCTCATTAATGGCGCGGCGAACGAAGGTGGCGTGGTTCGCCATTTGATCGAGCATTTTGCGATTTGTTTTTGAAAAATAGAAATTGTTCTTAAAAAAATCGCAGTGACCAAAAACGTGGGCAATCACCGTCTTTTGGTAGACCATGCTATTGGCTTTTAAAAGATAGGCATAACAAGGGTTGTTGTTAATCACCATCTCGTAAATGATGGAGAGCCCGTACTCGTAGCTTTTAGAGAGCTTGTCGTATTCCATTCCAAACTTCCAGTGGGGATATCTTGTGGGAAACCCGCCGTAGGAGGCAATTTCAGAAAGCTGATTATAGTCCACGAGCTCAAAGATGGTCGGAAAGAAATCCAGTCCAGCTCCGCGAGCGATCTCTTCAAGACGCGTCACGACGTCGGCTAAATCTTGAGGCAACTGAGTGTTTGCGTACATTGCCATGGTTTATTTTCCTTTGCCCAGAAAGATTTTCAGAGCATCCATGATCGCGTCCCGGTCTTTGATTTGAGCCAGGGTTAATTTATCTGCTTTTTCGCCGAAGTGTTTTTGCAGATCTTTTAAGAATTGGCCTGATCCATAACGGCTTTCCACTTGCCCGTAACAGAACATATTTGAGATCGGCATAATATCGGTCTCAAGCATTTTTAGGCAGTCGTTAGTATCATTGCCCGACCAGTTGTCGCCGTCGGAAAAATGGAACAGGTAGATATTCCATTCCGATGGATTGTAATCGTCTTCAATCATTTTTAAAGCCAAGCGGTAGGCCGAGCTAATCAGTGTGCCGCCCGATTCTTTGGTGCGGTAGAAGGTGTTTTGATCCACTTCACGTGCAGTCGCATCGTGAATAATATATCGGCGATCAAGACCCTTGTACTGAGTTTGCAGCCACGTATCGAGCCAGAAACTCGTAAGTCTAACGATCTCTTTTTGTTCGTCTCCCATCGAGCCGGAGACGTCCATCATATAAATGATCACGGCGTTGGCAACCGGCTCATCATAAACTTTGAAACTGCGGTAACGCTTATCGACTTTAATCGGAATAATAATCGGATTACTAGGATCGTAAGTCCCAGTCGATATCGTACGCTTCAAAGCTTCGCGGTAGGTCTTTTTGAAATGCTTAAGAGACTCTGGGCCTTGATTCACGATGCCTGTGTATTTGAGATGGCGGTTTTCAAGGTTTTTCTTGCCCTTGTTTTCAATATTAGGAAGTTCGAGCTCTTCGCTGAGCATTTGAGCGAGTTCTTCGATACTCACTTCTACTTCTAACGAGTGCTGACCCTCTTGATCCCCGGCTTCGCCCTCACCCGGCTGTGGTTCACCCTGACCTTGACCAACCTCATCTCCCACTTCGCCCTTGCCCTGTCCGACGCCGTCGCCTTGGTTATTGCCAAACTGAAATCGCGGCAATTCAATACGCGGCAGCGGAATCGTGACGGTTTTCTTTCCTTGGCGGCCCATAAGCTCGCCATTAGAAATAAACCGACGCAGTTCCTGCTTGATCTTGCCACGTACGATCTTTCGGAATCGATTGAGATCAGATTCCATATTGTTTGGCATAAACCAGCCCCCAAGTCGTAGCGTTAGTGACGGTCTTTGTCCTTAAGCACATCGCCACGGGCAAAGATGCCTGCTACGAATTCTAAGACGTCACTCGAACAAATTTCACAGTAGCCGTAGTTCTTAATCAGACGGTTTTTTACGACGTCGATTTTTGCTTGAGCTTCTTTATCAACCACTTTTGAGACGTGAACCGTAAGCTTGATCGTGTCTTTTTGATCTTCAAAAAGCTTTAATTCAAGCGCTTTATGAAGTCTTTCGTTGGCTCTAAAATCAAAGGTTTTACCTTCGATCGCGAGAGCTCCGATGTAGTTCATAATTTCTCTACGGAAGTCATCTTTACGGTTTTCAGTGATATCGATCTTTTCTTCGATCGAGCGCATGAGGCGCTCATCGGGCTCGTCATGCGATCCAGTGAAGGAATTACGAACCTTCTCGCGTTGGATAAATGCCTTGAGGTTATCGATATAGTTACCGCAAAGTTTGTCGATGGCGTTGTCGTCGGCAGAGATCGCTCTTTGAACTTCGTGCTTAACAATGTCTTCATACTCACGCTTAACTTCGCTAAGAAGCTCTTTATAACGCTTACGGAGTTCTTCGTTGTTGATAAGCGAATGACCTTTAAGG
>CAZUYQ010000107.1:9982-17522 GCA_964624705.1 uncultured Polynucleobacter sp.
AAAACGATAAATGGATTGACGCAGCCTTTGCCTTTATCAAGGATCAAGGCCGAGGAAATCTTATCCTGAATATAACGAGGCGAGATGCCGTCTAGACCTTCGCGAACGGTATCCTTACGAAGTTCCTTGACGTTATCTTCGGTGAACTGCTGGCTTGTTTTACCGTTATAGAGTTTTAGCTTTTGCATAAGCGTTAGATTTGCCTTCTTAGGCTCTTCTAAGCGAGTCGCAACCGCCCACATCGCAGCCATCTCAAGAGTATGAGGGGCGATATGAATTTGTGGGACGGTGTTCGCGTTAAAGCTTTTCTCGTAGATTTTAACTTCTTCTTTAAGCTTCGTGATGTAAGGGACATCGATCTTCACGGTCCGGTCACGAAGGGCTTCCATAAATTCATTGTTTTGAAGTTTTTTGTACTCGGGTTCGTTGGTGTGGCCGATGATGACTTCATCGATGTCACACTGAGCAAATTTCTTTGGCTTGATCTTATGCTCTTGGCTCGCAGTCAAAAGATCGTACAAGAAGGCAACGTCGAGTTTAAGAACCTCGATAAACTCAATCATGCCTCGGTTGGCAATATTGAATTCGCCATCGAAGTTGAACGCACGCGGATCGGAATCAGAACCGTATTCTGCGATCTTACGGTAGTTGATATCGCCAGTAAGCTCGGTGGAGTCTTGGTTTTTCTCATCCTTAGGCTGGAACGTGCCAATACCAATCCGGTCTCTTTCGGAGAGCATCAGTCTATGGACCTTGACGTGGTTTTTCACGACTTTTTCCCAGTCGCCCTTGTAATGACGCATGAGTTCTGTGTAGACGTAGCGGCAGGCGGGAGAAAGATCGCCTTCCATTTTTACGACGTCCTGGCGAGTGCGGCCTTTGTTGATCAAGGCGAGCACTTGATCGCGTCGCTCTGGTGGAATGATATAGAGCGGATCTTGATTCATAGGCGAGCGCATGGTGTCTTCCATCTTGAGGACTTCCGCAAGATTGATCCATGAATAGGAATACATAACACCTTCAGGTGTTTTCGAATAGGCTTCGATGCCTTTTTTCATCATGCGAGCGATCGTCGATTTCGACGAACCTACCGGACCGTGGAGAAGAATAACCCTTTTTTCTGGGCCATAACCAGATGCCCCAGCTTTAATAGTATTCACAAGCTTCATCAAATGAACGTCGAGACCGAAGATCGCATCTCGGCCATTTTCAATTGGATCATCGAAGAAATTCCAATGGGTGATTTCTTTTTTGTATTCAAAAAAGGTGCTGGAACCGTAGCCGGCGATCATATCGTACATACGCTGAAAGGCGTTGCGGGCAATAGCGGGTCTTTCAATCACCATGTTGAGGTATTCTTCGAAGGACCCCGTCCAGTGGAGTTCGGCGTATTGTTTTTCAAATCCGCTGGCTTTAACGGCGGCAATTAATTCATTGGCCTTCATGGGGGCACCTCCTCGGGCTATAAAGAACACTTCATCTCAGCTTATAGTTTACGGTAAGGGGGTCGCTGCAGTCAAAATTTGAAGAATTGTGGTGTGCCTCCTTGACTCGACGGCTCGGCAAACAGAAGATGGGATTTTGATTTTTGCCATATAAGGTTTTTGGAGCAGCTATGGGGTCAAGAGATTTTTTAAAGGGTCTAAGGCCTTGATTTATTTTGTTTTTTATCCAATCATGTGTAGAAATTGGCTGGTTAAAAGAGAATAGTGCTGTTCTGTCTTAGAAATAGGCATTGTCGATCTTACGAGCCTCTGGTATGTCCCCGCCTACAAAACCATTAAGGACGGCGGCCATTACAATGACTAAATTATTCCTATTCGTCTTAATATTTAGCTCAAGCTTAGCCTCTGCCCAACGCGAGACGACTCTAGCGAATGTCTGCCGCACCGGTTTGATCTCTGATCCAGGCTGCCGTCAGCACTGTATCGAGTGTGGAAATAGTAAAAGCAAAGCTGCCCAACAGATGGCATCGATTACACAAGGCATCGGTGGTGTAAATTCCGGCGTTAGTTTTGCTACGACTGTAAGCTCAGTTGTTGGCAAGGTTCCAGCGATACAAGCCCTTGCGATCCACAATTGTGTCGTTTCGGTGGTGCAGTCGGCGACGACTTTGATGGAAGGCTGCATGAACGAAGATTGCATGACTTCTACCTCTGTACCGATGATGGCGTCAAAAGCTCAAGCTGTATGTGTTGCGGCAGAATGTTTAGCTGCATATAAACCAGAATTGATGGCTAATCCTTATTATGGCGCTCTAGTTACTACTTGCTCTCTTGGCAATACTTTGGCGACTCATATGACCTGCGGTGATTATACGTTTAGAACCAGGTTTTTATCATTACAAGGTGCGACTGCTGCTTGTCGAGCAAGTATAGCGGCTGCCAGCCCTCTTGAATCAGAAGATTGCCCCGCAAACTTAAGCAACGTTACCGTGGCGGCGTGTCAGGGCAGAGCAGTGCGTAGTGAAAGCGATATCCAAAACGATTGTTCTGCACGCATACATGCTTATGGTGTACGAGGTACTGCCATTGGTGCTTGTGCTGGACTCTGTGCCGATAAAACCATTGCGAATTCGAAGCGCTGTTTGTAATCGCTGAAGTTCTATATTTCGATTTCAGGACGTCATTCGACTTTTCGAAGGATGTTTCGTAGACTAAAGTGTCACCCCAAAATCTTTCTTTCGGTTTGACTCCGACACCTTATGAGGTCTGCATGGGATATCAAGCACGGTCTTTTTTATTGATGGGCTTTGTTGTCTCTTTAGTTTCCGGTTGCGCGGCACGTTCCTCATCTAGCACTGCAAGTACCAAGACACCGATTACATCCTCTGAGCCACAGCCCATGACACTAGCAACCGTTTGCTCAACTTCACTAGTATCCGACCCCAGTTGTAGGCAGTATTGTGATGAGTGTCGGACAAATAAAACAAAAACGAATCAACAGCTCACGGATATCTCAAATGCAATGGGCGGAGCTTCCGCAGGGGTAGCCTTTGCGCATAACGTTGGGACAATTGCTGCAAAACTACCCGCCAGTCAAGCATTGGCTTTGAATAACTGTGCTATTGGTGTTGTAAATTCAGCGACCATTTTAACCAACGGTTGCATGAATGAAAACTGTATGACATCAACCTCAGTTCCGGTCATGGCATCAAAGGCGCAAGCTGTTTGCACGGCTGCACAATGTCTAGCTGCATTCAAGCCCGAATTACTGGCGAATGGTTATTTTACAGCAACAGTGATTGCCTGTTCGGTCGGGACAAGTCTTGCCACGCAACTGGTGTGTGCTGACTACACGTTTCAAAATCGGACGTTGCCATTGCAAGGTGCTGCCGCGGCTTGCCGTATGGCGATTGATTCAGCGAAACCTTTCAAAGAGGAGGAGTGCCCGGCTAGCTTAAAATATATTACGGTTGCAGCTTGCAAAGCTGCGCCATCGTCCGGACCTCGCGATCCTCAAAAGATCCAACCCGAATGTACTGAAGAGGTCATGAAAGCTGGCGCAACGGGACGTCAGATTGGAGCATGTGCCAAGATCTGCGCTGAGAATACAGTTGAAAGCTCGAAGGCTTGTCAAAATGCAGATTCTTCGCTCCGCTCAGAATAACGGTTGCTAATTCTTTTGCGTTTCTTTGGAGTGCGCTAAGAACTCATTGATAAACTCGTCTAATTTGCCATCCAAGATATCGTCAGGGCTATGAGATTCATAGTCTGTGCGGTGATCCTTAATAAGCTTGTAGGGGTGCAAAACATAGCTTCGAATCTGGTGACCGAATGAAATATCGGTCTTGGTATTTTCGATCGCTGTGAGTGCAGCGCGTCTTTTTTCCATCTCGCGTTCGTACAAGGCGGACCTTAGAAGCTTCATCGCGTTATCACGGTTCTGATGCTGAGAGCGCTGCGTTTGTGACGCGGTGACGACGCCAGTCGGAATGTGGGTAATACGAACCGCCGAATCGGTTTTGTTGACGTGCTGACCGCCAGCGCCCGACGCACGGTAGGTATCAACACGGAGATCAGCAGGATTGATTTCAATCTCAATGGTGTCATCAATAACCGGGGTTACGAAGACGGAAGTGAAACTTGTGTGTCGTCTTGCGTTGGAATCGAAGGGGCTAATTCGAACAAGCCTATGTACTCCGCTTTCCGCTTTTAAGAGGCCATAGGCGTAGTCGCCTGTGATCTCGATGGTTGCGTTCTTGATGCCAGCTTCTTCGCCAGCGAGAACATCGTGCACTTCCACTTGCCAGCCTTTTCGTTCAGCAAAGCGAAGATACATGCGGTAAAGCATACTAGTCCAGTCGCAGGACTCCGTGCCGCCAGCTCCAGCGTTAATCGTAAGAATCGCAGCGTTCATATCTGTTTCGCCGCTCAAGAGACTTTGAACTTCCAGTGCGCGCAACTCTTTACTTAGTTCGTTATAAACAGTTTCGGCTTCTTTAAGGTATTCGGCTTCACCCTGGCCCGCGAATTCAATAGCGGCATCAAGATCGCCTTCTGCATTCTCGAGTTTTTTGACTTGAGCGATAGCTAGTTCGAGAGCTTTTTTTTCTTTTAAAAGCGGAGCCGATACTTTGGGGTTATTCCAAAAATCGGGTGTTAGTTCGATTTGTGCATCAATATCTCTGAGACGATCCTGCTTTTGTTCGAGGTCAAAGAAACCCCCGAATGCGAATAAATTTTTCTTTTAGTGCCCGCGAAGCAGTTGTCAAATCATGCAAATCCACTTGAATCTCCTCAGATGCCGCCAAGTTGCAACAAAAAAACTTAATGCTATCAATATCTTGTCACCCGTCGGGTCATTGACACCAACGAAACGCGAACCGTACCATAAAGGATAGCAACCTTCAAACAAAACCAATGCCAATCTGTCAGGGAATCAATCCAAAATGATTATGCTCACGAAACTCGATCATACGCGCATTCTTGTAGGATTTGAGGCGGTTAAGTACATCGAGGAAACTCCTGATACCCTCATTCGTTTCCTAAATGGCGAATCGTTGATTGTGCGTGAAACCCTCGATCAGGTTTTAACCTTGGCACAGGCAAAACGCCGTCAAGATAGCGGTTCCGATCATGCATCCAGATCAAATTCGAATACATCCAACGTCGTAGTGAATACAGCGTTGACGCAATAAAATTCTTTGGATCATCACGGAGGAAGATCCCATGGACTTAACGAGTATTTTAGGCCCCGTAATTGCTCTCGGCATGATTGTTGGCGGGATGATGATGGAGGGTGGCCACTTATCCCAATTGATTGCCTTTACCGCGGTGATGATCGTGTTCGGCGGTACGCTTGGTGCGTTGATGGTGGCATATCCCTTGCCTGATATGATTATGGCGTTTAAGGCCTTAGGGATTTGGCTAAAGAATCCCTCGGCCGATCCAGCGCAAATTCAAAAAGATATCATTGATCTTGCGCAGACTGCACGTAAGGAATCGATTCTTGCACTGGAAAAGAAACGAGACTCAATCACCTTTGAACCGCTGCGTACAGCGATCGGCCTTGCGGTTGACGGCACCGATCCCAACGTCATTCGAGACACCCTCGAAACAGCCGCTCACGTCGTCTTTGAAGAAGCAGAGGTATGCGTAAAATTCTGGGAAGACTTCGGTGCGATTTGTCCTACGATCGGGATTCTTGGAGCGGTACTTGGTCTCCAGCACGTGATGTCCGTTTTGGATAAACCGGATTTGATCGGTCCCGGTATTGCGGTAGCGTTCGTTGCGACGCTTTACGGGGTGGGTGCCGCGAACATCGTCGGTATTCCTATTGGAAAAAAGCTGAAGAGGAAAGCAATCATCGAAGGTCATGCTAGAGCCATGGTGGTGATTGGTGTAGACGGCATTCTCTCGGGATTAAACCCGAAGATCATCGAACAGAAGCTTGCGGTCTTCGTTCATAATGGTGGCGGTGAAGGTCACTAATCCTGCCTAGGTAGTTTAAGGGGCGTAGATATGGCGATAAAGGCAAAATGTCCTGAGTTTGAAAACCACGAACGGTGGCTCGTATCGTACGCCGACATGGTAACGATGCTTTTCGCCTTGTTCGTGGTACTTTTTGCACAAAAAATGGGTTGTAAAGAATCTAAGGCCGCAGCGACTGCGACATCCCAATCCATTCAAGACGCGCTAAATACGCCGCTTCCAGAAATTCCTATCGATCGAAAAGTTGGCCCGACATCTCAGGGAATGGGTATCTTCGAGAATTTTAAAGGCGATCAATTGCGTGAGCCGCTTACTCAGAAATATCCGAGTGGTGCACAACGCGCTCGGGTGATCGAGATGGAAATCAAACGTATTCGGGCACTGGTTGAAGAGAGACTTTACGGGCCAGAAAAATATCCACAAGGTGGTCCTAAGGGCCAAGAGCGGATCGTTAATGTCGAACGCACGACCCAAGGATTTAAGCTCCAACTTGCCGCAAGACATTTCTTCGGTAGCGGTGAATATCAAGTGCGACGTGAGGCATTGAAGGAATTAAATGATGTTGGTGAGATACTGATGGAACTCGGTAGGCCGATTGTTGTCGAAGGTCATACCGATAATATTCCTGCGTCCGGGCAATTTTCAAATTGGGAAATTTCAGCCTTGCGAGCTGCTTCAGTTGGAAAATATCTGGTGAAACAAATCGGATTTCCAGCGTCAAAACTCACGATGGCTGGTTATGCAGATCTGAGGCCAGTGGCGCAGAATTCTACGGAGGCTGGTAGGTCGATGAATCGACGTATCGAGATTCATGTGAACTACGATCAAGAGGGTGCGGTTGATCCAACCGAGTAAGCTTGGGGGAGCGACTATGCGATTCATTCTTATAACGATTATTGCTTTTCTAGCGATGGGTGCAAAACGCCCTGTTGTTGAGAAAAAAGGTTCGCTTGAAAAAGCGGATTTTAAAGAAATTATTGATCGTTATCAGTTTATCGGCGACTTCCGTGAGAAACCGGCAGAGCGAAATATCTCTGGTGAAGTGTTCTGGCGCTATCCGTTCAAGATTGCTCCGCAGCAATTTGAGGTGATTCTTAACAAGGAACAAATGGATGGGATGATTTTCCGTGTGCCCGGGGATGGACGGGCCGCGGAACATTTTGCCAAAGGTCGAGTCGAATACTTAAATGGTCAGTATGACGAAGCTCATGCGTCCTGGCTTGCTGGTCGGATGCAGTTTGATAAAGATCCTTTGATGAATCGCAGGATCGAATTCTTTATGGCAGTGAATGCCTTGCAACGTGCGCGTGAGATACTTATCGCTGCAAAAGGTGATATCACAAACAAAGATTACAGGAAGTACTTACAACGCGGCAGATATTTTTTAGCAGCTGTTTACATATTGCGCCGCGATATTCCAGATCCTGAAATCGACAAACATGTAGCGTGGGGGCTCTATAATCTTGCTGCCATTTACTACATGGAGATGCGGTGGTCGCTGGTGGTAGGTGCGTCGCAAGAGGGTCTGAGTCAGCTCCTGAAAACAGGGAAGAAAGATTACCGAACTAAGTTTCATCAAATGCTTGCGGAAGTTTTTGTGCTGAACC
>CAZUYQ010000108.1:0-5776 GCA_964624705.1 uncultured Polynucleobacter sp.
TTATCCCTCTGAAGTCAACCTCTTACGTCAAGCCCAAATTCTGTAGAGAGCCTAGTTGTGAAACACATCAAATCAGCCCTTAGCGCGAAGTGTAGTAGGAACTCTGAAAAAGTTTCCTGATTCGGTCTCTGAATAGTCCACGGAAAATCTGAAAAGGAAAATACGATGGTTGATAAGAACGAAATCACGCGCATCAACGCAATGCTTGATTTAAATAAGCGGTGTGTGAGTGATCAGAGCTTTGCCAGTGCTTTGCAAACATGCGTTACCACCGGCGACATACATGGGTTTATTGCAGTGATTTGCACAGGCCCTCAAATGATCACTGGGTTTACGGATGAAATGGCTGCCAATCAGTTCTTAGCGATGCGCGAACAAATGGGTCTTTCAACGCAGGAATCACGGAAGAACGCGGCGATTATCCGCAAATATTTTGAAACACGAGGTGGTGAGCTTTCGCCATGGTTCGAGACGATGCTAAAACGGATGGAGGTGAAAGAGTAGTTTTAACGCCCTATTTTTCTTCAAACCATCTTCGAACCACATCGCGCTCTTCATCGGTCATAGAGGTGACATTACCTAGCGGCATGTTTTTTTGCTGCACCACCTGCAAATAAATCGATGCAGCATTAGCAACGATGACGTCAGGCTGACTGAAGCTTATGCTTTTTGGCGCATCCACCATCATGGTGGGATGATCTGAGTGGCAGGGTTCGCAGCGATTTTTAAAAATGACGACGACATCCGATAAGCTCGGTGGATAGGAGCTATTCTCTTTCACATTTGCAGTCGATTTAGGTGCTGGGGCAAGCCAAATGCCAATACCTAAGATTATGCCTGCAGCAGCGGCCACAAGGCCCCATTGATTATGGCCCTTATGCCTTAGGACAAAATAGTGCCTAATCAAAACCCCGCTGAGCATCATCAGAATAAGGAGAATCCACTGCGACTCGTGACTTGTGATCATATGAAAATGATTGGAAAGCATTGCAAATAAGACCGGTAGCGTGAAGTATGTATTATGAACGCTTCGTTGCTTGCCGCGTTGTCCGTAGATCGGATCGACAGGTCGGTCCGCTCGCATATCAGCAATGACCGTACGTTGACCCGGAATAATCCAAAAAAAGACGTTAGCACTCATAATCGTTGCCATCATCGCGCCAGTAATTAGGAATGCAGCCCTGGCCGAGAACAGATGGCAAGTTAAGTAAGCCGTTACTGCAACCAGACTCGCAATCAGTAAGGCGGCAATTTTTTCTTTGGTGCGAAACAAGCGACAAATAAGATCGTAGGCCAACCAACCACCGACAAGCACCGCCAACGCAACAATAATTGCTGTCGGAACCGACATCTCATGAACCCTTGTATCGATCATCATGGTTTTAGCATTTAATAAATACACCACTACAAATAATGCAAAGCCCGACATCCAGGTTGAATAAGACTCCCAGTAAAACCAGTGAAGATCATGAGGAAGCTCAGGCGGAGCAACCATATACTTTTGCGGATTATAAAAACCACCACCGTGAACGGCCCAGAGTTCGCCGTCGACACCTTTTTGCTTCAATTCAGGCGACTTTGGTTTGCGCAGGTGATTATCGAGCCAGACGAAGTAAAACGAGGCACCGATCCATGCAATACCAGTGATGATATGAAGGGAGCGTAAGATGAGTTGCAGCCAATCGAGAATATAAGATTCCATTGCCATCAACTCCCACGGTATGTGGAGTAGGACCATGGTGAAACCAAGAGCGGGACGTGATAATGGCTCTCGCTATCTGCGATAGAAAAACGAATAGGAACAATATCTAAAAATGGTGGATTCGGAAGTTTGGTTCCGGAATTCGCAAAATATGCGGCGACTTCAAACTCAATTTCGAAGGTTCCTGTTTTAAAATCAGAGCCATCAAGAAGAGGAGCATCGCAGCGGCCATCTTGATTGGTGAGAGTCTCCTTGCGGAGAGTTCTTATGCCTTGCGCGATCTCATAAAGTCGCAGCGTCATTTTTCGTGCTGGGAGTCCAGAAGCCGTATCGAGAACATGTGTGGTCAGTCGGCCCATGGTGCTGTACTCCTTATAAAAAATCGGTCTTCTAGGTTAGACAGGCAAGATTAATAGTTCAAGGACAATTTTTAAAGAAAACCGAATATTCTATGAAATTAATAGCGGCTTATAAAGTGTTGTTTGTGTTAATTTACTCTCGTGAAACATCAGTTAGGAGACGCTACTTTGACATCTAAAACGCCGCAGGGCCTGCTTATATACACGCTAGGAGATCCACACAGTATCAACGTGGAAGCCTTGCTCCGCGTAGTGCTCCCTGTGGCGAAGCGTCGACCCATCGTTGTGATCGGCAGTCAGTGGCAAGTAGAGTATCAAGCACGACTCCTATGTATTGAGTTGCCTGTATTTCAAGTGATTCAATCTTTGAAAGATAAAGGACTGCGGGATGCTGCGTCTGGATTATTTTTGTTAGATCCTTTACCGCAAACTGGTAATTCCGCTCCCGATACTTTGTCAGCCGAAGTATGCGGTGAATTGGCGGTTGCGGCGTTGCGACTTGTGCCAAAAGAACACAGTTCTAAAATGGCTGTTCTAAGCGGCCCGATTGATAAGCACTCTGCAAACTTAGCTGGCTTCAAACATCCAGGGCAGACCGAGTTCTTTGAAGAGCTGTGGCAGGGCAAGGCGATTATGCTGCTTGCTGGGCCTAAACTTCGCGTTGCACTGGTGACGAATCATTTGCCGCTCAGTGAAATCGCAAAAACTATTTCCTCGGACCTGATACAGAAAAAGTTAGCGATATTGACGACGGGATTGCGGGATTTATATTCCATTCCTCAACCCCGAATTGCCGTTTGCGGGTTAAACCCACACTGCGGTGACCACGGACTGTTTGGAACTGAGGAGGCGGGTATTATTTTGCCGGCCATTGAAGCGAGCCGACAAATGTTTCCTGATACTCAATTCGACGGACCTTTGCCTGCCGATACTATTTTTTACCGAGCGGTGCAGGGTGATTTTGATGCAGTATTAGCGATGTATCACGATCAAGGATTAGGACCTTTAAAGACCGTCCATTTTGATGATGCCGTGAATGTTTCTTTAGGCCTGAAGTACCTTCGAGTGTCGCCAGATCACGGACCTGCAAAAGATTTATATGGCATTGGCGGTGGGAAAGTGAGCTGGTCGAGTTTTAAGGCCGCTTTAGATCTCTGTGAAAATTATTTGGATCGCACCTCGGAGGTGTGAGGAGGATAAGATATGCCTGTTTTTGATAGTATTGACGTCAAAGGAGCGACGGAGCATAACCTCAAAAATGTGAATATTGCAGTCGACCGCGGAGCGATTACGGTGATTACCGGCGTTAGCGGTAGCGGCAAAAGTTCGCTTGCTTTCGATACGATTCTTGCAGAAAGCCAGCGGCGTTTTTTTTATACGCTTTCCCACTATAGTCGACAATTTCTCGATCTTGGTAGCCGTCCAGCGGTGCGAAGTGTCACGGGCCTATCACCCGCAATTGCGCTTGCGCAAAATGAAACGGCCCCTTCGCGACGAGCCACACTGGGGTCGCTTACCGATATTTCAGAATTACTCGCTGTGATGTATGCGAGATTTGGTGTGCAGAATTGTCCGACGCATGGATTACCGACTGGATCGATGACGAAGGATGAAATTCGTGCTCACGTGACCGCAGCTGCAAAAGGACAGAGTATTGCCTTAGTGATTCCAGTTGCCGAAAGTAAAAAAGGGGTTTTTAGAGCTCAGTTAACGCAGTTTGCGAACCGTGGTTTTACGAAAGCCTGGATTGATGGTGAAGTGATGGATCTTGATCCGTTGCCAGAACTTATCCGCGAAGAAAAACACACCATTAAAATTATGGTGGACCTCGTGAAGGTGAAAGACAGCGGCAACGAACGTTTGCTGCGTGGCATTGATACGGTTCTAGACCTTGGTGGTGGATTTGGTGAATGGATCCCGGTCGACGCTAAAGGCAAATGGAATGTTGACGATGTCCATTCATTCTCAACCAAAGGCGGTTGCCCGATTTGCGGCTATTCATGGCCACGACTGGATTCGCGTTATTTTAACGCGAACTCCTTAGGTCGCTGTGAAACCTGTGATGGTTATGGCGTACCCGACGCCCAGGAATATGCTGAAGGGGGCGATGAGGGTGATCCAAATGATTCCTTCTTAGATCAACCCTGTGTGCCTTGTTTGGGAACTGGTGTGCAAGCAGACGCTGCCGCCATTAAACTCGGCGGCGTCACGATTCATGAACTTTTGACACTACCACTTAATCTTGTTCAAAAAAAACTCGACGATATTTCTCAGGACTCAGTCATCCGCACCAATCCAGCTTTCGAACGGGTGTGGAGTGAAGTTAAGGGTGGTCTCGAACGACTTGTCGCTATGAAACTTGGTTATCTGTCGTTAGCAAGGCGCGTGCGTTCCTTATCCGGCGGTGAAGCTCAACGAGTCAAGCTTGCAGGGATTCTCAGTGAGAATCTTCGTGGAATTTTATATGTCTTAGATGAACCAAGCCAAGGTCTGCACGAATCAGAATTGGAAAACGTCATCGCGAGTCTAAGACAGCTTCGCGATGAAGGAAATACGATCATTGTTGTCGATCACGACGAAACGATGATGCGGGCGGCGGACTGTATTATTGACTTAGGTCCTGGCGGTGGTGCGGGCGGTGGGGAAATCTTAGCTCGTTTTACCGCTAAAACAGCCGATAAGTTTGTGAATCAATCGCGAACGGCGGCCTGGCTTGCTCGTAAACCAGTAGAACGCAAACGCAAAGCAGTCGATCGGATTTCCGGTAAATTTCTAGAAATCGAAAAACCAATACTAAATAATTTAAAAATAAATAAAGTCCGTTTGCCATTGGAAGCAATGACTGTTGTTACGGGTGTCTCGGGTGCAGGAAAAAGTAGTTTAGTACTTGGGGTGTTATTTCCAAACCTACTTGATGTCATGCAGGAGACCGGTGGCGCAGCCACAAATCTAAAAAAAATAGATCCGAAACACAGCAGCGGCAAAACCCGGAAGCGAGCCGTGCCATTTCAGCAAAAACCAACGTGGCGTTACTGCACTGAGTTCAAAGGCTGGGATAGTTTGACCAGCGTACAGTTGATTGACCGCAGGCCGGTTGCAAAGAGCAGTGTCAGTATGCCGGCAACCTACTTGGATATTACCGGAGATCTTCGTGATCTCTATGCAAGCCTGCCGGATGCTCAGGTTGCGGGTTTAACGGCTAAGGCATTTAGCCTGCACTTAGAGGGTGGGCGGTGTCCTGAATGTAAAGGTCGCGGTGAGATTAATTTATCAATGCGCTTTCTTGCTGATGCAAGGATTCAGTGCCCCGTATGCCGCGGTAAACGTTTTCGACCGCATGTGCTCGATGTGCGGTTTAATGGGCTTAATATGAGTGAGGTTTTAAATCTCAGTATTGATGAAGCTGTGGCGCACTTTGCCCATCATCGTAGAATTGTTCACAAGCTTGCACCGGCTCAGCGTATGGGTCTTGGATATTTAAAACTCGGTCAACCATCGGCAAGCTTGTCGGGTGGTGAGGCTCAGAGGCTTAAAATGGTGC
The DNA here is from genome assembly GCA_964624705.1 of uncultured Polynucleobacter sp. Taxonomy (GTDB): domain Bacteria; phylum Bdellovibrionota_B; class Oligoflexia; order Oligoflexales; family RGVZ01; genus CAMDKS01. Next base: position 5,603 of record CAZUYQ010000108.1, read on the forward strand.
CATTTTTCACTAAAAAACTGGGTGACGGGTGCGTGCTAATTTTGGATGAGCCTACGACTGGACTGCATTTCGAGGATGTTGAGCGATTGATTGCCGTCATGCGAGAGCTTGTCGATGCTGGAGCCACTTTAGTGGTGGTCGAGCATAACGATGAAGTCCTTAGGTCAGCTGATT
>CAZUYQ010000108.1:6001-17407 GCA_964624705.1 uncultured Polynucleobacter sp.
GGCGACACGCGATTTTTTTCATAAAAAAAACTATCTCGAAGTTGATACGCCGATCGCGGTCGTTTGCCCTGGCACGGAGGTTCATCTCCAGTACTTTAAGACTGCATGGATCGATCACTCAGCGGTAAGTCACGACCTGCACCTGCGGTCGAGTCCCGAGTTGCATATGAAGCGCGCACTTGCCGATGGCTGTCAGAATATTTTCCAAATGGCACCCTGCTTTCGCAATGGCGGCGAGTCGAGTCCCTGGCATCAGCCCGAATTTACCATGCTAGAATGGTACGGGATGGGCCAAACCTATCAGGGGCTCATCAGAGAAACGGAAGATTATTTAAGATATACGCTAGAAGCGATGGCACAGCGTGGTATTGCAGTGGTTCAAGATTTACTGCCTGCGACCTTCGAGGAAATTTCGGTATTCGAAGCATTCTCTAGATTCGCGAGCGTTGATTTAGTGGATCAGGATCCAAACTTAGCTGTTAAATGCCGTAAGCAAGGGGTCTTCTCGGTTTTAGAGAGTGATGATTTTGAAACGGCATATTTTAAGACCCTTATCGAGAAAATTGAACCGGAGATCGCGGCGAGAAAAGGCGTGATTCTTAAAGATTACCCCCCTTCGCAGGCTGCACTTGCTAAGGTTGAGAATGGTCATGCTTGTCGATTCGAGTTTTATCTTGGGCGTGTTGAGCTCTGTAATGGCTTTTTTGAATTGACCGGCGAGACGGAGAATCGCGTACGCGTTGCAGAGGCATTTGCCGCTCGCGCCGAGGCCGGACTACCTGCCGTTCCCATGGATGAAGATTTTTTTCGGGATATGGGCAGACTTAAGGGCTCTTGCGCTGGAAATGCACTAGGATTTGATCGATGGTTCGCGTTAATATGTGGAGATAACAATCTCGATAAAGTCATTCCCTTTCGCTAGGACCAGCTATTGAATCAGTCGTCAGATCTTAAACGTGCCTTCGGACTGCCGACAGCAGTCTTTCTTGTTGTTGCCAGTATGATTGGCTCCGGTGTTCTGACCTCAACCGGATATTTATTGCAACGTACTCCAAACCTCCAAGTAGTCATGGCGTTATGGATTGTCGGCGGAGTGATTGCTCTATGCGGCGCTCTGACAATGGCCGAAATGGCGACGGCCTTTCCGGAGGTGGGTGGCGACTATGTCTATGTGCGCGAGGCGTTTGGTCCTCGCATTGCTTTTATGTATGGTTGCGCCATGGTGGTCGTGGGATTCGCTGCTCCGGTGGCGATGGTGGCCTATACTTTAGCGAGTTTAGTCTGGTCTTATTGTCAGAATTTCGCAGTTTTTGCAGGCATGGGTGATCACTATTTTTGTCTTGGATTTGCAGTTCTGTCGATCTTAATTCTGACCGTGATCCATGTGCGGGGACATCAGGAAAGTGCTATTGCTCAAGGACTTCTGACTCTTTTTAAAATTCTTGTATTCGTGGGTTTTATTGTGTTGGGTCTAAATAGTGAAGCGGGGCAATGGAGTCATTTTCAAACTCATAACTTAAATACCGACATCACATTCTCCGGAATAGCGGCTAATTTGATTCTCGTGATGTACTGCTACACCGGCTGGAACGGCGCAGTCTATATTGCCGGTGAGATCAAGAACCCAAGTCGAAATTTAACCAGCGCACTGATTTTTGGTACTGCTTTGGTAACTCTTTTGTATCTCGGTCTCAACATCGTTTATGGTTATGCAATTGATCCGCAAAATCTCTCGAGGCTCAGTGAAAATGAAGTGCTGATGTTTGCTGAGACGGCTAACAAGTATTTGTTTAGCACGAATCTTGCGAAGATTTTCTCAATTCTAATCGGCGTTGGCGTGATCGCAAGCTTGAGTTCCTTTATTATGACGGGCCCAAGAATTGTCTATGCGATGGCAAAAGATGGCTTGGTGCCGGCAAGACTTGGTAAGTCCTGTAAGCGAACGCAAATCCCAAAAGCTGCCATCTGGTGTCAGAGCATCATTAGTATCATTCTGCTGCTATCGAATTCATTTCAGTTTATGCTGGATTTTGCCGGATATGGCTTAGGTGTTTTATCCCTTATGATTATCTTTCCGATATTTTGGCTGCGAAAAAAAGCAAATTATAAACCGAGCTTTATGGTACCGCTCTATCCATGGCTGCCAGTAATTTTTATTGTGATGAATTTTGCGATGCTCGTTATGGGTGCAGTGGAAACACCCATAGCAGTTGCGACCAGTATGGGAGCGATTGCAGCGCCATTTTTAATGTATCCGCTAGTGCGGAAAAACTTACTCCGACGTCGGAGTTAGCGTTCGAATATCTATTTCGTTTCCATTTAAAACATAAAAAATCCATCCTCAGGATTTCGCTTTCGCTAGTTCTGAGGATGGAAGAAAACTACAAACTAAAACTGACAGATTACTTGTGAGCGTCTTCTGGAGTTGCAGCTGGAGCAGCGGCAGGAGCTTCAGCAGCTGGTGCAGCGGCAGGAGCAGCTGCTTCTTCAGAGAAAGTGCCTTTTTTCTTTTCGCAAGCAGCTTTGTTTTTAGCGTGGATTTTTTTGCCAGCAACTTCACAGTTTGGTGTGCCGTGGTCTTTTTTACCAGCAGCCATAGCGATACCTGAAGAGAGAGCAACAACTGCAACTAATGCGTTAACGATTTTCATAGTTTACTCCAAAAAAAAGTTCAAAACACGACGTAGAAGCCTAGCAAGGAATACCGGTATTTGCCAAGTGCAAAGCAAAAATAGATGGAGATTTTAACTAAGATTAAATTTTAGGCGACTTATCTTGACGATGGATAGGGATGACATGACGAAACTGACAGAATACCAAGGGCTTAATAGTTTTTTAGAGGTTTAATTTTGTAGCAAAAACAAGCAAATCAGTCAGAATTGCAGATTTTCTGATACAAGATTTTATGGAGTCGGGACTAAGCGTGGTGATGATTTCACCGGTGAGCGCTTCGAAAATGCCGATAAGGTCGAGACTCTCTGCAAGTAAGACACGATAAATATGTTTCGACATCTCGGTTTGCAGATTTTGCGTGTCTTGTGGAACAAAAGGACCCGCTTGTTGAGCAAGTGCGTTCAGTTTATCGCGGTTAAGTCCATGCGTAAGCCTCTGAATCTTTCCTGAGTCAGCTAGGAAAAATAGCCGCATTTTCTCAAGTGATGATGCACGATTGTTATTTAAGAACATCTGATAAAGTGGATCTTTAGTCCGCAAGGCATCTGATTTTAAGATCACATGATACTGCAGGTGCATGGACCACATCAGGAACATAGCACGATGCATAAGATAGCCTGGCGGCTTGACCGAGCATGATGCCGCAGAAAAATGAATAGAGCGTGAAGCTGCGTCAAGAAAGACCTCGTCACCGAGCTCTGGTGTGTCAACGAAATTGACTTTTGCTTGAGTGATACGTGCCTCATGATGCTTGAGTCCAGTTCTTTGCAGTACTGGGTCTGTAAAAAGAATATCTCGCATATTTAGACGTGCCATCGGGTTACGGGACCGCAGACGATCGACAATGGCAAATTGTTCGCGATTATGTCTTGCCAATGCCGGTGAAAAGGCGCCTAGGAAGCGATGAACTGGTCCATCAATCTGTCTAAGATCTGTCAGTTTTGGCATGCGCTCGCGTGCGGATATTTGATAGCCAAATTCGGTTGAATCACGCCAAACCCGCCAGTGCCAGTTGTCCAGGCCACTTACATTCCCGCAGAGGATGGCCGCAACCTGAAGCGCAATATGTTTTTCTGTTTCACTTGCAAAGGCAGTACGAAACAGCCGTTCTACAGCATCGTCCGGTGCACTCATGTTTATAGCTATGGTACGCCAGTTTAGGGTATTGCTTAGAGCGGGGCTCGCCTCGGTTTCAAAATCAAGATTTGCCACTTCAACAAGCGGATGCGGGAGCTCGTTCATGGCGTTGTTCTCAGAAACAAGAGAAAGAGGTTCTAAAGAAGGGCTTGAATCCGGCGCCGCAGGATTTTCACTTTCCATGGGTGTTAAGACTGCCGCTGCGTTACCGTAGTCCATCTGTACAGGGGGCGTAGCGATAGGCGCGGCAATAGCTTGAAGATTATTGGCCGTTTTATAAATGGTCGAGTTAAGTGTGTTTTCAAATTTTGGATTTACCTTTTCGCGAGCTCTCTTAAGCGATGATTTCAATGTTTCGATGTGGATCGGGTAGTCGCTTAAAATACTTGTATCAGCTTCGATCTTGGGAATAATGCGCTCAAGGTGGCGAATAAGTCGCGGGTTTTCTTGAAGTTCATCTAATAAGATATAAATTGGAATCCAGAGCCGACGTTCTTTACGGTCTTCTCGGTTTAAGGAAGTCAACGCTTCTAAGGCCTCTTTTTGACGACCATCTTGTCCATATAACCATAGCCCGTATTGACAGAGCAATTCTTTACGAATGTTAGACGATACACTTGCTATAAGCGGACCATGTGATACTTCACCGATAAGTTGCCACCAGTGATGATCAAAACCCAGACGCACTAGATCGGATTTAATGGTGCTGACGGTATCAGCTAAAACCTCATGCTGTAGTTCGGCTCGCTCCATAATTTTAATCATGTAAAGACTCGCGTGATGCATATCGTCTTTGGAAAGTGCTACAGTTAGCGCTTTCGATAGGTCTTGATTCGATGCTAAACCATTTAAAATTGCGAAATCGGTCAAATCTGTCCCTAATTTTGCTGCGCCTGAAGTTTCAGTCCACGATAATAATGTTTGAATAACACCACCGATGAGTCCGCGATCTTCCTTTGTCTCAATCAAGAGATTGCAGGCTTTGATGATTAAGTCTGGCTGATCAAGACAATTAGGGTGCCTTAGAAATGAAAGAATCATTTGTCGCGATTTTTCTTGGTGACCCGCTTCAAAAGCTAATTTTGCGAGATTCAACATATCCTCAGAAGGATGCTTCTCGTTGATAGCTTTACTCAAGAGCTCGAAGGAAAGATGGACGTCGGCAAGTTCTTCGCGAGCGATGTGTGCGGCCTCGTAAAAGATTTTCCGTCGAGCTATCTCGTCGACCATTTTTCCGGCGCAACTGATCATGCTGTCCACGAGTAGTCGTGGTCTTTTCAATTCTCTTGCAATATCACTGATCAACTTTAGGTCATCCGACTGGACTTCCTGTGACAAAATCAATTGCTCGATAGCGCGTACCATATAACTCTCAGCGGTCGATTGACGCTCGAGGAGCTTCATAGTTGCGCGAGCAAATGCCATACGATCCTGCGTGGTACCATTCGTCATGCGATAGCAATAGAATGCTGTGAGAGACTGGTTGTCGCCACTAAGAGCTTTTTGAATCATGGAGTCGGATAGTTCTGGAGCAGTATTTCGGTCAATTAACTCATTTATATACGATGCAGCCGATTTGGGGCCACCGACCGCGTTCATTAATCTAGCCGATTTTTGTAAAGATGAAGCATCGCGATTGCTGAGCATCAACTCAATTTTAAGCAATCCTTCCAACACAGTCGGCACTTCCTTGTTCGAATGAGTCAGGACCGCATCAATGCATTCTTCGATCAGGCTTTGCCCAGTAGATGAACCTTGAACGTTCTCTTCAATGCAACTTAAAAAGCTTCTGAGGGCCTCGATATTCTCGGTTTCTACAAGACTTGTCATGCGATTCAGTATAAGTGAGGACTCGCCACGATCATGCCAATCCTTCAGGAGAGTTTGGCCAATAGAACCGTCAGTATCGATCACGGTATGCTGGATGAGATATTTAAGTGCCTGAATCCGAGTCTCTGTATTTGGCGAATTTAGCCGCGCTATAACAGCGAGTTCAATATCGTGAGTCTTTGCTAGGGATGTTAAATGATCTAATAAATAGAAAAACTCATGATCATCGAGGTCAGCGGGAATGCCGTCTTGAAGCAGTAATTCTGTCGCATAGTTGTGATCACCAAGTTTATCCCGTGCTACTTTAGCAAGTATGCGGGCTAAATCTGCTGGCATGTGTCCTGATGGATAAACTTGACTTGTCACTTGAAGAAGTCGGCGCCATGAAAGTGATGACGATAGCCACAGATTGATGCGTTCTTTGAGATCCGAAATTTTTGCACCGGATTCTAAAAGATCGAGAACGATCGCAAATTCTGTTTCAACGTCCCCCATATCACGGGATTGTCGCATAATTCCAAAACCGAGCTCTAAAACAAGTGTTCGTTGTTCTTTAGAGAGAGCTCGCCAGCGTCCAATTTTACGCGACATTGCACCGACTCGGTCTCCGGCTCGTTCTAGCGCACTTTCCGCAAGATTTAAAGCATCTTCATCGGCAAAGTTTCCTGCTTCAAGCACCATCTCATGGCGAGGTAGGGCTAAATCGGGCCGACCTAGATGCTCATCCCAGATTCTTGCAATACTTGAACTAATAGCTATGCGATCTTTCTTAGAGAATGATGCTTCACCAGCGGCGAATCGCTCTAAGCGTTCTAAAATTAAGATGGATCGTTGTGGATTTCCGGCGTCGGCCAGCATATTGAGAAAGTAAATCCACTTTCCGGCTTTATTCGGATATTTCGCCACTAAGAATTCAAGGTTGGCGGCCGCATTTACAAGTTCACTAGAACTGAGTTGTAATTCTACCTGCCGCTGAATAATAATTTCTAATGGATCGAGCCGACGTTCTGCCTGACGCCATCTCGTAAGAATTTGAAGTTCTTGCTCAGGTTGATCGAGTTTGGAGATAACATCGGCCATGCGCGCTAAAATGCGTGGTTCTTCATGATCATTTAAAGCACGCTCAAAGGCTGTCAGTGCTTGCTCCGGGACAAGGGGTGAAAGAATCATACCGGCAAGCTCAGGTAGCGCAATCGATAGTGCTGGCATCGATTCTAGTTCGTTATGGATTTTACGGGTGCACTCCGTCCAAATGCGCAGCGCCTCCAATGCTGCCTCGTAGTTTTTTTCAAGATAGTAAATGCGAATGAGTGCAGCCGCAGCAAGTTGTTTTACTGAGGCAAAAGCAGGCTCGTTTATATGGGCTTCAATATCCGCAGCTTGAACTTGATTTTCGGTGTTTTGCAAATAACGGATTATCTTTCGCTTTGTGATGACGGGAGTTGCTCCGCTAAGAACAGGCAAGTCTTGACGGCGGTTCGCGAGGGCTAGATCATAGGCCCGGATGGGCTCTCCGGCGGCCCGCGCCTCGAGTATCTCAATATCGATGTCCAAGTCACCAGGATTATCCAAAACGGCGCTTTGATGATGCAACGAATAACTGCAATGCCAAGAATCTGCGTTGCATTCCCATTTAAATTGAGCAGCCGAATCGGAACCTTCTTCGAAAGCCTCATGGAGTTCGCGGAGATCATCGACGCGAGTTTTCTGATTTAATCTATAAATCGCGATATCAAGTGCTGAGCATTCAATCTCATGAATGGATCGGCATATGGCTTGACGGTGAGCCTTGCCGCAGATGGCTTTCGTCGTTGCCTGGATGAGATCGGCAGGCCATTCAGATGGAGCATTTAAGCCGAGGACTGTGAGGTCTTCCATAAATATTTTTATAAGATTTTCTTCAGTTGATAATTTGATGGTCCAACCAACCACCGTTGGAGGATATAATCTTGGTGCGGGGCGTTTAGAAGGGGATGGCGGCTCTGATATCTCGACCATCACTGAGACGCTGCGTTCCGCTCCCATAGTATGGGACATGCGAATATGACGTCCCCATAAATTTACGAGTTCTTGGTGTAGTGATTTTAAAATCGTTTCGGGACTCCAGTCGTTTTCAATGACTTGCAGCTTTAATTTTCCGCTGCGTTCCATAATCGTGACTCGAGTACCATGCGTTTTGCGAACGAGTTCCCATACGACGGACGTCCGTTCACGTCTGGGCTCAAAACCCAGACGCGTTAAGCATCGAACATATTCAGGGGGAACCGAAATACTCACACCGACCTCTTCCTTTTTAGATATCTGACACCACGTAGGTTATCGGTTATACTAGTGAAATGATTGAGTGCTTGGCGTAGTGGCAAAGGGAGGTTTGGATGTCGTTTCAGCTATTATCTCGCAAAGTGGCAACAGCGCGTGAGCTTCTTAACGAGTGGCAATTACAGAGTTTAGAAGCGCATTTTGTGGCTGTGACCAAACAACTGGATTCCTCCCGGACGACATCCCGAGCCAGCCGCGGTTATCTTTTTATCGAAGCCATATTTGCACTATTGCGTCACCGTGAATGGCTGGAAGTTCCGGTATTTCACGCTTTAGTGGTGGAATTTCTACAGCTCGATCACGGTCTTTCAAGGAATATCGCAACGCAAGTTGTAAAGGTGATGATCGAAGACTTTACCCGGATGGGGTTGATGAAACCTCGCACTATTTGTCTCGATGATCGTGAGTTTCTGACTTATGCCTACGTTGTTGCGGCGAGTGCAGCAAATGATATCGAAATGGAATTAGACCTAGGTCTTGGTCATGCACTCGTCAGGAAATTACGCGATGGTGTGCGTGTTTTAGAAGAAGCACGTGTTGATATTTTTATACCTGAGTATGATGCCATGTTGGCGTCCATTATTATTGAACTAGGTCATCAGATGCGAACGAGGCCATCAGTTCTGGATGAGCATCGTTTAAAATATCTTTTACTATCCGAACTAGCAGATCACGCGGTGCCCTGGATCCTCGAAGAAAAAATTCCAGAAACTCTAGCAGCTCTTGCCGAAATCGGTCTCACTCAGGAACAAGGCAATGTTCCTGAAGAGCTTATGAAAGTTTTTGAGCGTGCACGTCTAGTGATTTCTGATCGGGACGGCCGCGGCCGCATTCGTGGTTGGGATGTCACCGCCGAAGGCGCAAGGCTCACCGCAAACTTTATCCGTTTACAGCGCGGAGCGGAGGTTGTTAAAGATATCGCGGAGTTTTTAACTTTGAATATTTCATGGCAAGTGTCTATTTTACGCGACACTCATATTGCTACTATTGGCTTTGTCATGGAGCTGCTCTCGACTCATCTAGGACGTATGGCTCCCACTGCGGTCGAGGTTGCGGTAGAGCGAATTGTGGGGCTAGGACCTGATTTATTGGAAGCCGATACGTTAAGATCTTTGCTTAAAGCGGCACAGCTGCCTTGGCATAAAGCTGCTATTTTAAGGGCTTTGCGTGAGATGACACCAAATGATGAAATCGCTCATATTGTCGCTGATACCCTCGGCCATGAAGCGAGTGGATCCATGGTGGAAGCAGCGGGAGTTTTATTGGATCGCTGGGCCATCACCAATCACGTTTAGATTCTTCGGTAAGCGCTGAGAATGATTATGGCCTTCGTAAGCTGCTTATGGCAGACTATTGAACGCCTTTAGAGCGCTTATTTAGGAGAGTATCACGTGCAAGAGTCAAAAAAATCGTCTCAGTCAATAGACCACAAGTTGCAAGATTCTCGCGGCGGTTCGCATATTGAAAAAATTGCCAGCCAGCTTTATGAACTTGGAATGCAGGTAGATACAATCGCACGACATCAGCGCAATGTTCTTAAATCCATCCATAAATCAAAGGAACCAAGTTTTCCAATATGGGACACTTGCCGCCCCAATAACGGTGGGATTATCCCTTGTATTCGTGGAGTTGATCCCGGTCTCAAGTCGGTAGTGAGCTTTATTCCAGCCGCGGGTGCTTCGAGCCGGTGGCTTGCACCTTTGGCTCCATTAATGGAAGCCTTACGCAATCTCGATCAGAGGGAAGTTGAGAATGCGCTTGCGATACTAGTTGAGACAAATATCGTAGAGTGCCCGCTGCCTGAGGCGCTTATTAATTTAGTCTCCTATTGGCGAGAGAACGGTTATTTGCCTGAAGGTTGGCGCGCTGACGATCTGCTTGTAAATATCGATGCGCCAAAAGCTTTATACCCGGCCGTTATCGACAGTATTACGTTTCTTGAGTTAAAACGCGCTGAAGACGAATCGATGAATGGCTTGGCAGGCGAAGTCTTTATTTGCCCACCTGGTCGATCAGAAGATTTTCTGCGACGAGTTAAGCACGTTTCACGTGACGAGAAACTTCGGACTGCGGTCTTAGAACAAGGAATGAAACTTGCGACTGTAAGATTTGACCTGGAAGGCAATGTTTGCCTATCTTCTAATGGTGCGGTGTCTTCAGTTCCTTCGGGGCATGGGGCGTTACTGAATTTGCTACCTGAAGTGCAAGCTGTGTTTCCGGAAGCAGATAGTATTTGGATTCGTAACATCGATAATGTGGTTGGAACTTCGCCAGCGGTTGTGACAGCATCAAGAGATTTTCTTGGCACCCATCGCTTCATTCTTAAAACAGTACAAAAAATTCGCGAGGCATTACAGGCAGGCAATAGTGTGGCGGCCCAGGGATTTGCTAAGGAAATGCTCTCGCAGTGGCCAGAGGCAGCAAATATTAAAGAACCTTGGAATGCGACCGAGATTGATCTTAACGACCCGCTTTTAGTTGTATTGTCGCGGATTTTTCATGCTCCGTTAAAGGGTAACGAGTCTATAAGCGAGATTGCGGCACTTTTTGCCCGCCCCGTCGTAACGATGGGGCAGGTTCCAAACACGGCCCGCGATGTCGGTGGTACCAGTGTTTTTGCTGAGGTCGAAGGTGAGGTCCAAAAACTTTGTTTAGAAGTGCCACATGCATCCGAGATGGATCGAAAAGTATTCTTAGCTAATCCGGCGAAAGCAACTCATTTTAACCCTGTTTTTGTCGCTGCAGAGCTACCTAGTGCCGAGATGCTAAACCAATGGAACGATCATCCTTTTTGGTTAATCGCAAACAAAACATGGATGGGTCAGAAGGTTAGATATCAAGAGTCGATTCTGTATGAAATGCTTGGAAGTAGTAAGTACACGAATATTACGTTCGTCGAAATTCCGCGTATTTTGTTTAATCCCCATAAGGGATTGCCGGATGCTAGGGGAAAAACCCGGAAACACTGGCTGTAGCCCGCTTCTTGCCCTGCAGGGTTTGCCCGTTGGATGTACTCAGACGCCATTTTACAATTAAGAATAAGGTAAGCGTCTGAGTGCGTCACAAACATAAATGCAAATATTGCGCAGGAGGTTCTACATGCCCCCACAGGTGAGTAAACAGGATTTTGAAATGGCGCTCAAAGAAATGGGCCACAATCCTGAGGATTACCGGGGAAAGCGGCTAAGCCTCGCAGGTATCTGCGGCGTTTACGACCTCGAAGAAGATATTGTTATTGAAGCTATCCGGTTAAAGCATATCGCAGCGCACTATGATTACGGCCAAGATACCATTTGGGTTGATGCGCTTGATGCGGCCCATTTTTATTACTGTATTCGATCAGAAGCGCACTTATACGCTGCATGAGAGATCTTGAGAGATCTTCAGAGGGTACACCCGCGGTCATCCGAATCCAGAACGAAAAACTGGTCCGCGGCCTATCGAAAA
>CAZUYQ010000109.1:0-9843 GCA_964624705.1 uncultured Polynucleobacter sp.
CGAGTGACCAGAAATCGAAATGTGTCCGTCAGTATTAAATTCATTTTGAATTAAGCTGTATAGTTCATTTGAAACGTAACTATACATCTTGTAGTGGTCTTTATAGCCGGGAGTTGTGGCATCGACGTAAAACCCTGCGCCCGAACCAAAATCCCAACTGTCGTGTTCGTTAGGAAGGTTTAATCCTCTAGGCGATGTATCTGGACAAACAACCATTAATCCAGCGTCCGTGAGTAATTTCTGTGCGCCGGCTTTCGCCATGAAATTTTCGTCAGTACATGTAAGGCCAGATAGCCAAATCAAACAGCCCTGAACTTTTGTCTCTGGAACAAAGGTAGAGAAGTTCATCTTGGTGCCCGTTTCTCGCGAGTCGTGTTCGCAAAAATTCAGCGTGCCACCAAAACTTTTATGGGTTTTCAAGACTTTCATGAGATCACTCCTCATCCTAGTACACGATGACAGAGCGAATGCTTTTGCCTTCATGCATGTAGTCGAATGCTCTATTAATATCTTCTAAAGGCAAGGTGAACGTTACCATATCGTCGATGTTAATTTCGCCCGACATGTATTTATCGACGTAGCCAGGAAGCTCCGTGCGGCCTTTGACGCCACCAAAAGCGGACCCTTTCCAGACTCGTCCGGTTACGAGTTGAAATGGTCGGGTGGAAATTTCTTGTCCAGCGCCTGCAACACCGATAACTATGGATTGCCCCCAGCCACGGTGGGCGCATTCCAGAGCGGCACGCATAAGCTTAACGCTACCAACGCATTCAAAAGAATAGTCAACGCCCCACTCAGTCATCTCAATAATAACTTGCTGGATGGGTTTGTCACACTTATTTGGATTAACAAAATCAGTGGCACCAAACTTCTTTGCCATTTCCCATTTGGAGTCATTTATATCAATAGCAATGATGCGACCTGCACCTGCCATCTTTGCACCTTGAATTACCGAAAGTCCAATACCGCCTAAACCGAAGACAGCAACAGTTGCTCCTTTCTCAACCTTGGCAGTGTTAAGAACTGCGCCAATGCCTGTGGTAACACCGCATCCAAGCAAACATACTTTTTCTAAAGGTGCCTTCGGATCAACTTTTGCCAGGGCAATCTCTGGAACAACTGTGTACTCAGCAAACGTTGAGCAACCCATATAGTGGTGAATCATTTTGCCGTCTTTAGAAAAACGCGACGTGCCGTCTGGCATAACGCCCTTACCTTGGGTCGCTCTAATGCGAACACAAAGATTGGTTTTACCAGAAAGACAGAATTTACATTCTTTGCACTCTGCCGTGTAAAGGGGAATCACATGATCTCCCTTCTTTAATGTCTTGACGCCCTCACCCACTTCGGCCACAATGCCGCCGCCCTCGTGACCTAAAATCACTGGGAAAAGGCCTTCCGAGTCTTCGCCAGATAGTGTGTAAGCATCTGTATGACACACGCCGGTCGCAACCATCTTAACAAGAACTTCTCCGGCCTTAGGACCTTCTAAATCGACTTCTTCGATAGAAAGAGGCTGTTTTGGTCCCCACGCAACTGCGGCTCTAATTTTCATTGGCTGTTTCCTCGTTAGTTCATAAGCAGCAGAACTATAACTTGGGAAACCCGCTACGGTCAAAGTTTTAAAAAAAACAACTCCAGTATCGAGAAATGCCAACTCTGGCTGAAACGAATATCTAATGATAGACTTTCCTATCGTTTATAACGCTTGGGTGGATACTTTATGCAATATTTAATTTCGTTTTTTCTAGCGGCGTTTAGTTTTATAGTTTCTCCAGCATCTTATGCCAACAGCAGCGAGATCCCCAGCGATCCTGGTCAATGCACACGCGGCAACAATCCCTTTCAAGATATTAAAGATCAGCTTTCTCTAGTCGAAAGTGATCTCCAAAAAAGCCTTCAGGATATTGATCAAAAAAACATCGATAGCGCGAAGAAACATGCAGCTAGCGCCTGGGCACAATTTAAAAAAACCCAGACCAATGCGGAGGCAAAGTATCGTTCGTTTCCAGATACACTGATCAGTGATTTTAAAGCATTTTCCACTGATATTGCCGTTGCAAAGAAGACTTCCGACGCTCTCAAAACGAAAGCGACGACATTAAACAAAAGTATCGATGAAATCGGCGCGACGCTTGGGTGTCCAAAGGCTTTCGAAGCGGTGAAGGTCCAATTATTACCTCCAGACCCATTGTCAAAAGATCTGGCAAAAAAATCCGCATCCTACAAAGTATATGCGATGGGTACAAATGGTTCCGCGCAACTTATAAAGGAATTCAATGACCAGCCGTTCGGCGACTGCAAAGGCTGCAGCCGAGGAATTTCTCTGAACTGTCAAAGCAGTGGCAAAGCTTTACCCGCCCTAGCCCCAGTTCCTAAAAATGCATGCGACGAAGGGCTCCATTCGGGCATCGGAATCCGAGCGGTGTTGAAAGATAAAAAAGTCGATGCCGAGATCAAGAATGGGACAAATTACACGCTGTCCCAAAGCTTTAACGCTTTAGAAAAGATCATTCCACCCGCAACAGATAGCAATACAGCGCAGTTCTTTCTTTTTAAAAAGGGCACAGCGCTAACAGCCGAAAACTTGGTCTATCAAGTAATTGTGACGGTGCGATAAAAATCCGGCACAATCTGATTCGCCAAGTTAGATTACACTATCTATCAGAGCACATATAGCGTTTGTCAACTCACAGATAATTGAGGTTATTCATGTCTACTTACGTTGATGGTTTTGTGATTCCAATAAAAAAGTCGAAACTGAAGGAATACAAGAAGATGGCAACCCTTGGTCGCAATGTCTGGATGGAACATGGTGCCCTGCACTATTTCGAATGCCAAGGAGACGATATGAAGAATAAATGGGGCACGGACTTTGTCAAACTGTGTAAACTGAAACCTTCTGAAACCGTTATCTTCGCGTTCATTGTTTATAAATCTAAAGCACATCGGAACCAGGTGAATAAAAAGGTTCATAGTGATCCGCGTATGCAACCACCGTTCGGCAAAAACTGGGAAATGCCTTTTGATATGAAGCGTTTCACTGTCGGTGGGTTTAAGACCTTAGTTTCGGGCTAGCACTCAAAATTGTTATATTTATCAAATAACTTGGAGATCGGATATTCATGCGCTCCTTTGTAATTCATCGAATTTTAATGATCTTGGCAGCATATTTCTTCGCTTTTTCGGTTCTACAGATTGTCACGCTTTTTCTGCATCCACAGGTAACGCAAACTGGGGCGCGAAAAATTCGTATTTGTTGAAGATCAATCTTCAAAATGCGGTCGATGCTCATCAACCGCGATCCATTGATGTTCAAGGTTTCAAATATAATAGAAATAAAGTGACCCGTTACTTAAACGCGGGGAAATTCTCAATTCCTTCACAACATCAGATTAAAAGTGGCGAGGCCGATTTTTCGGAACGCAAATTCGTCACACAGGCTGCTTCGATTATTATTGGACCGAGTTTCAAGTAGGTTAGTTTATTCCGATTTAAAAGAAGGCCGCGCTTCAATCTCTGCATCCAACCTGCCAAGTCTATTTTGGAGGATTTGCAACCAGTAGCTGTGAAATTCGTTTTCAAAACATAAATATTCAATTCCTCCAGCGATCGAGCGTTCCTCTCTTCCTAATAGAACTCGCCCCGCTTAGCCTGAAAACGACTCAATTTTTCCTACAGTCCATCAAATGAGCAAAAATATATCAAGGCTTTATGTTCTTTCCTCTTAGAATTTCGGTTACAATAACGCACCTGAAATGGTAATTTACTAGTTAATTCAAATAGTATCACTTCCTTTACGCAGCAATCTGTAAGGAACCTATAGATGGATTTCGTGCTCATCTGTATTAGTATCATCATCTTTTTAATGATTCTTAGCCAGCTAGGCGCCAAAATTCCGGCAAGTGCGACGATTTTATGGGTGGGTATTTCGGGATTTATCGTTATTGCCGCCGCGGTGCCAGATAGTTTATTGCCACTAGCCCATCTTCTAGGCATTCAGCTTGTCTCGAATCTATTTCTTTCATCCCTGGTCATGTTTTTACTCTTGGTGACATTTGCCCAGACTCTTGCGCTGGTTTCTCAGCAACGCCGTCTAAGACAATTAATTACTCACATCGCATCCGCAAACTCACCAATTGATAACGCAGATACCCACCTTCCCTCGGCTCTCATTGTCGTACCTTGCTATAATGAGCAGGGAGCCATCACTGAAACAGTGCGCCAAATTGATGCCATTTGCCGTCAAGTACGCGAGACCTACTGCTTAAACTATGTTATCGTCAATGACTGTTCGACCGACGCAACACCAAGCATCCTCCGAAAAATAGCACCCAAAAATTTCATTTCTCATGGTGCAAATGTCGGCGTCGCCGGCGCGCTGTGGTCAGGATTTCAGACTGCGGCTGCTCACGGCTATTCTTATGTCATTCAATGTGATGCTGACGGCCAACACCCTGTTTCTGAAATCCCAGCCCTCATGAACGCGGCTATTCATGATCAAACAGATTTGCTCGTCGGGTCACGCTATAATCAAAGAAATGAGCGCAGTAAAAAGATTCTAGCTTCTACCACCAAATCAAGATTTATTGGGTCACAATTTATTCGCACAGTTCTGCTCCTATTTGGCAAAGAGGCCCAGGTTTCCGACCCAACATCAGGTTTTAGGGTATATTCGCAACGTGCGTGGATTCATCTTATGACTAGAATTCCAGATGAATATCCAGAACCAGAGATCATTGCAATCCTTGCCACATCTGGTTTCAAAATTAGAGAGTACGCAGTAGAAATGAATTCTCGAATGACTGGAACGTCTTCCCTTGCCGGTCTTGCAAGTATTCGGTTTATGATAAAAGTTTCCGGGGCGCTTTGTGGTCTGCGACTTCGACTATGGATGATGCCTAAAAAAAATAAAGCACGAGCGAATAGCTTCTCATGATAAACACCAAGACAAAGTTAACATTTTGCATCCCATTTTATTCAGGACAGGATTACCTCAAGGAGGTCGTCCGGAGTGTTTTATCCCAAACAGCTACCGACTGGGCCCTTATTATTATCGACGATTGCGGCCCGGACGGCACTTGGGCCAAAGCATTCGTTCACGAGTTAAACGATCCTCGTATCCAGTATCGACGCAACGAAGTAAATCTTGGCCTCGCAGGAAACTGGAATCATTGTTTAGAAGCTGCCGGTAGCGACCTAGTAAACATCCTTCACGCAGACGACCGCCTAAAAAGCAACTACGCCCAAGAAATGATCGCGGCTGCCGATCAATATCCTGACGCAACAGTGTTATTCTGCAACGCCAGTATTATTGACGAGAACGGTGATCCCAAGTTCTCATTTGCAGATTGGTTTAAGAGGTTTCTCAGACCTAGTAATTCGTGTTCGTTCAGTTTAAGTGGACCCGATGGCATCCTGCAATTAGTTCACGGGGATTTTGTAATGTGTCCAACTATGACCTATCGAAAATCTAAACTTGGAACATTTCGTTTCGACACGCGTTGGCGAATGGTCATTGATTTAGATTTCAAGTTTCGATTACTCCTCGCGGGTCATAGCCTTATCGGCATTCCAAATATACTCTATGAATATAGACGACATTCAAAAAATCAAACCTCAGCAATGACTAAAAACCTTATGCGGTTTCAAGAAGAAGTTTATCTATTAGATGAAATCGCGGAAACCGCGTCGCAATCCGGATGGAAGAAAATTGCGAAGGCAGCCTCTAGCAAGCGTATTGTAAAATTAAATTTATGTTATTGCATTGTAACAGATCTTATAAGACTTCAAGTTTCAGACGCTGTTAGAAAATCCTCATTCTTATTCAAAATGTTAGGTACGCACTCATGAAAAATAATAACCCTATTTCTTCGACGCAAACCGGCGATTACACGGCACGACTTCAACGGCGCGAACACGCTTCCTGGAAGCAGCTATTTGATGTTCAACGACCTTATCGATGGAATCTCAATCGGCTGCAGCTAGGCTACACATTGGATCTTGGTTGCGGTATCGGTCGAAACCTTAAAAATCTAAATGGCAATGGAATTGGCATTGATCATAATCCTGAAAGCGTCCTCAAAGCCCGAGAACGTGGATTTAAAGCGTTTACCCCGGATGAGTTTCATGAATTTATTAATAATGCACAATCAACCGAAATATTTAATTCCATGTTAGTCGCTCACGTTTGTGAACATATGCCAAAAGAATCGGCCATTGATCTCATTAAAAAATATCTACCTTATATTAAAAAAAACGGCAAAGTCGTCATTATCACGCCTCAACCGGCTGGCTATAATTCGGATGAAACTCATGTCGAATACATGGGGCCTGCCGCTCTGGACGAGATAGGCCAACAATGTTCATTAAAAAAACAAAAATATTACTCCTTTCCTCTTCCTCAAATTTTTGGTCGCCTATTTATCCATAATGAACACGTTTGGATCGGGGTTAGACAATGACCGCCTGGCATCACTCTGCGTCTTTTTATTTCAAAAGCATCTATCGTACTACGGCCGTTGTTTTATTCGTTAGTTTTTGCCTATTTTCCTTTTCCTTCATATTTCTTACGCCTCCTGGATTTGGACCTGATGAGGAAGGACATTTCTTAACCGGGCTCCTAAGGGTCGAAAGAGTATTGGACTCATCTGAGACCTTTTGCGCGCCATATTCTTTCGATGAAGCTTTTGGGGTGTCGTCAGTAATTGGGCAATCGCAGGAGAAAATCCCTCGTTCCTCTTATGAGCATGCGTCGCAGTCTAATGGAAGCTATAAGCCTCGTTGCGTATCTCGCAACTTCCCAGACAAAATTTATGGTCATACTTTATCATATCCAGGTACGGTAATTGCTAGGGCAATGGTAAAGGCCCCGATGGAACCAGAAAAATATTTGAGAATATTTTATCTAAGTCGGATCTGGCAGTTATTCTTTGTAATTATTGCTCTGGCTCGTTTGACGATGCATATTTGTAAATCGAATCAACTGAATCCTGGTGGGATATTGATTCTGGCAACAGCCTTAACGCCCATCAGCATTCAACAGTCTACTATTGTCACGACAGATACTATAGTCATAGCCTTTTCCATTGCAGCAGCGACTATTTTATTATTTTTTCCATTCATAAAAAGGATCGATCTCATAATTTACGCTGTGTTCGGACTTTTAGCTGCAGGAACAAAGCCTGTCCTGCTTCCGATTTTTGTGGCAATCGCCATGTTTACAATCGTGTCAGGACACACTGATATAAAATCTCTGTTTAAAAAGAATAAATTCAAAAGTTCGATACTCCGACCCGGCAATCAATTCGTTATGGTTTCCATGTTGTTCCCCATCGCGTGTATCTATGCTTATCTATCTGCTGCCGCAGGTGGGAGCGTTAGGCCTGCTCCGGGAGTTGCCAATCCGTCCGAACAACTAAATTTTATTTTAAATAATCCGGTTGCGGTATTTTCGATGTTTACGGCAAATCTGATACGATTTCTCTCCTTTTCACACCTTCTTAGCAATTTGGGTTGGCTTGATACATCCATTATTTCAAGTGCTAGAAAAGCCTGGTACAAGCTAGAAGATATTGCAGTGACACTAGAGCTAGTAATGCTAGCAGGCCTGGTGTATTGGCATAAAACTCGCTGGATTATGGGGACTGTTAGAGCTTCACTACTTAAATTGTTTTTGCAGATCGTTTGTGGTCTTTCCGGCATTGTGGCATATGGCTTTGCAATTATTCTCGCCATGTATTTTTATGAGAATCGCGTCGGACATATAGGAGATGTAGCTGGCCTGCAGGGACGTTATTTTATTTCATTAATTATTTGCGGTCTTGGCTTCATTGGGGCGTTATTTCAAACGAATCATTCTTATATGAATAATGCCGCACTACCTGAGCATACAAAAACCTGGAAAACTAGCTTCCTGATGTGTGGTTGTGTCATTGCGTTATTATCGATTTTACTACCGCTAGTGATTGGCGCGACATTGTCCATTTTAATTCGGTATTATTAGATGCTGAGAAATCATTAAACTTCCGGAAGCGTGCCGGCAAGTCACGCTCATCTGCTATCATCGCTCCTCAATAGTAGGTGCACAGAAAGTGCGGCCACAATCGTAGATAAAATGAGAGCTGCGACATAATCAGCACGATCGATCAACTGAAACTCATCAATGCGTCTCAGCAATTCGCTGAGAACTGTAAGCTGCGATCCAGCAACACCATTGACGCTTGATTGTTGAAGCAATGCTATTTGATCGCGAGCACTCCCGACCAGTATATTCGGAGCGATGCCGGAGAACGTGTGCCCGAGACCGAGGCAGAACAGGTTCGCCAAACTTCCGAGGATCACGCAGACCAGCACCGTCTTCTTCCGAGTAAAATGCTCACTAAAGGATTTCATGCGGTTAACCTTTATCACAGGATGATACTGCTGATTGTAACAGCAGAACTCAGTAAAAACAAAATCTACAACATTCGTAATTCTGGCCAACTTATTGCACGAGCTCACTGCTTCGCATTTAGAAAGGTCGATTTCTAATGCGATCCAGTCTTACGAAGCAAGTTTGTGTACTGGTTTTGCGACAGGAACGTCTCTTTTTAACGATACATTGGAGAAAAACAATGGCCCCTAAACAATCCGCTAAAAAATCCCCAACGAAATCCAAGGCGAATTCCAAAGACTCACCATCAGCGTCAACCGCACGTTCCACCGTAGGAGCACCCAATAAGAACTCCCGCTCAACTAACGATCCTTTAGAAAAAAAAATGAAAGGGACTGGGGACCTCGCGGCAAAATTTCCATATAATGCAAATAAACCAAATGAATATGGTGAAAAATCCGCAAAACCGCCAATCGGCGTCACGGAACTACCACCATCCATAGACGTGACAGGAAGTACGCTCACCGAAACAATCGTCTCTGATAAAGCTGGCTCAGGCAAACCAAACATCAGTCGCAATCCTGGTAACGATACGTTAGATCGAGTTCGCACGGACAGCATGGGGCAGGCACTATCGACCAATCAGGGTGTTCCCATTGCAGACAATCAACATTCACTGAAAGCTGGGCTCCGAGGACCTGCCCTTCTTGAAGATTTTATCCTCCGTGAGAAGATCACCCACTTTGACCATGAACGCATACCAGAGCGCATCGTTCATGCTCGCGGTTCTGGAGCACATGGTTACTTTGAGTGCTACAAGCCATTGACCAATCTTACTCGTGCAAGTTTATTTGCCGAAGCCGGCAAGCGGACTCCCGTATTCGTGCGTTTCTCGACTGTCATTGGCGAGAGAGGTTCGACTGATACGGCGAGGGATGTTCGAGGATTTGCTGTAAAATTCTACACTGACGAAGGTACCTGGGATTTAGTTGGTAACAACATCCCCGTGTTTTTTATTCAAGATGCTATGAAATTTCCTGACCTCATTCATGCGGCTAAACCCGAACCGCACTTTGCCATGCCGCAAGCAGCAACAGCCCACGATACCTTCTGGGACTTTGTATCTCTGATGCCTGAATCGACCCATATGCTGATGTGGGTGATGTCGGATAGAGCCATACCCCGCAGTTACCGCATGATGCAGGGGTTCGGCGTGCATACATTCCGCCTTATCAATGAACAGGGTAAATCTAACTTTGTAAAATTTCACTGGCGACCGGCGGCCGGAACCCACTCCTTAGACTGGGATGAGGCAGTAAAAATTTCTGGTGCCGATCCGGACTTTCATCGCCGCGATTTATGGGAAGCGATTGAAGCTGGCGCTTTTCCTGAGTGGGAACTAAGTTTCCAAGTCTTTTCCGAAAAGCAGGCCGACCAATTTAGCTTTGATGTCCTCGATGCGACAAAAC
>CAZUYQ010000109.1:9853-17333 GCA_964624705.1 uncultured Polynucleobacter sp.
CCCGAAGAGATTGTTCCGCTCACGCCAGTTGGAAAAATGGTTTTAAATCGTAATCCTGACAATTTCTTTGCCGAAACCGAGCAAGTTGCATTTTGTGCGGCACATATCGTCCCCGGCCTAGACTTTTCTAACGATCCCCTCCTCGCAGGTCGTATTCACTCCTATGTTGATACGCAAATTTCGAGACTCGGAGGCCCTAACTTCCATGAGATTCCCATCAACTCATCTACGACCCCTGTACATAACAATCAACGTGATGGGATGCACCGCCAAGCAATCAATCGTGGTCGCGTAGCATACGAACCAAATTCTCTTGGCGGGGGATGCCCGTTTCAAGCTGGAAAAGCCGGCTTCACCTCCTTTCGCGAACCGCTCGAAGGCGACAAAGTTCGCGGAAATCCAGAAAAATTTGCCGAGCACTATGCACAAGCAAAACTATTTTGGAACAGCCAGACACCCATCGAGAAAGCACACATTATTCGCGGTTTCCGCTTCGAACTCACCCGAGTTCAAGTGGCGGCGATTCGCGAGCGTGTCGTTTCGATGCTTGCTAATGTTGCTACTGAACTTGCAGAGACGCTCGCCAAAGATCTTGGAATTGAAATGCCAAAGCCCATGCCAAAAGCATCGCGCAATACGATGGCACCAGAGGTCGAGTCATCGAAAGCATTGTCTATTTTCTCTGATCCAGGAAATAAAAAAATTGCGACCCGCCGCATCGCAATTCTAGTGGCGGACGGGACAGATGGTGAAGCAGCCAACTTCATTCACGCCGGCATATCAAAATTAGGGGCGGTCCCCAGGTTTATTGGGCCTAGATTGGGCAACGTAAGGACGATGAGCGGAGATCTATTAGCTGTTGAAGCAACGCTTGAAACAATGCCATCCGTTTTATTTGATGCAGTCGCAATTCCCGGCGGCGAAGCTGCGATCGCTACCCTCGCAAAAATCGGACATGCTCGTGAATTCATTAAGGACCAATACCGTCATGCCAAACCAATCCTGGCACTATTGGAAGCCGTAGATCTCGTCGAAAGTACTGGTGCTTCAGCAAAACTAGCCAGCGGAAAAGAAGATCCAGGAATGATTGTCGACCGCAAAGGATCCTTCACTACCCTATTACCAAAGTTTGTTGAAGCCATTTCTCAGCATCGACATCACCAGCGTGAAATGGATCCACCCGAGGTCTAATTTAAACTCTAAATTGTTAACTTTCATATTCCGTTTTCACAGAAGATTTAGCCAGCCTTCTGTGAGCCGGAAAACTTCCCATAATCCTTGTCGATACCTTGAATATGAGAAAAGAGCCATAGTTCTAAGAATTTAAAAAAGATATTTGCGTTCGCTTGAGGATCTTCGTCAAATTCCACCTTTTGTTTACCAAAACGTTCGAGAAGTTTTTTATGGATCTCTATATGCTGCTTCGTCCCCGGATAATTGATAGACTGCAAATACAATTCTTCACGTGAAAAATGTCCCACGGCGTAATTTGCTAGATCATCAGATACTTTTTTTATGTCTGCTGTCGGCTTTTTTGCTTGAGTCATGTCTACAAGTAGATTCATGGTATCAACAATGACTTTGTGTTCATCATTCATATGCTCTACACCGATATCCAGTTTTTCATTCCACGTAAAAAATGCCATGATAGTCCCCAACATGAAGGTTTCGCAGAGTTTATCGGCAAAGCTATGGCTATCTTTAGTTCCGCCCCGAATCAGGAATATCTCATCCGTGCCGAGATATAATATCCTTATAATTCCATATGTTACATATTAACCCTCAATTTTCTTACCAACATACCGACTAGTTGGTATTATTATAGAGGGATCGCAAACGAAGAACCGAGGGAGTTATGACTAAAGCTCAGGACAAGGTTGAAA
Organism: uncultured Polynucleobacter sp.; assembly: GCA_964624705.1. Lineage (GTDB taxonomy): Bacteria > Bdellovibrionota_B > Oligoflexia > Oligoflexales > RGVZ01 > CAMDKS01. Next base: position 11,737 of record CAZUYQ010000109.1, read on the forward strand.
CATCCGCTCGCACCAAGATTTTAAATGCTGCTCTGACACAGATTCGAACAAAAGGTTATTCCGGAACTTCTGTGGATGCACTTTGTGAAACTGCCGGCGTCACAAAAGGCGCGTTCTTTCATCATTTTAAATCAAAAGAAGATTTGGCAGTGGCGGCGGCAGAGTATTGGTCTCAAAAAACATCTGCCCTATTTCAAGAAGCGCCATATCAATCCGTCATCGACCCACTCTACCGGCTTCTTGCATACATTAAGTTCCGTAAAAAACTTTTGCATGGCGCAATACCAGATTTCACTTGCCTTGTCGGAACAATGGTTCAGGAAGTCTATTCTATACATCCAAGCATTCAAAGCGCATGCCGCGATAGCATTTTTGGACATGCAAAAACAATTGAACCGACAATCAAGGAAGTCAAAAAACAATATGCTCCGAATGCGACTTGGACTTCGGAGTCACTCGCGCTCTATATCCAGGGAGTTATTCAAGGTGCTTTTATCTTGGCAAAAGCTGGCGGCAACGTCGAACCCGCCGTAGTTTGCCTTGAGCATTTAGAAAGATATGTTCGTTTGCTGTTTTCAAAACCCCACTAACGTTTTTTAAGGAGTATGATTATGGGTAACAAAGTTGAACTACATCGCGTCCTAAAAGCCCCTGTTAGTCGCGTCTATCGGGCATTCACGAATCCCGATGCCGTAGCCTATTGGATGGCTCCGTTTGGTTTTTTAGCCAAAGTGCATGCGATGGACGTTAAGGTCGGTGGGACTTTCAGAATGAGTTTTATTAATTTCACCAATGAGAAAAGTAGTAGCTTCGGTGGCAAGTATTTGGAAGTCAAGCCAAACGAATTATTGCGTTACACAGACACATTTGAAGATCCTAATTTACCTGGAGAGATCCTAATCAAAATTCAATTTAAGAAGGTAATGTGTGGAACAGAAATTCATATCACTCAAGAGAATATACCCGACGTCATTCCGGTGGAAATGTGTTACCTCGGGTGGCAAGAAAGTTTAATTCAACTAGCACAGCTTGTTGAACCTGAGATCAATCAATAAAAATACACAAAAATGCCCCGCGACACTTTTTTGAACCAGGAGCAGGGAAGATCTATGCGAGTTATAGTATTTGATACTCATACATTTGAAAAATCTGCCTTAATCGCGGCAAACGAAATCTCTAAGCACGAGCTCATTTTTCTCGAGATTCGTCTTACAAAGGAAACCGCAAGCTTGGCGGCTGGCTTTAAGTGTGCCTGCGTATTTACGAACGACCAGTTAGATGAAGCTTGCCTGACTATATTAAAACAGGGCGGCACGGAACTCATTGCCCTGCGCGCAGCCGGTTTTAATAACGTTGACGTCCAAGCGGCGACGCGTCTCGGCATGTCGGTGGTCCGCGTCCCAGAATATTCGCCCTATTCGGTTGCAGAACACGCGGTCGGACTCATGCTAGCTTTAAACCGAAAACTGTACCGATCCTACAATCGTATTAGAGAACTTAATTTTTCACTTGAAGGCCTGGTGGGCTTCGACATGCACGGAAAAACCGTCGGAATTGTCGGAACTGGACGGATTGGTTCTGTTTTAGCGAAGATTATGAATGGTTTCGGCTGCAGAATATTAGCATATGACCTTGCGCAAGATGAGCAACTCGTTCAGACATATGGCGTAAGCTATGTTCCATTGAGCACGCTTTTTAAAGAATCCGATATTATTTCGCTGCATGTCCCTCTAACAAAAACATCTCGTCATATTATTAATGCTCAGGCACTTGAACTTATGAAAAAAGGCGTCATGCTGATCAATACGGGTCGCGGCGGCTTGATTGATACAAAGGCTCTTATTTCTGCGCTTAAGACCGGCCACATTGGTTTTGCAGGTCTTGATGTATACGAAGAAGAAGGCGGAGTTTTTTTCGAAGACCATTCACAAGATATGCTACTCGATGATGTGCTTGCAAGATTGCTAACGTTTCCAAATGTATTTATCACATCACATCAAGGATTTTTAACCCAAGAAGCATTGGAAAACATTGCTAAAACAACGATTACAAGTATACATGATTTTGAAGTCGGTCGGGAATTAGTCAATTCTGTATTGGTTCCGCAATTCTGAATAATTTGCAGCAAAAATTCATACTCAGCCAGCAAGATTAAAAGATCGATAGATTTAGAGGATAAGATTTTCCCAGCCACATGACGTGCTCAGAATGATCTAAAAGATCGTTGCCTGTTTCAGGATGGATAAAAAAATCAAGAGTCCCACGGTTAAGTGCCAACCACGGAACAATTTCACCAAATCGCTCTTTCGGAATTGTTAGTTGGCAACTCCAAGCGAGGTGCGGACCGATCGGTCGCTCGTGAAGATGACCTAGTGGAATACCAAACGTTGCCCCAACTAGCTCGCGAAAGGAACGCGCTTCCTCGACGTTTTCTCGAGAATAGTAGATATGTGCGTGAAATGATTGAATGGTGGTTATAGGTCGCAAAGTTTTCATTTTTCAGTGATTTCCGCGAATTTTGGGGCGCTTATTCTTATCAACAAGAGCCCAGATCACAATAGAAAATGCGACTAGTCTCAGTACATATATAAAACTACTAGCCTCGCGTGGTACCGAGATTACCAATAACGTAGTGCGTTCAGCTGCTAAAATCGTAAACGCCATCGCGAGTTGCAAGAAGAGTTTATCCCGCGTATCGCGCCAAAAACGTATAAAGAACAAAATTGCAACCAGCGAAAAAGCGACATACAGACCGATTAGAAACATTTTCATAAAATGCCCTCATATCAAAAACGCAAAGCTTTAGCGCGATTCCCAAACTAAGCCTAGCGCTAGAATTCCGATAGACAGATCAGCCACCCCCATTCGCAACATTGATAGATCAGTCTCCGGTGATGTCATCATCAAATCCACAATGAGTAAAAAATTATTTATGGTTAAACCGGCGAAACACAGGGCAATCCACATCAGTAAGCGTACTTTAGATCTTATAAAATGGCGAAATAAAAGGAATGCGCATATTCCGCAAGTCAGGGTCGATAAGATGTAAACAACTTCAGCCATTATTCCTCATCCTTCCAAATACGGAATGCATCGGCAAGCACTCGCAAAGTCTCCGCCGGACGCAAATAGATCAACTCAATAATTGCATGCCTATGGGAAGCATAGAATTTGGCGACGTCATCCATCACCTCGCGCACCTCTGCATCATGGGTATATCGGTAGAGTGGCTCGCCAGTATCTATTCGTTTTGAAATTAATTTCCTTGCTTTGAGATCTGTAAGTCGTCCAGCGGCAGAAACAGGATTTGTCCGAAGTGTTGCGCTTACATCCTCGGCTCGCCATTCACGATCGGATTCTTTGCGTAACAATAACAAGACTTCCAACTGCTCAATCGAGTGGATGTACTTTAGCACAAAGGCTTCAACTTTATATGGAATGCCATGGTGGTTCAATGGATTAAGCCCTACTTATTAATACCTAGATACATCTTAGGACGTTAGCAAAAAACTGTCATTCCTTAAAAGCTCTCTCGCTGATAATTTTGTTCAATTTACAGGCACGATTAGGAGGTCGTTGATTTAAAACCTCTACATTTTTCTGGCAACCAATCCTTTACACTTGGTCGGTCGCTATCGAATTCGAACTAGAAACATAGACTTTCGATGGTTGAGCTTTGCATAAATGACAGCAATGAATCTCGGTCTGATCACCATCTCCGTCCATGGTAAAAAAATCAGACGCAAAATTCTCCGTCATAATAAGTTTCGATAAGTAGGAGATCGATCGTCTTGGGATAACTCGTCCTTAATAGGCGCCAGCAGTTCTGTATCAAGCCCTATAAACCTGTCAAAACTAGGTGGTTTTTTTATGCTAGGTGATCCTGCATTGCATAGGGATCAGGATTTTTCAATACAGCTGGCGACGAGTAAACGCGAAACGAAACGCCAAATAAAGCATATGTTATAAGCAAAAATTTAAGTTCGTTTTTTTCTAACCGAGAACATCAAATGTTCCATCGCTGACAACCTCCACAAACACGTCATTTTGTCGCAAAAATTCGCAATTGTACCCATTTGGGCGGCTATTTGATTGCGCTGTTCAATATTTAGTCATATTAAAACAATGAAATTAACAACCCTTATTATTTTTTAAACGCTAGGAGTTACTATGAAGAATTTAAGTACTTTAATTTTGGCAAGCGCAGCCATACTTAACAGCTGCGGGGGTTCAAACAAAGAATCATCCTCCCCTGCTCCTCAAGTTTCAGACACCCCACAAGTTTCAGACACCCCACAAGTTTCAGCCACCCCACAAATTTCAGACACCCCACAATCCACCCAATACGCACCAGATCTACCAGAAGGCGCGATCATCGCTGTTCCAGTTGATGGCCAAGGCAAGGAGTTAACCAATCAAGCGGATATGAGACTCCTGCCACAGAAGCCACAATCCACCGTCGGCCCAGCAATCGCCACAAGCTATCAAAATGGCATCCTACCTGATCATGTCAGCGGTGAACTCGATCAAAATACATCAACGGATTCCTATCGCGGTTGGCATAATTACCGGTACTTTAACAGTCAAGGGGGACGATATAACCGCTTTGGCTACGGCAACCAAGGGCAAGAACAAGCTTACTGCAACTATTCTTCATATCAACCGACCTATTATAGATCCGGTGTCCCGTACGCATGGCAGTATCAAAGCAGATACCAGACATCCTCACGAAACTACTATTACTATAGCCGTCCTCGTACCCAAGCTCCTGGTAATCAGCAACACGGCCAAGGTCAGCAATATCCACGATCTCGTCCATACTCAAACCAAGCCGGACATCGCAATTAACTAGAAGATTCACTCGCTCTTTTGCGATGAACACTTTTAAAAGCGCGAGTGATGATAAAACTGTGTACTGTAATCGCTACACCTGAAACGAACTTGAGACAGGATTGCGGTATGAACATCGAACTTCCGATGGATCAGTGTATTTTGTAAATTTTTTGATTGTTCGTTTATCAAGTGCGATTTGAGCAACGATAAAGGTCGAAGAAGCTAAAAGCGCCTTCGACCTTTTCATAAATTCTAACCACCTTCAAAACGCTATTTCTTTGTCTGTACCTTTGCTGCGATTGCGGCAGCAGCTTTTTTATCTGCGACGGCTTTATCTGATTCTTTTTTCTTTTGATTTTTCGCTTTAGCTTTAGGACTTTTGTCACCCATGATTATAATTCCTCCTGTTTAAGGTTCGCACACATAAGTTTGCAAAACGACACTAGGCGTGAATATACACCTTATCTAAAAACTATGTTGGATATAACGCATCCCATCCGATCGAGGGGCATTTTCAGTACAAAACTTAATATTAATTTTTCGACATGATTTTCAGATATTTTCTTAAACTTCTTCAAACCCTTTCACAGCTGATCCTACAGGTTATGTAAGTTTTTAACTGCCAGTTTGACGCAGTTTTTTTTTACAATGTTTCAATGTATGACAGATAAGGAACAAGAATTGCACGTTGTCAGTTTGAATCAATGTCAATTTTTGAATTTTTTCTGTTTAACTTTGTATCGGAGGCCAATTTATGAAAAAAA
>CAZUYQ010000110.1:0-17284 GCA_964624705.1 uncultured Polynucleobacter sp.
TTTTCATGGATTTAAGGAAGTTATGATACAGCACCGCCACCTGACATGGCATGTCTTATCCCACAGACCGAAAACCAAGATCGTCATTATATTGATGGCGCTTGTGGCCACTCTCCTCGGGCTCGTCGCACCTTACTTTCAGAAGCTCTTTCTCGATATCATGTTAGGCCATCACACGGCCTCATTTGAACCCCGGGTGGGCGGCACCACCAACGCACTCATTATTGTCATTACGGTTGCTTTCCTAGCGATGATTCTGACGCAAGGAGTGACCGTTCTTTTGAGAATTCTCTGCGCAAAGGCTGGTGCACAGCTACAAAACGATTTATCCCGCGAAATCTATTTGCATTCTTTACGCCTCACCGGTCTTGCTCGCAGCACGAAGACCGTGGGTGAGATGGTAAATTTCTACACTCAAGATGTCAGTGCAGCTGTGGCATTGATTGAAGATTTTCTACCGTCACTTCTTGCATCGGTCATTCCATTCATCGTAGCGCCACTTGCTGTGCACTATTATTTTGACCTACCAGTTGATGAAATATTTGCGATGCTCTTTGCAAGTTGTGGTTGCTTGCTTCTGATGAGTTACCGCCAATCAAAATTCTTCTCTGCATTCAAACGTCTTGCTGGTGAACGCCTCGCAGTGGTCAATGAGTGGCTGCAGAATATGCGGATTATACGCGTACTTGGTTGGATTAAAGCATTTGAGTTTAAAATACATGTCAAACGAATCGAAGAAACGGATAATCGTCTGAAGATGGTAACTAACGGCTCGATCATGAACTCGATTGCCCAAGTTGCTCCTCTTCTCGTTAACGTTGTTGGTGTCGCAACATTGATTCACTACCGTCATGATGATGTGATGCCTGGTGATATTTTTGCATTGCTATGGATTTTCGGTGTCTTTATGGCGAGACCTATCCGCAACATGCCATGGAATCTTGTGATTTTTCTCGACGGCCAAACCTCCTGTCGTCGCCTCGAACGATTTTTTAAAATGCCCGAAGAACCGCATGGTCACTGGCCACCAACTTCGGTGCATAACGCAAGATCAGGAACAGATCACGGTCCAGCTGTTGATATCAAAGGTTTAAACTTACAAATCGGCGACCGCGTGATCCTAAAAGATATTCATTTCCAAGCTGGGGCCGGTGAGTTCGTCGCGATTATCGGCGAAGTCGGATCTGGCAAAACTCAGTTTCTTCTCTCGCTGCTGCGGGACACCCCGGCAGTCTTCGATAGTTACACTATTGGTGACTTCAACGCTCTTCGCATGACCTTGCCTGAGCTTCGCGATTGGTTTTCCTATGTACCTCAAGATGGTTTTACCATGAGCTCCTCACTGCGAGATAATGTTGCGTTCACCTATGATTTCCCGTCGACATTTGATCAGGACATTATGCAGTCGTTAACCTTGGCAGACTTTAATCCGCTGCAAGAACGCTTAGAGTCCGGCCTTGCAACCGATATCGGCGAACGCGGCGTAAACCTCTCTGGTGGTCAACGTCAGCGCGTAGGACTTGCGAGAGCTCATTTTCATCACCGCAATGTTATTTTGCTGGACGACACCTTAAGTGCTGTGGATGTTGATACAGAACAGGAGTTGATCAAGAACCTTCTCACCGGTGCATGGAAAAACTGTACACGTATCCTTATAACGCATCGATTGTCCGTCCTCGAACACGCGGACCGAGTTTACGTGATGGAACAAGGGAGATTGAAACCTCGCGATGGCTGAACAATCAGGAAAATTTTTAGCAGAAGAAAAATCATTTAGCGGTAAATTTTCGCAGAATGTTTTTCAAACCATTGCGCTTAGTTTTGCCGAATTTAAATTCCGTATTTACATGTTAATGGGGCTGGGTCTGGTCGGCCGATTTTTACTTCTTTATAGCGCCAATGTTATGGGCTACTGGGCTGATAGTCTTTGTAAGGAGCCTGCGACCTGTAAACGGGTACCCAACTATTTCGCTCATTTTGAAAATCGCAACTTCGTAACGGCACTGATTGTACTTGCGGGTGTTGGGTTTCTAATTAATACCCTCTTCCGCGTAGCTATCTCCCGTACCGGTTCTCGTGCAGTGAGTACCCTATATGACGAAGTCACAATTAGAACCTCACGATTGCCGATGTCCTTCTTTGATGCCACCCCTGTAGGGCGCATCGTTACGCGTTTTAGTAGCGACTATGCCGCGATTTTTAGAATGGCAGGCGGCCCACTTGGTGAGTTTCTCTGTCTTGTTTTTGACTTGATTATGATGATTATACTGACGATGGTTGCTAGCCCGTGGTTCTTACCGGTGATTGTCGCGGTTGTAGTCCTGAACTGGGTTGTTTATCACCGCAGCAATGTACAGCTTCGGATAGAACGCCGCTCGCTTGCAAGTTTACGTGGACCTGCGATCGCTCATTTCGCAGAAACAGTTCAAGGGTCAACTGCAATTAAAGTCTTTGGCCAGCGTAAAACGTTCGTCAATCGCTACGATCAACTGGTAAAGATTCTACTCACTCAGAAGATTCGCACGGCGATTGCGGTCCATTTTTTCTCGTTTAAAATGACGGCGATTACTGCCGGCCTTCTGATGGTTACAGGGCTGTCAGGAATTTGGATGACCGCTCACAATATGGTGAGTGTTGGTTCTCTCGGTGTCGCTTTTACCTTTATTATGATGACATCCACCACAATCCAGCAATTCTTTGAATGGCTTGCCAACCTTGAGGAGGCACTTACCGGAATTGAACGTATGGATGATTACTTACGCCGTCCACTCGAAGCGGGTGCTCGTTTACCAGCGAATACTATTTTCGATCTAGGAGAACCGCGAGAAATAAATACGAATACGAGTATAACTCCAATCGTTCCCTCTGGGCGGGCAGACGAGCATTCACGCATTGTCGTCAAAGATTTCAGCCTGCGCTATCGTCCAGACCTACCAATGGTTTTGAAAAATCTTAATTTCATCATTGAACCCGGCGAGCATTTTGCCATTATCGGCCGCACTGGAAGTGGTAAGTCATCGTTGATCCAAGCTCTGTTTTATCTCTATCCACCAGAAAGCGGCATTATCGCCATCGGTGGGGACCAGCCAGAGTTACCGGCCACAGCTAAAACCTACGAAGAGATGCGTTCGAAACAAATGATCCCGATCGACATCTATCGCAGTCGTATGACGCTTATTCCGCAGGAGCCTAATCTTTTTCGTGGAAGCTTACGCGAAAATCTCTCCAATGATCCTAACGTCACCGATCTGAAACTTTGGGATGCATTAGAACGGATTGGAATTGCGCAATGGGTGCGCACACTGAAACACCCTGGTAAAGAAGCCTTCGAATATCAGTTAGACGAAGGTGGAAAAAATCTTTCGCTTGGTGAACGTCAGCTCTTATGTATGGCTCGTGCTTTACTACGTGACGCACCCATTATGATTATGGACGAAGCGACAAGTAGTGTGGATCCAGCATCCGAAGAATTACTTGTGCGAGCTACGAGTGAACATATGCAGGGTAAGACCCGAATTGTCGTCGCTCATAGGCTTACGACTATCGAAGCAGCCGACCGCGTCTTATGGCTCGATCACGGTGAGATTAAGATGTTAGACAAGCCTTCCATCGTGCTTCCAATCTTCCAAAAGTCGATCTAAGGTCATGTTCAACATATTGTAATGATCCACCATGGCGGAACGCATATGCAAAATCAGATTTGAGATTTATTTTAAATTTACGGGTTTGCAAGATCTTGCCAGCCATATAGTTGAACGTTTTGTAGAAGCTCGTTCTTCGTCTCGAATGGATAAGGGTCGATGCGCGAATCCACGATGGTTTTATTGTCGCAGCGTTCTTTATCGACGAGTGGAACTAAGTTATCGATGTAACCAATATGCGGGTATAAAGCAGTTTGCACACAAATCGGATTTGTTGCCATTTGTGTCTTATATCGTTCGATCCAGAGTTTCAATGACACCGTAACTTCGGGCTTTGGCTTTCCGAGTCGAGGTCCAACCCCACCGACAAATCCGAGAAGACATGTTATGACGATAAACGTTTTCATAAATGTTTGTTTCGAAGCAATTTCTTGGATGCGCTCTATCATCGAAAGCCAACCAAATAATGCAAATGGCAAAATGGGGGCTGCATAATAAACTCCAAAACCTCGTAAGAGCGGAGAACTTGCTAGGCTGAGCATGACGATACCAGGCAACATGCCCATTACTGCTCGCCAAGAGAATAATGGTAAAAAAGCAAAAGGCAGAAACCAATGCCATGAACTTGACGACAGAATATCAGTAAAAGTCGTGACAGGATTGGTGATGGTACTAAGAACAATTTCAGTTGGTGTATTGCCGTATTTAGCCCAAAACACTGTCCACGATGGTCGAAAGATCTGCGACTCCCAAGCAAGAGGTTGGACCAATTTTGTATTCAACACAAATATAACGATCGAAAGAACGCTGAGTGCAAATGACTGTCGACGAAACTGCTTGAAAAAGAGCGAACCCAACGACCACGATGCTAAAAACAATGCGCCATCTTCTTTAACAGCCATAAAAAAAATAGCGGGGACTAGCCAGAACCACCGGTCTTTAAACCAGCTAGATAAAAACCATAAACCGATTGGTAAATACCAAGTTTCCGGATGAAATCCATAATTGTTAATACTGCCAAGCGCCTGAGACGCAGTAACCGCCGTCAAGACGAGAAATATCTCGGAATCGCCGAGATTTATTTCGCGTATTTTAATGAGACGTTTAAGTAGAGGCAGACTGACAGCTAAGCTAAATGCATGACAAAGAACAAGCAACCAAGGACTTGTCCAAAAAAAATGGAGCGGCACGAGGCCCAGGAATAGCCAAGTTGGATGTACTCCAAAGTGATTGCAGTTACAAAACTGCGACCACATAAAATGCCCCCGGATCGTATTATGGAGCGCCCAGTCGAAAATACTGAAATCCACGCCATTCACTTCGTAGGCAGTGAACTTTGTAATGGCAGACGCAAAAAAAACCGCGGATAAGCCTAAATAGGCCAACGACCATGCTCTGTTTGACCACTGACGAGATCGCCCCCTAAAAAGCTGATACACGGTCCAACAGAACGGAATAAATACGAGCCATCTCAGATCTCGCAATGGTACCCTCTCGACAACAAATATTTTCTCTTACCACAGCACTATAGTGGAACCTACCGCTCGGGGCAGCAAATTTATAAATTGCTCAATTTATAAGCTAAACGCCAAGGACACGACGCATCAATTTCTCTCACCACGATATTGCTAAGCCCACACCCGCATAACCACCCTGGTAGCTAATACTTTCAATCGCAAGATCTGCGTCTGCATCACCTGCCTGCGCCTTCTTACTTGGATCGTTAAGCTGAATGGACTCGTAAACATAGAATCCGAGGACGGAAACCTTTAACGGGTTTGAAAATACATTGAAGGAATCTCCAACTATAATAAATGTATCAAGACCAACTCGATTTGAAGTAACGCTTCGTCCGCTATTTTTTTTAATATTAATGGCGGTGTCATAGGAATACCAGCCACGTAGCAAGAACTGAGATGATTTCTTTTCTAAGCCCACTTCCATCGCCAACGCGAGTGCGTTCTTTACGGAAAATTCGCTTGTATCGGTTAAAAGACCTTCGTTGTCGTAGACAGCTGGCAAAACACCCTGCAAGTTCCATTGTCCGATTTTCGGTGTCAAGGTAAACGAATCAAATAAAATTCCTAGATTAAAATCCCAAGACTTGCCAATAATCAGTCGACTCCATTCGAGGCTGACATCGTGCTCGTCGATCTTTGCCTCAACTTTTGGAAGTTTATCATAATAGAGCCTTAGACCTGATAGTGGCCCGTGTCGGAGTTCTGCCAGAACGCCCAGGATCACACTTTGCTTAGTAAGTGCATCACTTGATAAAAGCTGCATGCCATAACGAACACCTATGTAACCATAGGCCGTTGGTGGCGCTACTGGTGCTGTAATATTAAACCCTTGGGCAAGCATTTCTTCGGCATCACCTTTGTTCGCGATCTTGAGATAATTTTCATGAGCTTGATTAAGTGATTCTTGAAATATATCATGTCGAGCCCGTGGTCCAAGAGCATCCATAATCCAAACATGCTCTTGTACAGGTTCGACATCCTCATCCTTCGGTTTTTTAATGCGCCACGTCAGATCGCCATTTTTTAATTTTTTTGTCGAGATAGTAGCGCTAGCGAGCATTTTTCCGTGCCAAATTTTTTGTTTTAAGTCAAAAGATAAATTCTGGAGCGTCAAGTTCTCCGGTGGCGTTGGCGGTTCTGGCAGAATGTCTTTCGAAATGGTGAGTGGTCGAACGGTAAACTTGAGTTTGGATTCTTCATAGGCTGCTTTTGTCATATAGCTAGAAAACGGCAGTTCGTTTACCAGCGCAACACCGAGCAGATCAGCAAAACCATCGATCGATAAGATCAAAAGATTAGACTTATCGCGAGGAAGAGTAAAACGCCCCATCAGCCTTTTCTTTTTGCTTGATAACCGCATTGATAGAGTCATCTTCAAGTCTTTACCAGACCCTGCAATTCTTAGCTCCCATGCTGCCGGAACTTTCTCACCAAAAACTAAATTTTTGTTTTCAATACAGCTAAACGCGCGGAATGGTCCCGTTGCCCAAACGCCCCCCTGGGCGGTTAAATTTTTACCGATTTTTTTACAAGCGGTAAGCCACTGCTGGTGTTCATCAAAAAACTTTTCGTCATCTGATTCTTGTGCTTTTTTTGGAGATACAAATTCAATATTAATATGCTCAGGCGCTAGGCTCTGCCATGCAAACGCCGGGCATGCCCACAAGAAAATGAATATGTAGGAAGCAAACTTTAACAGAGGACTACGCTCCATTCTGTTTCTGGAACAAATATTTAATTTATTTCTCAATACTTATCGGTAGATAACCATATAGTTTGAGATCCCGCGGTTGGCATGTTTTCCAAAACCTCACTAGGCTAAGTGCATGATCCTAGGTGGTTTTACGCGATTATCTGCAGGTATTTTACGGTCAAGATCACCATCGTAAATCCATGGTAAATCCAAGTCATTCATATACTACAAAAAATATGCTGGTTTTTGTTTAAGACAAAATTCATGAATTCATCATCGTCCATATTAAAATGGTATGATTGAGCTAAACTTCTGAAAGAAGGGCCAATCCTATGATGACAAGTTTCTTGAAATTTCTACTCGTTATTTTTCCCTTGTTATGGACCCAAGCATGTAAATCAAGAAGCAATCAATCCTCAAAAGAAAAGCATCTCGTTGGAGAAACCAGTCGCGATACCGATGATGTTAAAATATGTGCTTGGCAAGAGGATCGGTCCATCAATATTCAAGCAGATCGTTACCTCGCTCAGCTCGCGGAACAGATTTCTTTGAAAAATAAAAATACATTTCAAGGTTATTTTAGCCCAGGAAATATTTGCATTTATCTTCAAAAAGATGCCCAGATTAACGCATATGCCCACCCAGGACAAAATAGAATTGATTTTAACTCGCAAATACTATTGTCTGCCCCGAATGATGCCGCAGTCGCAAGTATTTTAGCCCATGAATTAGCCCATTTAACGATGCAGTCTACGCATGTCGAAGAGATTCCACCTGCTGTGATAAAACATCCAGACTGGATTAAGGTCCGAGATAAATTTGAAGTTCAAAAGGAGAAAATGACCCAGACAACTGCTCCCCTGAAAAATAAGCTCTCATCTGTCTACAACGATCGAGATGATATTGAAAAAAAATGGATGAAGATATTGCCCGATCCTGTCATCAAAGAAATTCGAGAAATTGAAGATCAAAAATTCGCTCTTATAAGTAGCGAAAATCTCAAAATGTCAGCGGACCTATATCTGATCCTAAAATCAATTATAGTCCCTCATTTCCCTGATATTAACACTCCTGAAGGAACCGACGGCCCAGTATCCGCTCCAGCAATTTTGCCGGTCTTAAAAACTACCGATGCGAACAAAGCAATTGCTGATCTAAAGGCACGCCAAGAGATCGCATATGGAAAATTGCGAAAAGAATCTCCAGATCTTATGAAAAAATGGGAAGAATCAATGAAGATTATTGGAGATTTAAATAGACAGATTAAAGCTTGCGAAGACGGCTTGAGACCTTTTCAAGAAGAATTTGATTTGTTTATCACGACTATTGCCGGTGCCGACGCCAAATTTAACTGGAGAGAACAAGAGGCCGATGAGGTGGGGTATGAATTTTATTTACGCGCTGGCTTTGCTCCGGAGGCAATCGTTTGGCTATCCAAGTCTTTGATGGGAGAAAAATCCTTCAACGAATGTATGGCCGATCACGTCGCCAAAAAAATTCCGCCGACTCGAGGGACTGGCAGCCACCCTTCTCTTTGCTGGCGTATTTACGATTATCTCGTCCTTGAAGCCAACTATCACAAAAATGAATATACCCCGCTTATCAAGGCTGCAAAGACATTTGAGATTATCCCCGGTGAATTAGCGGAAGTTAAAAAATCCCTTTCCCAGTAAAAATGGGTGATTTCCATCTACTTAACACTATCCTCGATCCACTCCAGGTACCTTGGATTTAAGACGTTACTATTCCAAGTCATCACACATGGTACTTCATAGGAATGAATTTCTCGCACCCGTGCTGCACATGATTCTGCTTTTTTTATAGTCGTTTTCAACAACAGAACGACTTCATTTTCTTCCTGTAATTTTCCTTGCCAGACATACACACTCGATATTCCGTCAAGAATATTTGCGCAAGCAGCGAGTCGTTCTTCAACAAGCGTTCGACTGATCGTCAAAGCCTCGTCTTTATCGCGGCAGGTAACATAAATAATTTGAATTTGATTCTCAGTCATAACCCGTCCCTTACGGAAGTTCATATAAAGTCAGTGACTTAACAACCTTGGTGTCAAAGCCAAAATAATTTCGTAGTTATCAGGCATGGCTCCATCGCGCATGGCTTTATTTCGTGTCAACGATCCGCATTTCTGGCATTTAAAGTTTAAGACAATGCCTTTTTTTCCATCCAATTCGTAGCCAATCGCCTTCAGCAAACCCTTACAAGAATTCGCTCGATCGCCAGGATTAATATCCACATGCTTGCTCGTCAAACAATGGGGACAGTGGTTACGGCAACCAGTCTCTGCTGGAGCAACTTCCAAGCCACAGTGTTCGCAGATAAACGATTCATTGATATGTGTGAACTTGCTTTGCAACCTGCTTCCCCTCGTTTATTTATTTAATTTAATATAACAAATACCCAATCTGATGTCAGTTACTGCTGATAATACACATAAATACCTCGAAATTTGTTTAAAAACCCAAAAACGACATCCCAAATCATCCTTATGTTACGACACCTTAGACCGATATCCATAAGGACAGGACTATAATTTTTTGGGGGCGCCTTGGGCCGATCTAAAAAGACAATTTTAACGACGCTCGCTTTTGCGATATCCAGTCTCTGGTGTTGCAGTCGAGGATACGATTCTTCTGAGGAAGCGGGTGGCGTGTCCACCGATTTTGGTGGCAATCGCCAAGACGTCACAGGTAGCATCACCTCACAGACTGGCTCGCAGGCACAAATGGAGGACTGGGTCGTCACCTTACTCGAGAGAGATTCAGGAACGGCAAGAGTTGCCGTTGGTGACGCAAGTGGAAATCTCAAATTTTCAAAAGTGTCTTTAGCTGCAGTGCAGACCGCCTATTTATTATCACCGGATTTTCTTGTGCAATCTGTTATCTCGCTGCCTTCGTTGACGGCAAATACGGTAAAACAATATTTCACCTTAAACAAAACAATACTGCCACGCATCGTGCAAAAAGGCAGCGTTATTAATTTTCAATCGACCGACGCCATTACGATTCAAAGTCAAAATACAACGGATACAGATGGCGATGGCGTTCCTGACGGTATGGCCTCACTGGCTCTTGACAACCTAGATCTTAGTGGTTTTGGTCTTTCTACCGTGGATACCGATAAAGACGGTCTTATCAATGAATCTGACAGCGATATGGATGGTGACGGTTTGCCCAATGTTATCGACAGTGATAGCAATGGTGACGGAATTATCGATGCATTAGACGCCGATGCCAACAGTAACAAAATTGCCGACAATCAAGAACGCGTAAGCCCGCAACATTTTGCTGTGGGAGTTGAGTATGTTGCAGCTCAATATATAGTGAGCTCAACGGGCTCAACAGTTCGATTTGTAACTAAGGTCCGAGATTCTATCGCGCCAACTTCTGTTAAAATTCGCGGCGCGAAGTCATTGCTCGACAGCAGCACGTATATTAAAACAGACCTCACTTCTGGTGGAAGTTGGGACCTCAGCTTAGTCGATGATGGTGCCAATGACGATGGCGCCAGTGGTGACGGCATCTATGCGCGAACTGTAGCACTTGCCTCCGGCAAATCACCTCGCGGCAATCAAGTTGTCTTCTTTCAACTGGCAATGGGCACCGGTGCCGACGCATTTACGGCCGAGTATCCTTATTTGTTCCCTCCTCTCACACCCGCTATTCCGACAACATCTTATGATGCAACAACTCGCACTGTGACGCTTGCCGGCGATCCTTTTGGTAGCAGTGTCAGCGGATTTGTTTGGGTCGTGAGCGTTGCAAATAGCAGCGGTCGAGTTGTCTACGAAGGACCAGCCGTCTCTGGCAGTACAAGAACGTTTGTCATTCCAAGCAACATCATGCAGTCCGGTCAAACCTATTCTTATTTTGCGTCTGCTCAAACATTGGACAAAGTCACCGGTTATCCAGCGATCGTGGTACGGAGTGATGCCACAAGCGTGACCGGCAACTAACGAAATCGTAAATCAGATCCTTCGCCAGACGAGGCTTCGAGATGACGCGTCAGGATCACAGTTGCAACTTTTGGGTAAAATCGGCTAAATTACTAATATCTTATTTTAGCTCACTCAGCTGTTGAATTAGGGGGCACACGTGCTTTTCTCAAAAGAAGATTTCGATATCGGCAATACTCAGGACTTCATTGAATTTTTGCCGATCTTCATTTTTATTGCATTGATTGCGCCGCTTATCGTCGCTGCTTATACCCTTGGTTTTGTTTTAGATAAAACCGGCTGGTTAGAAACAACAAGCTAGAATTCTATTTCTTTTATTGAATCAGCGGTAATTTCGACTCGAGTAACTCCACCGACATCGGGCCAGTTTCTTTATGACGGATGATACCGCTACGATCGATAAAGAAGGTTTCCGGCACGCCATAAACACCGTAATCAATACTAGCCTTACCTGAATTATCAAGTCCAAGCGGATACGTCTTACCAAACATTTTAGCGAATTGATTTGCTGCTTCGACCGTATCTTGGATCGCAATTCCGACCACAATAATCCCTTCTTCCCGATGACGCTGCCAAAACGCTTCAAAGTATTGAGCCTCTTCACGGCAACTGACGCACCAACTCGCCCAGAAGTTTAAAATAACTGGTTTGCCGCGAAGGTCTTCCAAACGAATTAATTTCCCGTCACCCTTGCCAATCCAACTTGCCCCTTGCAACAACTCAGTCGAAAAATCCATTGCAGGCTTGCCAATGAGATTTGACGTGACATTCTGTGGGTTTAACGTCAAGCCCTTTGTCAGAAGGCCGACAAGGAGCAAGACGCTACCGAGAATAACCGCAGAAATCCAAATATGTTTTTTTCGTTTCGATTGATTTGTCATTCTCGTCCTCTTCCGTCATTCTGAAAATCGCGCATCAGAGAAGAATCTCTATTAATTTTTAAACATCGATTTTTCGATGAGTTCTTTATCGATGCTTTTAGAATGATCGCCCTGTTTTTTATATTCTTCCGAATGCTTTACCATCAGTTTATGAGACAGCATCGATTTACCATCTGCTGCAATCAGACCTTCAACAACGACTCCCTGTCCTTCTTTGAACATATCAGGAGGCGTTCCCTTATGACTGACACGAATATCATGGCCTTTTAGATCCGTGATCGTAAATGCCAAACTAAGATCTTGAGCCTTCCAGTCGACACTTCCTGGAACTACCATGCCACCAACTTTAATGGTTTGATCTTTAATCTCTGAAGCTTTTGCCATCGCTTCATCAGGAGTAAAAAAATAAACCACATTCGTAGAAATTTGTGTGAGCGCAAGTACGATGACTGCCGCAGCGATAGCGCCAATCCCAATCATCCACCGAGTTGACTTCGCACGAGTCTGTTTACGAGCTGATGTCATGTTTCACCCTCATATCTTTCGCGAGTCATTTTGAATAGCCGCAAGATAGCGTTGAACTTGTCTGCGTTGAATGTAAAGCCAGCCGCTATATCCTAAAATTAAGACAAAACCGAGTAGATAAGACGCCAGCAAAAACGGCATGGGATCTGTGGCTTCACCGTACATTATGCAACCTCCGCCAAGCTTTTTTGTTCGAGCTCGTTCTGTAACTGAATATTAATGCGCCGTTGCGCGATCATCCACCACGAAACAAAAACCATAAGTCCAATTCCTGACAACAACACAGCCAGCATCTCTGGCTCCATGGTGGCACCCCCACCTGGTCGCAGAATGGTTTGTGGCTGATGTAAGGTTCGCCACCAAGTCACACTCTTATAAATAATCGGCACGTCGGCCGCGATCATAATACCTAGAATAGAACATCCGCGAATACGTGTTGCGCCTGCAGGTAAGGAGCTATAGAGCAACAACCACCCACAATATAACAAGCCAAGCAGGAGCGTCGTGGTCAAACGAGCATCCCATGTCCACCAGGTTCCCCAGGTTGGTTTACCCCAAATCGAACCCGTCGCAAGCGTAAGAAGAGTAAAAATCAAACCGACTTCGGTAGCAGCTTTAGACCACTGCAATGCACGTTCACTACGCGAGCGAAGAGCGGCAATACTTGCACCCAATAAAATTGCTGCAGAAAAAAACGCCGCAAAGGCAGCAGGAACATGCAGATAAATAATACGGTAAACTTCACCTTGCATCTGATCGACGGGTACCCACAACCAGGCAAGCGCCCAGTGAACTAGCAATAATGCGGCTAGTAAAAAACCAGTGATTTGAGAAAATTTGGACATGAATGAATTCGCTCCAAAAAAGTACAGACTCTGATGATTGGGGCGAGTATATCCGAGGTGAATGGATGGTTCTATAGAGTTTTATGGCAATTATGACTCAGAAACAACCGTATCCGCCCCTAAAAGGACCGTCAACGTGATGTAAATCACGTCAAAAGCCGCCAACATAATGAACCACCCACGAATCGTCTCGTCCCAGACTGGCCGCTCCATCCATCGACAGAGCCCTTCGGATGATGCTATGAGTACTGGAGTGCTTAAAGGAAAATAAAGCAGCGGAAATAAAATCTGGCGTGCCTGGGCTCTTAGTGTAATGGCTGCAAGTAAAACCCCTAGCCCGCTCAGCCCGGCAAGCATCATAAAACCAAATCCCCAGAGTATACCGTCCGAAAATAGCTCAATCGGCTGACCTTGTAGAACGATCGAAAACACCGAAGTCATAATCAGCGTCGAGCCACCGACCAACAATACATGAAAAAATTTTGCAAAAATAAATGCAACTGCATCTATGGGTTGCGTACGAATCATATCAAAAACGCGGTCCTGAGATTCTGTCTCGAATGCTCTCGACAATGTAATTTGAAGCGCAAAGAAAGTGCTTACAAGCGCTTGAGCAACGAACATACGGATTCGGAGTTCTGGAGGCGGCTCAGGAATAGTAAATGCAAACAGTAGTAGAACGATTGCGCCAAAAAAAAGTGGAGTTAAAAGCCTTTCCATGGCCGCGAATTCAGTTCGCATAAAATGCTTAACCAACGTCCAGAACGCCGCGATGCGAGTCATAACGCATCTCCCAAAGCGACCGTCTTAGTCGCAATTCCCTCGACGATCCGTTCATCATGAGTGATAACGACCGCAGCCCCGTTATTATTAAGATGCATGATCAATCGTTCACGAAACTTTTTACACGCGGCATCATCCAACCCGAACAATGGTTCATCGAGTAGCCATAATTTCGTATCCGAAAGATCGAGACGTGATAATGCAAGTCGGCGTTTCATGCCCGTTGAAAATAATCCAACCGGCAAATGATGTTGAATATAGCGTCCCTTTAATCCCCAGTAATTCAATGTGGATTCTAATGCTGTAACATCGGTCGTTTTACCGCGAAGGTCCTGCCAAAATTGTAAATTTGCGGCAGCAGTTAAATTGGGATTTAAAGCATTGGCATCTGCTGGTAACCACGCCGACCATTGACGGGGGTCTTGGTCACCTTCGAAAATAATGTCGCCAGATGCGCCATCCATAAGCCCAGCAATAAGTGAAAGTAGCGTGCTTTTACCGGAACCATTTGGTCCTGCAAGACGCACAATCTCACTCCTCTTTACTTCGAACGAAACATCGCGAAATAAGGATCTTGTACCAAATGAAAATCCGAGCCTGTCGATTTTAAGCATAGGCTAGAATTGTATAGAGGACTGAGCGACCGGACAAGCTCTACTCATCACAGACTAGAAACTTGCAACATCCACGTACGCTGAAGCGGAAGTGCGACGTTCAATCACACGTTCATTATCAATACCAATATCAACCGCGTGACTCGATACTTCCACTCCGATAAGGCCAATATTAAGATGGGCACCGTAAGAGGCTCCCGCACTATTGCCGCCTGCGCGGAGACCAAGCGTCGAACGACTATTTCGACCGCCAAATAACAGTTCGGCCCCAGCGCGAATCTTCTTATGGGCAGCCGTATGTTTGTCGGTTAGATATCCACTTTCAACCGTAAGGTTAAAATGCCCCCATTTACCAAGCTGCGGGGATAATCCAAAGCCTGCTGTGAGATCTTCCTGGGTCACCAAAGGAGTATCTGCACCTTTTTGTGCAGCATTCTTAGTATTGCCCATATCACGAGCAACTACGGCTAAACTCGGGCTCCATTTATTTGGTGCACGCACGATCATACCGACGTTGATCCCGCTTGCCTGATAGGTCTTTTCGTTTTCGCTTAAAAATGCAGCTCGTTTCTCGACATCGACCAAGTCTACATAGTGAATCGTGCCGGAAGTCTCGCTAATCGTACCCACTTGCATCGAGGCACCCAGTGACAAGAAACCCTTAGGATCGGACACAGAGGAACCGATCAGTGCACCAGAGAACGACCTGTATTTTAGCTCGACATCACTATTATCGGTATTCTGTGGGACTGCAGCAATTTGATGATCAATGACAGGAACAACGGCTAAACGTCCTAAAAATAGCCCGACTGGTACAAAAGATCCCCGGGCATACTGACGTTCGCCCTGATGATCTTTAACCACCATAGCACCGGTATTCGCGTTGGTCTTTGCACCTGACGAAGAAAATTCATTATTTAATTTAGAAGCATTGTCGTTCATGGTCATGCCGAGGCTAGGGAAAATGACTTGTTGAACAAACGCTGTTTTATCAGGTTTCCCACCATAAATCTGACCACCAATACCGGCCGGATTGAAGTACAGAGCATCCATATTGTCAGCCGAAGTACTTAGCGCGCCACCCATGCCACTTGCCCGAGGTGAAACCCACGGCGCAGGATCAAGAGTCGTTTGTGCCGTTGGGCTTGTGGATTGCCCCCAAGCCGGCAACGACATTACAAAAAAAGCGATAACTATGAGCCTTCCATCCATGGCACCTTATCCTCCGATAGATACCCATCGGCATAAATAAGGATTTCTATAGGCAAAAATTGCCTCGAAGATAGGCCCCTGCTATCTGAGCCCCAAAGGGGTCTTTGTATTATCAATTTTATTAATATTATATAACAATATAAGGACCTTGCTACCACGACCGTTGCAGATCTATTGAGAGCTTTAGAGATCGGAGCAGTATGACAGAGTGCCGTGAATGGGTGTCTGGCAGCCTGGTGTGCAAACACTAGGAAAAAATCCTTTCGCTTCGCGAGTTCATCAGTTTTTATCTGTCTGAGCTCTTACCAAAGCCGAACACCGACACGAGTAATGTGCTCAATGAGTGCTTCGTTGTCAATTTGATGCATGACGACCAAATCAATCTTGTAGGGTAACATCAAATCATCCAATTTCGTGCGCAGTCGTAAATATTGAGTATGGTCCATCGTCGGCGCTTCGATCGCAATATCGATATCTGAGCCTTCGCGGTAGTTTCCCTTCGCCCTGGAGCCAAAGATTTTAGCTAGCTGAATATCGCTTACAGAGCGAAGTAAATCAGTGATCTTCGTTAAATCACGGTCCGATAATCCAAATTTTGAGCTCTGATTCATTTAGATAAACTTTGCAGTTTTGTGAATAATTCTTCAAAACGTTGACTATAAGAGCTGCGAATTTTATGAACGATGTCCTCAGCGACTTTTTTATTGTAAGTGTGGGAAGAGAGATTTCTGCTTTCAATCATATCCATCCATTCTTCGCCATGGCTAATTAACCCCTCGGAAAATGCTTTACGCATAGCATCTCGTGAGCCCAATACACCGGTGATTCCTTGATGATCAAGAAAATCTTTAACGGTGTTCCATGCGAGTTCATGACAGAATTCAAAGGATTGAATGAGTCCTTGTTTTTCCAAATCCGAAAGATCGCGTTGATTGGCCAGATCTATAGCAGATCGAAATGAATCGAGCGCTTTCGTGAAGTTTTCAAATCTTTGAAGCCAGCGAACGTCCAATGATTTTGTCATGCTAAGTTTCCGAATGCATAGGGTCAATGTTTGTGCCGCGGTACCAGCGTCGAGCTTTATGAGGACTGATTTATTAAACTCCCAAACCCCGTCTCCAGGATTTGGGAGTTTTTTAATCATTACCTCCGACGTCGGAGCTAGCGTTCATAATTTATACATCTTTGCTTCACCATATTATTTGATCTAAAACAGGATTGGTACAGAGAAATACGAGTTAGTAACCCGCTGGCAGGATAAATCCATTCAAAGCGGTATACCAATTTGCTTTCTCCGGGTCGGTTACCCACGGATCGATGGACCAAGGTAGATTCGCGTTGAGATAGTCGATTCGAAAGGCGGTATACCCATCTGTAAGGCCCCGCTCAGGGCGATTTGTGCCCCAGCTATTTTTTGCTTTGAAGTACACCACATCGCCATTGAGAGCTTGCGCTTTTAATTCAGGAGACAACTCCCCCTCTCCTAAGCTGCCAATTCCAGGAACGTTCTCCACAACGTAATCTTCTAAAACCACTAGATGTGATCCTTGAAAACCAGTCCCTTTCTCTTTCAATGTTTGCAGATCAAATGTTGAAT
>CAZUYQ010000111.1:0-8521 GCA_964624705.1 uncultured Polynucleobacter sp.
GAAACCAAAATAGGGGTCGAAATTCATTGAATTTCGCCCCCTATTTTGGTTTCGTTCTGTGTCCTAAATCTTTTTCTATTTCGGTTTCGTTCTGTGTCCTAAATCTTTTCCTATTTCGACTCTAACCTATAAATATGCTATTATTTTAATCGAAACACACAATTATTAATTTCTCGGGAGATGCTCTATGTCCATCCATAAGGTACGGCAAACACGTCTAATTTGCGCATTATTTATCAGTGTCACTAGTTATACGGCCACCGCAGAGTCAATTATCGATATGCACCTAGACCCAGATATGGAGGGCCGCGAGTATTTAGCACTATGGGAGCGACTTGAACGCTCTCATACTGCACCAACAATTCAGACCCGCGACCCCTTAAGTGATATCCTGAAAGTTGGCAAAAGAAATCTGCAATGGATCGATGCTATCAATTCGCATCGCCCCCCCGAAAGTAAGCTCGAATTGTCGACTCCTGAAAATCAAATCGCCTACCCTATCGATAATCCAAAAGAATCCAATCGCGAAATCGTTACCGCAAACTACAATGCTCTTAAAGCGGTGCTTCCGTCAGAAATGTCTGGCGTTTTATTTGGAACTGCAGATCTTCCCTTAACTGTTCTCTTAGATGACCAAACATTTTTAAAATATGCATTAGATCTTGACCGCGTCTATCAATCGGCAAGTCGATGGTTATTGCAGGAACCTGCACTCTGGCAATATTCTTCCATGGCTCAAAAAGACGTCCGCGGATATCACTTCTTGTCTCGTGAAGCCAATCTCAACGATAAGCTCACTCGGTGGAAAGAGCAATCTGAAGAGGTCCGTAATAAACTATCTCCGTGGTTAGTCAATATGTGTACTAATTCAAAAATATCACTCAGCAGTTGCCGTCAACAACTAGCAAATGCTGTTAATAATGGAACTAATATTAAGCCATTCTACGATAAGTATGTTGTCGCATCTCGTAAGCTTTATAACGGTTTCTTCGCCGTCCAAAATCCGCGCCAAGATGCCCAATACGATACTTCCTCACCAAATTCATTTGTTCTACCATTTAAAAAGCCAGAACGAAAAGACGTTGAAAATTGGTTACGCGACAATATCGAAGACGAATGGAAATTTGGCGACTTTCAACTTTCGCTCGATTTCTCGACTCAAAGTGCAGGTGCTGCCTACGTAACATTTGAAGCTGGCGCCACACCCCACGTCGACGGACTCGGTGCAAGCCATATCACCATGGACGCCAATCGGAATATTCAAGAGTACACAAGCAAGTGGACCATTCGTCATGAATTTGGTCACGTGATTGGCTTCCCTGATTGTTATATCGAATACTATGACTCGGAACGCAAAGTTATGATCAATTACCAGATCGATACCACAAACCTCATGTGCAGTCGTCGCGGTCATCTTCAGCAGCAGCATTTGGATGCACTGCAGAAGGCCTACTGGTCTAAATAGACTCCCAGTGTTAGCGTTGTTAACAGAAAATTGGGCGTCAATTCAAATGGTTATCTATTCCCTTGATCGCCGTACACATAAAATGCACAGTTTATGTGTACGGCGATCAGACCAAGGAGATACCATGAAAAGAACAAATCTAATTTTAGATGAAATACTCTTGAAACAAGCCCAAGCAGAACTAGAGACCTCAACTATGTCTGAAACTGTAAATGCAGCGCTCTTGGAAATAGTACGTTCGGCAAACGTTAAAAAGATGTTTGCACTTGCTGGTAGTGGAATATGGCAGGGAGATCTGTCCTCAATGCGCGAAGATAATGCGACACGTCCACATTCCCGAAAAAAAGCTTAGTTCCTATGATCCTAAATCAATATCGAAGGCAGGGATTTGCTCTCTTTTCGGGTGTTGCGGGCTTTACGGCGCCGGGCATACATCCACGAATTGGCGGGCCTGATTGGGCTTTCTCATAAATTTTAAAACCACCATCCTTCAGGCGTTTACCCCGTTCACCCGCGCCATGAAGCGACAAGAAAAATTCATCTTTTGTTTGAACTGGTGCACGATAGGAATCATTGCCTAAGCAATCTAGCTGGGTCGCATCAATCACGTTCCAATCGCTACATACCGTTGCATCTGCAGATGCCAACCCACGTGCTGCAGCGCTGGTAGGAACATCTAAATCAAACATTTCTCTATCGGTCACCTGCCACTCAGCATCATCCTTTGTTAAAAGCTTTACCACACCGCGAATAAAATCCCCCTCGTCATCACGACGCGTCACATAGACCACGCGTTCGCAGCCAAGATTTTTTAAGGCTTGAACAGGATAGAGATCTGACCATGCACCGAGGGACCAGCGAAGACATTTTTGCCCTTCCGGTAAGTTGCTATACGAATCCCATTTACCGCGTTTACTAGTTGTACCCTGCTCCGTGTTACAAAGAACGCTGCCGAGCCCTGGTTCCTGAGGACCTACTCGGAGTGCTTCTCCCCATTGAACCTGGCCAAGAGACTCAAAACGTTCGGTTTTAATATCATCGAACCCTTTTTGATTCTGCGACACTTTATCGAGATCAGCTTGAGCGCCCCAGTAACCAAAACGAATCCAGTCGCTCGAGAAACCGCGCTTATAAGGGTCACCATTCATATAAAGTAAATAAATATGCTTAAGATAGTTATCTGCCTCGACATCCTTAAAAATCGAGGTGGCGGCTAGGGTTGGAATCATGCCTCCGACCGGGTCTGATAAGCGTTTGGGTTCAACATTTGCCTTATTAAAACGATCAAAAAAGCTATTCAGTGTGGTTTTATAATAGTCACCACAAGTTTGTTTCTTCGTTTCTAGCTCTGGCACTGCCCATGGATTGATGGAATTGCGTGGCTTCGAAACAAGTTCTTGCGGGCCCGGGAGGGAAACAATCTCACGCCATTGAACACCTTCTGATTTATTAGTACAGGCGTCTAAAAGCCGCTTAGTTTGCGCTACAGTCTCGGGATCTTTACCGGCATAAAAATCACCGGCAATACCTATACGCTTGGTCAGTTCATTAAAATCAATAAGGCCCCGTTGAATCAGAATGGCAGGATCATCTGAATTCCAACTCAGCGCGGCGACCGCACCTTTGAGCTCGGCAAATACGAGTTTGCGTTTGGAACTATCAGTCAGTGCTTCCTTTAAGCGGCCCAGGATCTTCTTATCTATAACTCCACCAAGTTCGGGAGAGCTCAAAATTCTATGTCCAGCTGAGATGCCTTTGTATAAATCTCCGGAAGAAACTGCCGCTAGGAATTCTTTGTCTTTGAATCTCTCAATTAACTTCGGAACTGCCTGAGCCGCTGCACCAAAATCAACACGATCACCCAGGACCGCAACGAAATCTCGCATCGACTTCATCAAGAATGCCATACGCAATGCCGCTTGTCGCTCGGTACATCGACCGAATGACGGCGTACAATCCCAGACTGCGGGGTTCATATAAACACTTTCATACAAGAACGACGTCGCACTTGCACTACTGCCGCCCGCTAGACCATCTATCGGGCCGTAGCTTTCAAGCACTCTCGCAAGAGCTCCCCAGTGCGCAAAAACATAATTGCCGTTACCACGAATTGCGGCACACATCTCTAATTTTGCTGGTTTTGACGGGGTAAAATTGCTCGAAGTGTTCATCCCACTTTGACTTGAACTCGCCTCCGACGATTTACTCGCGGTCTTACAAGTGGTGAGAGATAGCAAAACACAGAGCGCGAGCCACTGAATGTGCATGGTTGAGTTCCCTTATAAAATTTTATTTTTTGCGTGCTGATCGCAGAAGCTTTTATCAACTTTTCGCAACTCAAAGTGAAAGATACTTCTAGAATAGTCCAGCTTTTCAAAAAGCTGGTCCGGCGAAATATGACTATTATCAATCAAAACCATCCCAATATTTGAACTGAAGATCTCTTCTTTAGGATAAATATTCTTCGAGTAACTGTAAGAACTCAGCTGTGGCGATACAACATAAGGTAAACCACTTTCTTTAAGATGTGCGATCGACGGCTGGTAGGAAGATATGACCAAAATCTGATTTTCCGGTTCATATTTGAACTCGTTAAATTTGTACCATCCTTCTTCATTTAATATTAGTAGACGAGAATTTTGATTTGCAAATTTTCCAGGAACTTCGCACCACATAAGAGATTCCGTGGTTCCTTCACGGGTCGCCTTAGATCGTATATGATCAGGCAATCCTTGATTCGAGAAAACTTCGATGGTGCCTGCAGAATTTTTACTAAGAAAGACATAAGACTTGGTATAAATTTTCGCCGAGAAAATATTGCTCAGTGTAAACCCGATATTCGAAATTTCACCATTAGGCGCCTCATAGCAACCAATAGCGATATCAGGGAGAGAAGCCAGCGGCCTTTGATCAAAACTTTCAGGTCCACATAATGGTTTGGTCATGCTTAGTTGAGCACATCCCTGAAATGTGAGAAAGATTATGAATACACTCATTTTATTTAGCAAATTATCAACTGGTCTTAACATATACGCTCCAAAAAAAGTCGTTATTTATCGTCTTCTCGATGAGAAATACTCAACAATTGGCAAATTAGTAGATTCACATACTTTGCCATCCACACATCGAGCATAGAATCCTGGACGACACGTCTTTTCCGCGTTCTCTGGTTGAACTAGATTGCAATCCACATAAGCAGCGGCCAGCCCATTCAGATCTCTTAGTGCAATTGTAGCCACTCTTCTGGTGCCGCTTGTCGATTGACGCGTTAGGTCAATATCAAATTGACCGTTCTGCAGTTGCCATGGCGCAATAAATATATCTGAACTCTCGCCTGGAATCTGTTGGAGCTTCAGCCATCCGCCCATGATACCAGATGCATCACGAGCCTGAATTTTTAGCGTTACTTTCTCGGCTCCTTGCTCGATCTCTATCATATCAATCTCAGGTGCTTGCCGATCAGGGTTAGTATTCTCAACAACTGGTGGAATCTGCTCTACCGGATAGACAGTGGGTAACCAAGTATCGCAGCGTAACTGCGTCGAAGGGGCCTCAAAACGACACGTGAGTGAGCGGTCTCGCTCATTGGAAAGATATAGATAACTAACCATCAGATCTGAGCTGTAACGAATCGCCTTCGGCACCTTAAAACAAACATTAAAACGGGCATGCGTCTCATCCCAATTAACATCATGCCAGATGAAGCCCTTCGGGAGGCCCGCAATATTCAAATTCTCTAATGAACTTGACTGAAAGCTACTTTTTAAATCATCCACATTTAGGTAAATGCATAGTGGGTCTCCGGGCTTCAAAGGTCCTAGGTGCGAATAATTAATGGAACGTAAAATAGGCGGTGCAGTTCTGCGGTCCATCGATAGCAATAGCTCGGATATACCGTGATCACCGTTTGCATCAGGATGTCGGCGCCAGTGAATCCCAACAATCATATTGCGATCCATAAAATAGTAGAGATGTCCGATTTTCGCTCTTGTGTCTGTCGGATCTGGGGTCTCATTAGAACGTAAACCCGCTAGCCGCGAGTCTACATAATCGGTCCATTTATGTTCTGGATACTTTGTTTCGACATAAGTTCGCAGTGCCTGAATATCCTTTGCTTCGATCGTGGAATAAAATTCCACCTGCATCCTGGAGGTATTTGTAGGACCGGCCTCCTGGATATTAGAAATGCGCCAAGTTTCAACCGGTAGCGCTTCTCGATTACTTGGAGATTTTTCCTCGCCCCAGCCATTCGGCACCGTGAGTTTAAAGTCAAAATCGGAGTTCATCATATGATTGCCACCAGCAATACCAGTGCGCGGCGATTTTGGAGCATTGGCTGCGGCGACTGCGCAAAATGAATATGAAGCAAGAAAGATTGTGAAAATCGACATGATTCTATTCTTACTCATTTGCAAAACTCTCCCTATGCTCGCTCTTCGTAATATCAGTGCTCGCAACTTGTTTTGCTGTGAGCGAGTAGAATTGAACATTCAATACTGCAACATCATCGCGATTCGGATCTGCCTCGGCCAGCATATCGACTTCGGCGATCAGTCTAGACAAGATCTCTGGTATCTTTGCGAACGCTGCTTTCGAAACCGCAATGGTAAGAGCGTTAAAATAGCGCTGATCTCTTGGCAGAGAGATGGCCTCTGATCCCCGACTAGCATACTGGCGATTAAATTCATCAATAAGACCCTTTGGCATGGGTCCGCGTGGCTGCACACTGGGGACAGATCTAGAGAAAACACCCTTGTCGTCACGGACAAGTCCCGCCTCAAGTAGTAATGCAAGACCATCGCGCGCTTCAAAGGGAGTTATTCCTAATTGCCCGGCGATCCAGAACGGATCACAGCGAAAATGTTTTAACGCTACAAGCTCACGAATTGCGGGTAGGTACCATTTTTTAAAAACTTCATAACCATCTTCACTGGGATCCTGGAAGAGACCACCACGGTGGTCTTGAATCATCTGTTTCTCAAGACGAGATCGTTCTTTGGGATCGTCCGTTTGCTGCATTTCGAAAACTAATCTAAAACAATCTGCTTCATCTGATAGCAATTTGAGTGCTGTTGTTAATCCCGCAACCTTATCTCTTGGCAAGGCCCTTTGACCAGATATCACCATCGATAACATCGATGGTGAGCTAAATCCCGCACGCTCCGCAACCCATCGCAAGCTGTACTTACGATTGTCGCTGCCCATCCACTGAATGTATTCCCGCAGAAAAAGGCGGTAATCCTCAAATTTGCGAATATCTGGCCGCATCGCAATTGATCCTGTGTAAAGTGGTGAGTTGTCTGGGCTTTATTTTACCACGAAACAGACACCCGGCAGGATCTACCTAAACATAACTAACTGATACAATTGTCATTTCATTTATATTTCGCTAACCACTCAATCGATCATCTTAGAACCAGTCAAAACGAGTCGTCGCGGATACAAGCGCCAGATGAATGTAGTGATCTCGGTTATCGCGTTCGCGAATCTTTATCATCGCTGCCTCTGCGGAAATTTCAAAAATAGTTAACTTTCCTTGAATTCCGATGAGTGCAGAGGGCGCATACTGAGATTTTGTCTTGGTAACAACAGTATCATTGTCAGTAATCTCGACCGCAAATTTATTGATACCAACACCACCGTAAAGGCTTAACTGCGCCCAAACTTGGTTTCCCATGCGTACAGAAGTAAGCAACGTTAGATTCGTGTTACGTGCCTTGCCGGATATATCGTCCAAAGATTTAAACGTATCGCCTGTTTTCGTTTTTTCTGCTTCGTTCTCTTCTTCTGTTTTTTGATCATCCGTTTTCTTCCCGGACGAAACACTCGTGTGCATGCTCGCAGCTGACAAAGAAACCGTCCATAGATCACCGCGATAGACATCCACCATGCCATTGAAACCTCGGTTGGTACTCAACCCAATCTCAAATTTATTGGCAAATCCAACACCAAGCTCGACCAAGGGCAGGGTCAACCGTGAATCGCTCGTGCTATCGACACCAAGCGGATTGATGACCTTGCCCTCCGTATCTACGACCTCATCAACTACGCCCTGGACTTTAGGAGTTTGCACTGTGCCGACGGTTCCTCTAATCCCAGCCTTACTACCAAGGGTGTGAGGTCTTCCCACCATAACCGCTCCAAGAGGAACCTCGACGGTTCGGCAACCCGACAATGATAGGATCGCGATTAAAATAATTAGAGGAATTGACTGCATGACATTGCTCCAAAGCGTGTGAATGTGTTTAAGGTTAGATGGACTCGATTATTTACGGAATATCGTAAAACCTACCGAGCTTGGTTTTCCGTGTTGTAGCAAAATAGCCGCTGGCACATTCGCATTGTCGATATATAGAGCTTTTTCGTCCTCAGCATCGAATACACGCGATGCAAGTTGTTCTAGTTTGTCACTGACAAGATCACCAATCGCTTGTCTCAGAATAGCGGGAATCACGACAACCTTATTAGGAATCTGATGGCCATCCAGCGCCACCTTGTCAAAAAGCACCGGTGCGACGTGGATTCCAACTTGGCTGATATACATACGAGCGTGAGTAAAACCGCCAAATTTCTTATCTTCGGTCTCCATAATATAGGCACCATTAAGATTACAAATCTGGGTCGTTATCTCTCCTTCATCTCGACCGTTGCTGGTCTTCATTTGCGCCATGCCTTTGTCGTCAGGAACAATTCGCACTTTCATCGATTCAACACCAAAAGTTGTGTCATTGCGAAAATTCGCTTCATAGATACCAGTTAGTCCTTCAATAGGACCGCTATGTTCGGCGCACAGGGACTTCGAAGTTCTGCTATCACAACCAGCGAGGCTGAGTGCTGCGACTAAAGTGACGAGAGAACCAAATTGCGAGAATGATTTTGAAACGACGGAAACTGTGTTCATAAAAAACTCCTGATCATTAGGTTGAATATTTTAGAAGCAACATTTGCTTCCTATATTCACTCTATCGATCAAGATCGGTACTTCGTAAGTGAGGCATCCAACTTCGTGTTCACCTGCTGTGAACACGACGCTATAGCGGACGAAAAGATAGGATG
>CAZUYQ010000111.1:8531-17112 GCA_964624705.1 uncultured Polynucleobacter sp.
GGATAGAAAATTCAGTCGATATAATAAGGAATATCAATCTTAAAGCGAAAACACATAACCAAGCTTTGATGTTAAGAAATGACCGGCGTTTTGCTCAACTACGGCGGAGTATTTTTCACCCCCAACAGAGAAAAACATCCTTCCTGAGAAAAGAGAAACTCTAATTTCATCGCGGATCACCGCCGACATCTCATCGCTCGTGGACAATCCATCGTCATCTCTAAGAACCGAAAGTTTTAAAAGCTTAGCTCCCAAAGAGACAACGTTATGCACTGATATTGATTTTGCATGATTCGTCCATAATGGCATGCCAACTCCTAACATGGCACCAGCAGTAGACATTATTCTATCTCGATTCTGAGAATAATAATCTGTCTTAGATAAATCTTTAGTCTCAGTTATAGTTACCCCAAATTCAGCACTCAAAACCGGCCACAACCAACCCTGATTGGATTCTGTGAACATGCTTGCTGCAACTTCGGATCGTTCCACTCCGCCTGCTGCGCCGGCTGCAAAACCGATTCGTCTCTGAACTACTCGATTTGCTCCGATCTGACTTTCCATCGAAACACCTCTCGACCGGACCATGGACGAATCCACACCCGTATTCCAAATAATATCGTCTTTGGTAAGTAAAGCGGTAGAGGTCGACGCAACACGCACATCACCTGTTCCTCTCCTCAAACCATCGATCACTTCGATTTTATAATCCCCCGTTGGTAAGAGAATCGTATCATCGACGCCACCCAGTTTTGTGTGTTCAAAAGTTTTAATGCCTTTTGCGGCATAAAGATTAATTTTACCGCGCATATCGGAAGCCATCCGGACCGTTCCCTGGGCCATCATCGGAAATGTCAGAGCTACCGCTCCGCGACCTTGAAGGTTGGAGACAAACTCGGGACTTTGTTCCCCAGGGATTGAGACAATGCGACTCGTCAGACGGGTCTCGCGGAATGCATACTCATACAGTTCAGTCGCCGTAACAACGCCGTCAGCGTTCGAGTCCGCCTTACCCCTTAGGCCATTCATAATATTTGTCGAAAATAACCCGCCACCAAGTTTCTGACTTTCATAGGCAAATTCACTAGCCGAAGATGCTGTCAAATAAATCGAACCTGAGGGTTCATCAAAATTTAATTTCGGCGATCCAAATCCTACCGTGTTTTTAATTCCCTTATTCGATAACAAACCAGCAAAGCAGCTGTCGATGATTAGTACTTTAGTTTTGGCAGGAAGCTGCGCAACAACTCGATCGAGAGATTCTTTGCTAAAAAATCCATCTCGAAAATGCAATCCCCTTTCGTCAGCATGGCCCGAAAAGAAGAAGATAAATTTATTTGATGTTTGATTGACGCTTGATTTAAGCAAGATAAGGCTGTTTTTAAGCTTTTTTTCGAACTCTTCTAAACTGGGATTCTGAGCCAACTGAACCATAGATGCAGGTACAGCGCCGACTTTGATCATAGTATCTGCAAACGACGACGCATCCCGAGATGCGAACGCAAGTGGTTTTGTTTTGGAATCGATAGAACGATTGGATCCCGCAGCAACCACCACCACCTCACTATGCGCCTGCAATGCGAAGACCATCAACACGCAAGTCAGAATTAGATGTGTCGTCATAAATAGTTTCAAGAGTTCTCCCTAAATCAATATATACAACATCAATCACGCAGCCGCACAAACTGAGCCTGACAAATCTTGGCGATGGTCGCCATAAGCGACGCATCTGGTTTCATTTTATAGAAGATCTTAGCAAATTCCGTAGTATTTGGAAATTTCTCTCGAAATGCATCTCGCTGACAGGCAACGACTAGAAGTTCTTCACCATCATTCTCAGTCGTCAGCTCAATCGCGGTATCAAAATGCGCCCTTACACCAGAGGCTAAACGCAGTGCATTTGATTCAATACTATGAAGTTCTGACAGCCCGTTACCATAGCGATTAAAGACGCCCATAAATGCTATCAGAGGTTCTCCAGCGATGATCTCAATATTGATCCGGTCATTTGCAGTCAGGGACTTATAATCATTCAAAATCTTCGTCTCACCTTCATGTTCCCAGAGCACAAATATTTTGCTCGAACCTTTGATACTTGCATCATCTGATCTCGGTTGTACAAAGACCATCAACGCGATGGCCGCAGCCAACGCAACCATCGAACCGAATATATAATTGCGATTCCAGAATCTTTGGCGTTGCTGCGGTTTTACCAAATTAAGATGCGGCCACTTCAAATAGCGAGCCTGCTCTACTTCTGCTTCCTCTATCGCATGAGATTCTTTTGGCTCACCCGCGATCATCGCAAGATGAGCCGCCAACAAGCTATTTGTAGATTTTTCTTCACTTTTTATATTTTCAATTTTCAACCTAAAGTCATTCATAATATTGGCTCCGCAAACCAGCAAGTTTTTGTTCCATGGCAACCATCGTGCGTTGTATCGTCTTAACGGAAACGTCCATCAAAACTGCAATTTCATGATGTGCCAGACCATCAATCACAACATAGGCTAGAACGATCGCCTCGCGATCAGATAAGTGCCCCAAGACCTTTACAAGTGTTTCGCGATTAGCAAGGCGATCTTGAGGTGTTTTTGGTTCTGGGAACAGCAAGCTCTTATTGATTGCTAAAAGTTCACCGCGACGTTTAGAAGTCCGCAAACGATCTATGGATGCATGGTGACAGGATTTATAAATCCACTGATAGGCGGACGCGATATCGGGAAATATAACCGGGCTACACCAGAGCTTTTCAAAAACATCTTGGACGATATCTTGCGCAGAATTGATGTCTGCGAGAAGATACTGACACTTCTTCAATGCATAGGGACGAAGCTCCTCATAGAGCTCTGTCAACACTTCTGGATTCCGGCAGTCGAGTGGCTGATTGCGGCTTAGCATGACTGTGATCTTTAAAATCGATACGCTAAGCCAGCATAGGCCATATAACCGGTTACAGATCTGGTCTGTGCTTCTGGCGCATTATACTCATCATAGAAATTCTCATTCACAGGATTATTTTTTGTTGGATAAAGCCTTCCCTTCAATGCGGAAGCACCTAAGCTGAGACCGGCTCCCCCACTCGCAAAATATGTATAACTAATATTAGCGCCTGCCAAATCTCCCTCATAAGCGTACTTGGAAGTTTTCACCCCGTCCTCCTCATGGAGCTGTTGATGCTTAAGAGAAGGCTGACCTCCAGTAGTTGTCGATGTCGGATATGATTCAGTAGGTGGATACTGACTCGACCAAGTTGATGTCGTCATCTTTTGTTCTACGATCATTTTTCCGTAACCATAAGTTAAGTTCATCGCCCAGACACCGCCGCTGCTTCCTGCTTGTGGCGGAGCTGAAGTCCATCCGAGTCCACCACCGGCATGCAGCATTTGAATTGAGTCTCCTTTGACCGAGTCTCTGTTACTCGGCACAATTCCATCACCGACTGCCGATAAAGTCAGTCCGTTAGAAAATCTATAACTAAGGGGAATCCAATGAATCGCTGGCCCGCCACTGTACCTCGCTGTACGATCCGGCGTTGAAACACCCACAAGACCGTATCCAAAAGACAACTGTCCACCAAGCAACGTCGAGTCACCGAGGTCCTGAACTTTAGAGGCCTGCACCACAGGATCCGTAGGTTTTTCCTGGGCTGCGGCGGCAGGTGCAGCACTCACTGCATTATTGTTGCTGTTGTTATTATTGTTGTTGTTATTGTTATTGATCACAAGCGGCGCACCCGCAGCTGGGCTAGTGGCAACAACCGGTGGCTGTGCAACACCGACTTCAGGTGTCGAAACCACTCCGTCATTGATACTTTGAATCGTCCGCCTTTTCACCACGACCTGCCCCATATCTGAGGTATCAATTGTCACATCGGTCTCGGTCATCTGAACGATCGAACCTTTAATGACCGAGCCATTCTTCAAAACGATGGTTTCTGTTAAGGCAACACTCGCTGGAACAAGAAGAGCTCCGGTCATAGCGATATTTAAGATCCTTATTCTCATGGGATTCATCCTCTGTGTGAATGTAAAGTTAATATATGACTTTCGTGGTGTTCTATATCTCAAACGTATCAGCACACAAAAAGTGGACATTACATCACTCACTTCATTTCGGATAGCAGTCCAAACTACTGAAATGACTAATGCTTAATGGCAATATTTTCTTAAACTGCACAGACCACAAGATAAAGTACCAATAGGATCTCTACTTCAATACTCACTCAGGATTGTCGAGCGGCACTAGATGGGAATTACTGCGAAGGATCTCGAGACGACGACAAGTCTCGGAGAGTTTTGTTTTTTGAGCACAACCATGCTCTCCCCAGAGTTCAGTCAGAACTTGAGCTAATTCCTCTGGAGGAACTTGTCCATTTCTAGGAATCGTTCTGCGAACGGTAGAATTAAGCTTAATAGGAACCAACACCCACGCCTCGACACCTTCACGCGTAATCGGATAATTACCAACAGTATCATGACAGAATGCACACTTTAGGCCGCGATCATTTAAACTGAGGGATGGTGACTGCAACGCCTGAGCGAAGCTAATCGGCTTTGTCATATAAAAATGAGCGAGCAGGACACCTTCGTACTCGGTCGGCGTACTTGGCACACGTTCTGAAACTTCAATGTGATTGTCGTTGATTCCTTCCACGATATTCACAGAAAGTGTCGCCCCTGTCTTGAAAACTAAGAAGCATCGGAGATCGCCTTCGGCTGGATAGGCAGGCTGTGCACTAGCACCACTTCGTGTGCAGGCAATGCCAGCGTGATCAATCAAGGCATTCATATAATCGGAAACGGCAGCCGATTTTGTCGGTTTGCTCTCGATCACTTTATTCTGACAGGCAACCAATTCCTTAATACCAATGGGCAACGGACATTTTAATGGATTCGTTTGAGCGAATACCCCTAAAGAAGAACTTAAAGATATGCTCATCAATAGTTTTTTACACCAATGATTCATCTTAAACTCCTATATGCAGCAGTACCTGACGAGGGTGATCAATCTGTGTCGATGGATAGCTCTGCACCGGCGTTGGATTAAAACCCCAGGAGCACCAGATGGCCAAACATCCAGCGGACTGGGCTGCAAGAATATCTTGTGGTCCATCACCAATCATAATCACACGGTGATCTCTAGTCAGACCGGCTCGATCTAATGCCATCCATATCGGATCAGCCGCGGGTTTTGCACGGAGAGCAGAATCCCCGCCTAGCCAAACTTTGAAATATTTCTGCCATGAAAAATGTCGGACTAATTCATCGACAAGCGCATAGGGCTTATTGCTTGCAACACCCATCGGAATACCTTGGCCGTGCAATGTCGCTAATAAATCTTCAATACCTTCATACGGCAAAGTTTCACCAACAACATTCTCGGCGTAATGACGCATGAAGACTGCCTTAGCGTGATCAAAGCGTGGATGCGAGGTTGGAAACGTAACGCGACTTACAAAAAGATTAACACCGTCACCGACCGCTCGCACGACCTCTTCCACTGACAAGGCTGGCAAATCAAGCTCTTTACGAGCATTATTTGCCGCACGGGCGATATCTCGCCGCGTGTCTAGCAATGTGCCATCCATATCAAAAAGTAATAAAGGCTTAGTCGTCATAACAAATTCTTAAGAGTTGAATCTTAGAACCCATAATAGTTCCAGCTTTAACACTCGATTTTGCAATATTGTTGAGGTCCGCAGTCGCACCCTTAGTTTCGCCTTCAAGTTCTGGCCATAACGGTAACTGCCAGAACGGTTCGCCCACTTCTTGGGAAGATTTTAGAATGTGCGCGGCAACGGCATCATCATTTGACATCAGCCCTGCACCTGCAGTCCCTAGAGCCATCAGTACCGCACCAGTTAAAGTCGCGACGTCGATCATCATTTCTGGTTTGAACGTCACAGAGGCATAGTGCACGAGGTCAGCAAGAACCAGGCGGCCTTCCGCATCGGTGTTCTGAACTTCAATGGTTTTACCATTCATTGCTACCACGATATCGCCAGGTCTTGTCGCCGTGGCACTGATCAAGTTATCGGTTGCACCAATAATACAAATCGTCTTCACAGGGGGTTTTACTTGAGAAAGATAAATCGCGCTGCCCAGGACTGCAGCTCCACCCGACATATCGTATTTCATTTCTTCCATGCCAGCGCCAGGTTTCAACGAGACACCGCCTGCATCGAATGTCAAACCTTTACCGATGAGGGCTACTGATTTTGAATTATCTTTACCGTCGATTTCCATCACGATCATCCGCGGCTCAACCGCAGATCCAGCATTTACGCTTAGGAAAGAACCCATGCCAAGAGCCTGGAGTGAAGCCTTATCATGAATTGTGCACTTGATACCGCAATCGCGGCTCATATCTTCTGCGACTTCTGCAAAGCGAAGTGCGTCAAACCAATTTGCGGGGGCATCTTGAATAAAACGAGTAAGGGTGGTGGCACGCATCATCGCACGCAGAGACTTCTCTTGATCAGCGTCGATCTTACCGCCCCAAAACGAGATTCGTGTTGGCAGGCCAGATTTCACAGCGTCTTTCTTTGGACCTTTGAAGGAATTACAATTGTAAAATCCTTGGCTCAAACCATCGACAACACTTTTGCTGCAAACACCTTCTGCCTTACAGAGGACCAAATGGCTTGTTTTTAGACCTTTTAATGCGCCTGCTGCCGCTAAACCAACAGCACGGCTTTTTTGTGGTTTTGTTGTTTTAATTTTTACTGGAGCAATCGCAAGAAATGGCGTGCCTTCAACAACAGTCACAAACGATCCAGATCCTTTCCAACCAGCGCCTGTTAGATTGGCAATAATTTTCTTTTTAAGTGGTTCTGCAATCTCAGGTGCGTTCAAAGTTATTGCATCAGCATCGACTTCAGTTTTTGAATCACTAAGGATTACAATATGCGTCGCACCAGAAACGAGATCTGCAGTGACATCTAAAGTCACTTTTTGCGTCCAATCATAAGTCTCTGGTAAAAGTGTCTTCCACTGTTCTTTGTTAAATCCGGTTTTCATAAATTATAATCCTTTCCAGGCCGACGACAGCGCCGACATGCTCAAAAAAACAACATTTTGTTAGGCTCTACTGTATGCCTCCCACGGACGTATTTCAATAGAAGAACCCAATATTATTGGATTGAGTTATTCACCTAACCTCCGGTTGACACAAGCCATTTGCATCGGCAAGGTGCCTACACCTAGTAATTTTATTGTTGACCGTAGGAGTCTTTGATCATGTCCAGTATCTCTCATGTCCATGCCCGTGAAATTCTTGATAGCCGTGGTAATCCAACCATTGAAGTCGAAGTCGGTACCGAAAGCGGTTTTTTTGGTAGAGCTGCGGTTCCATCAGGGGCTTCCACAGGTGAATACGAAGCTTATGAATTGCGCGATGGTGACAAGGCTCGCTACCTCGGTAAGGGCGTTCTAAAAGCAGTCCGCCATGTCCGCGAAACTATTACACCACGTCTTTTGGGTATGGATGTTTCCAATCAAGTTGCGATCGATCAAATGCTGATCGAACTAGATGCCAGCGAAAACAAATCAAATCTTGGTGCGAATGCGATTCTTGGTGTGTCGATGGCTTGTGCAAAAGCTGGTGCAGAATCAGCTGCCTTACCACTTTATCGTTATATTGGCGGTAGTCGTGCAGTCACAATTCCGGTGCCACTTATGAATATCATCAACGGTGGAGCACACGCCGACAATAACGTCGATTTCCAAGAATTTATGATTGTGCCTTGGGGTGCTCCAACATTCCGCGAAGGTCTTCGTTATGGAGCAGAAGTATTTCATGCTCTCAAGAAAGTACTTCACGGCAAAAAATTAAATACCGCTGTTGGTGACGAAGGTGGATTTGCTCCCGATCTAAAAAGCAATGCCGAAGCACTCGACATCATTATGACCGCGATCGAGAAAGCTGGATTTAAGCCTGGAAAAGATATTTCTCTAGCGCTAGACGTTGCAGCAAGTTCGTTTTGCAAAGACAAAAAATACGTTCTCGACGGCGAAGGTAAAACCTTAGACTCCGGTGGCATGGTCGATTTTCTGGTTAAACTATCGAAAGATTATCCCATTATTTCAATCGAAGACGGCCTCGACGAACACGATTGGGAAGGTTTTATTGACATTACCAAACGTATTGGCGACAAGGTTCAGATCGTCGGTGATGACTTATTCGTAACCAACGTGAAACGTTTGCGTGATGGCATCAAACGCAAAGCTGCAAATTCGATTCTCATCAAAGTAAACCAGATCGGCACCATGAGCGAAACCCTCGAAACCATCGAGATGGCAAAAACTCATGGTTTCACTTCCATCGCGTCGCACCGCTCTGGTGAAACCGAAGACACACTTATCGCTGATCTTGCAGTGGCCACAAACTGCGGCATGATCAAGACTGGTTCCGCGAGTCGCACGGACCGGATCTGTAAGTACAATCAGCTTCTTCGCATCGAAGAAGAGTTGGGGTCGTTGGCGCGTTATGGTTGGCCACGTGGGTCGTTGAGCTAAGAAAAAAGCGTAAAGAGGACAAGTAAAAGAGGACAGCGCACTGGAATAAAGAGTAAAAGAGG
>CAZUYQ010000112.1:0-13515 GCA_964624705.1 uncultured Polynucleobacter sp.
CTAAGTCCTCAAATCTTGCACTGATTTAACGAAACTATTTGTGGGTAATAGTAAGATTATGACTAAGGGGTACTACACGACTCTACCTCCAGTCAAATGGCGTATGGATCTAGCCAATGTTGGATTTTTTCCGGGATATCCTCTTGCTGGAAGCCTTGTACAGATGTTCACCGGCATGCGTTCCGTCAACGCATTATTGATCGCCGCTCAGCTTGCAGCAGTTGCATTCTGGAGCTATGTTTTGCTGATTGCGGGCTGGGCTAGAGGGCGTTTTTGCAAAGCACTATTCACGGTCTTTCTTGTTGCCAGTTTCCCGACAGCCTTCTATTTGGTGGCGGCTTATTCGGAATCGCTGTTTCTTGCCAGTGCACTTGGTTTTTTCTACTGGACTCAAAAGGAAGGACGAAGTGCATTTGTATTAGCGGCTGCCCATGGATTGGTTATGACTGGCACTCGTATTGCGGGATTTCCGTTAGCGCTCCTACCAATCCTCGCGACCTTATTAAATCTCGGATCTGGATTTTATAAAAACATATCGATTGCGTCAGCTATCACTGCATTTAAAAGACCGTTGCTTTTATCTCTAATTGCTATGTCAGCGGGGATTGGTTTTTTTGTATTTTGTCACTTTAAGTTTGGCATGTGGAATCTATACATGGAAACTCAGAGAATTGGCTGGAGTATCGTACCTAATTACTCAGCAATTTTTATGCGTGATAGCTATGATTTATGTGTTCCGAGCGGGCAATCTCTAGGTGATTGTTTAAGTCGCTCCACTGTCTTCATTGGCATGGCTTCGTTAATTGTGATTTCAGTTTTAATTTCAGGTCTATGGTTTCGTGGTAAAATCCGGCCGAGTATTTTAACACTCAGTCTATTGGGTGGTGCTTGGGGAAGTTTCTTAATTAGTGTGACCGGTTTAAAAAGTTTGAATTTCATTAGCATGATTCGTTATAGCTTGCCCGTGGCGACTTTCGCGATATTGGCTGTCGTAACTCTGGTCCCCCCAAGTACCATCTCGAAATTTTCGAAGATCAATAAGGGGTTGTGGTACCTAGCCATAGCGGTTGTGATCGCTCTGGCGCTGTATTTATGCAGCTATGAGAACGATTTGCTTTATGATTACTTACAGGGACGTTGGGTCAGCTAGGTAAAATTTGCCGAGGTCGTTAGTTCTGCCCTTTTCAAGTTTTGGCTGATCATGCCGAAACGTCCTGTATGAAACCTCATATTCTTATCACTGGTGGCGCCGGCTTTGTTGGTAGTCACACGGCGAAAGCTCTTCATGAAGCTGGGTATGTTCCTGTTGTTGTCGACGATCTGTCGCGTGGCAACCGCGACGCGGTTCAGTGGGGGCCGTTAGAGATCGGCAATATTGGTGACCAGAAATTTATTACAGAGGTCGCACGCAAGTATCATATCGCAGCTGCAATGCATTTTGCTGCCTACGCATATGTCGGAGAATCCGTACTTGATCCAGCGTTGTACTATCAAAACAACTTGGCACAAGCGATCGGATTTTTGCAGGGGCTAAAAGAAGCGCAAGTGAACAAAATAGTTTTCTCTAGTAGCTGCGCGGTCTATGGCACAAAGGATGCAAATCCTATCTCCGAATCATCTGTGCTAGCACCCATAAACCCATATGGTCGCTCGAAGCTCATGTTTGAACAAATGCTGCAGGATTATTTTGCGGCATATCAATTAAATTCGATTTCTTTGCGTTATTTTAATGTTGGAGGGAGCGATCCTTCTTTAGAAATCGGTGAGCAGCATACGCCAGAGACCCATCTGATTCCTTTAGTGATTGAGGCTGCGATGTACGGTGCTTCGAGAGCTGTGACGATCCATGGTGTTGATTATGAAACGATGGACGGAACCTGTATTCGCGATTACGTGCATGTCTGTGATATTGCACGTGCTCATTTGCAAGCATTGGTAGGTCTGTTGCAGGGTCAAGAACAATGTGAATCCTATAACGTTGGGGCGGGACGAGGATATTCAGTGCGTGAAGTCATTGCGTCAGTGGAACGTGAGATGGGTGTCGAAGTCCCAGTCATTGTCGGCCCTAGGCGGCCTGGAGATCCTGCATCGCTCATTGCAGATACTAATAAAGCAAAGAAAAATTTAGGCTGGCGGCCTGAACGCTCAACGATCGAACTTATGGTTACCGACGCTGTTGGTTGGCGAAGACGTTTTCTAATGCGCTCGACCGCTTAGCTTCGATTAAACTAAGCAGTTACCATGGCTCCGTCAGTATTGAGAGTGCCGTCTTCCTGATAGGATTCGTAGTCCGTATTGATAGACCAAAGATCATGGTTTTTACCAAGCATAATGTTTTGTGCTGCAAGATAACCCATAACGATGCTGTGATCCTGGTTGTTATACTTAAAAGAACCATATCGTCCGATAACGCAGAGATTATCTAGGCCTTTTAAGTAATTTGCGATATTTGTGACATCGGTCTGATAGCCGGCTTTATAAACGGGATAGCACCGTTTTACTAAATGAACATGTCCTTTAAGAACAGCGGTTTTGCCGATCAATCCTGTTGCGCGGATTTCTTTTGTCGCCAAATCAATAAGAGCAGAGTGTTCCATAGACCACATTGGATCCGGATCATTGCACCAGTACTCTAAACAAAGGATGGTCTTCTCATCGCTTCCGTAAAGAGAGGGAACCCAATTGCGAAAATTCGTCACGCGCCCTAACAGAAGCGACGGTTCGTGGATGTAGAGCCAGTTGTCTGGAAAAAGATTTTTTCCATCGACGAGGAGATAAACGAGAATCGTATTGCGAAATGTTAAAGCGGCCGAGGAAGCTTTAACGGGTTCCGGGACATTTGCGAGTCCGTTCACAAGATGAGTGAGTGGCATCGTCGAGATAACATGATCTCCAGAGACAAGCGTTCCATCTTGAAGTTGAATCCCTGTTATGGTTTTTCCGGTCATCGTGACACTAGCAATTTTTGCGTTCAAATGAATTTTTCCGCCTGATTTACGGACATGATCGGCCATTTTTTCGTAGAGTGCGCCAGAGCCTTTAATAGGATAAAAAAACTGGTCGACAAGGGTTTTATGTTTATTTCCTCGTCCGCCTTTGAAGGCATTCATAATTGCGCCAAAGAGCGACAGTCCTTTAATACGCTGCGCCGCAAAATCGGCATCAAGCTCTTGACAGGAAATACCCCAAAGTTTTTCGCTATATGTTTTAAAGAAGATTTGAAAAAGGCGTTTGCCAAAACGAGACACAACCCAGTTTTCAAACGTCCCCTTTTTTGAATCATTGCCGATCTTCAGCTGTGCTAACAGATAGCTGAATACGCAACGAATGGATTCGAAGATCCCAAGATTGCTGAGAGCATCGAATGGTCGTAACGGATAATGAAAAAACTTCCCGCTGTAAAA
This sequence comes from uncultured Polynucleobacter sp., assembly GCA_964624705.1. GTDB lineage: Bacteria > Bdellovibrionota_B > Oligoflexia > Oligoflexales > RGVZ01 > CAMDKS01. Next base: position 3,405 of record CAZUYQ010000112.1, read on the forward strand.
AATTCTCGTGAGTCGGTCCACAGCAGCGTACTCGCCGGCAAGGACTTCTTCCCACAAGCGATTGACGACAGGATCTGTACTAAAAAAACGATGTGGTCCCAGGTCAACCTTCTGCCCCCATAGGTCGATCGTACGAGCCATGCCGCCAACTTGGTTACTAGCCTCAAAAACTTCTACTATAGCCCCTAATTTTACTAACTCATAGGCGGCGGTCATTCCTGCTGGGCCAGCACCGATAATAAGTACGCGCTTCATAGAGTCCTTGTTCTAAATTGCATGTGATTTGAAAAAGAGGCTTCCTTAAGTTTATCTAGTTCAAATGGATTTTGCTAATTAGGGGTTGTGTCCTTAATGTAAGTCACTGGAATTATTAAATTAAGAATCAAGGTAGCCCCACGGCCTTCGTTGTTGTATATCTATTCCCCTAATAATTTTGAGCTTTTAGGAGCTTTCGACCATGGCAAAAAAACATCTTTTTCTCGATCACGTTGGCGGCTATCTATTCGTGTATTAATATAGTTATCAACAACAAAACGACTCTTCACCAGGCGAAGATTTTGCTGCGATGCTTGCGAAAGAATCAAGTCGCGGTTTTGTTCCCTTAGCTCAAGGCGCGCGTGTTGATGCAAAAGCTCTGGCAATAACTGACTCGAGTATTATTTTTGATGTTGGTCAACGCTCCGAGGGAGTTCTGCCAACTGACGCACTAACTCCAGAAGAGCGTGCGAAATATAAAGTTGGTGAAACCTATTCACTTTATGTCACGAGTGTGCGCAACGGCATCGAACTTGCGACATCATTAAGTGCACGTCAGTCGGGTATGGACAGTCTTCGTGATGCCATGAATTCGGGTATGCCGATAGAAGGTAAAGTAGTTGGTGAAAACAAGGGCGGCTATAATGTCGAACTCCCAGGCGTTAAAGGCTTTTGTCCGTTTTCGCAAATGGACGTTGTCTCGGGCAAGCCGCCAGCAGCTTATATCGGGCAATCGTTTAAATTTCGCGTGACGAAAGTCTCCGGTCGTGATGTCGTTTTATCTCGTTCAGTCTTGCTTCGTGAAGAACAGGCAGCAGAACGCGAAAGTGTTCTGGCTAAGATTAGCGAAGGCGACACTCTTCCTGCGACCGTTGTGAAGATTGAAAATTTCGGAGCGTTTGTTGATATCGGTGGTGGCCTAAATGCACTGGTGCCCATGAGTGAACTCTCCTGGAGTAGGCCAGCATCTGCTCATACGGTGGTTCAGATCGGTGAAAAAGTGATGGTCAAGATTCTTAAAATTGACCGTGCAGGCGATCGGCCAAAAGTTTCAGCTTCCATGAAACAAGTCGAAGGTGATCCCTGGGATCATGTGGTCGAGAGACTAGAAACTGGCAGTATTAGTGAAGTTCGTATTACTAAGCTTATGCCGTTCGGTGCTTTTGCTGAGATTATGCCAGGAGTCGAAGGACTCATCCATATTTCTGAATTAAGCGCAAAACGCCGCATCAGCACTCCGGGCGAAGTGGTTCAAATGGATCAAAGAGTATCAGCTAAAATCACCGGTATCGACCGCATCAATCGTCGGATTAGTTTGTCGATGAAAGTTCTTGATACAGATGTCGTAGAACAAGAAGGCAAGAAGAAAATCGAACAACAAAAAGCCAGCGAAGATGAGCATCGCGGAGTTGAGTATCGCACGAAAGGTGCGACGGCGACTCTTGGTGACGCGTTCTTAAAAGCGGCAGAGCGAAACAAAGCGAAACGCTAAGTCTTAGAGTTTTATTTTTTCGCAATAATGTAACAGACCCAAGCCTTACATTCTTTTTCCTCGGTGACAGGGCGGTAACGCCCGTCGCCTTCCCCAGCCTTATTCAGCCCTTCAGACCAATACTCGACGCTTGAAAAACCGGCTTCACGGAGGATATCCGTGATTTCAGGTACACCCCAAAGGCGCCAATGATAAGAGAATACTTTCTTGCGTTGATGTTCACCGTTGCGTTGATAATGGAGGTGACAGGTCATTTTATGCGAGATCGAATCAAAGGATTCCACTTCCCACCAGTAAGTGAATTTTTCTTCGCGATTTACGCGACGATCCATGTGCGACACTTGATATGCCGGTCCACCAAAGCAATCAAGGACGAGGATGCCACCGCTTTGCAATGATTTGAGACTGCTGCGGAAATACTCGAGCATTTTTGCCCGCTGCTCGATGAAAAAATAACTAAAATTAAGGGCACAGATAACATGCGGGCGCAAATGATGATCAGCCAGAACATCGCCGCAAATGGTTGCGACACGCTGCTCGACGCCATCAGAGTGAGTCGGTAAATGATTTTCAACACCCCAATCAAGAGCGGCTTCGTCGAGATCAATGCCAACAGCAGCAAACTGTGAACCTAACTCAGCCCATTCATAACAAAGGGCTGCGGTACCGCAAAAATCTTCTTGAAGTAAGGTCTGTGCAGGCAAATTCTTTTGCGTCCAAGACTTGCGAAACATTTTCCAGATAAGCTCGGCATCATGGGGAGCACTCTGAACCGAATGGGTATAATAAAAATACTTATCAAACGGCGGAAGTTTTTTCTTGGCAGGTTTTTTCGCGGTAGATGGCATCTAGCACTCCTCAATGATTAGACAGAGGAGTGTACCAGTTTTTTATAAATTAATGATGTAGATATCCTACGGAACGAGCCGCGATAACACTTTCCAACACTGATCTGCCAACTTTTACACCATCAAGGGCTGCCGAAACAATTCCACCGGCAAATCCGGCGCCCTCTCCTGTAGGATAGATGCCGGGGTGGCTAACAGATTCCAATTCTTTAGAACGCTTCATCGAGATAGGTGATGAAGTTTTGCTTTCGACGCCGACGATCGTTCCTTCGGAACAAATATAGCCCCGCATTTTCTTATCGTAATCTTTAATGCCAAGCTTCAGTGCATCAGCAATAAAGTTTGGTAATAGTTTGTCGAGTCTGCCGTTGGCAATGCCTGGCTTATAGGTGCTTTTTAGCTCACCTTTTGATTCACGACCTGCTAGGAAATCTGCAAGTCTCTGCGCTGGCGAATGATAATTCGATCCACCCATTTTAAACGAAGCGCGTTCGAGTTCAGCTTGAAAGCGCATGCCATCCAGCGGGTGGCCGCGGTAGAAATCTTCACGTAATACGTTTACAACGACCGCCGCATTGGCAAATCCACTTTGACGGGCGTGGTAACTCATGCCGTTGATAGCAAGGTGACCTTCCTGTGCAGAAGTCGGCATCAAATGACCGCCTGGACACATGCAGAAGGTCCAAATGCCGCGTTCACCTGATTGGGCTGCAAGTTTGTACTCGGCCGCAGGTAAGAGTTGGCAGCTACCAAACTGAATTTTATTGACGACATCCTGCGGGTGCTCGATCCGTGCGCCCATGGCAAAAGGCTTTGGCACAATAGCGAGGCCACGTTCCAAAAGCATTTCATAGGTATCCCGCGCCGAATGTCCTACGGCTATAATCAAATGATCGGTTGCAAGCTCGGTTCCATCATCAAGGACCGCAATATACCGAGCATGATCGCCACCAGATTTAAAATCGACGAAGCGGCGACCAAACATAAATTGGCTGCCCTGCGTTTCTAGATGAGTTCGCATATTCTTTGCGATTCGAACTAAATAGTCGGTGCCGATGTGAGGTTTAGCATCATAATTAATTTCTTCTGGTGCACCATGTGCAACAAATTGATCAAACACATGACGGATGAGCGGATGATTGCGACCACAGGTTAACTTACCATCCGAAAATGTTCCGGCGCCGCCTTCACCAAAGCAGTAGTTACTCTCAGGTGTAAAGATTCCGCGTGAACGAAGTTTGTTCGTCGTCCGAATCCTTGACTCCACTGGTTCACCACGTTCGACGACAATACAAGATTGACCGGCACGAGCCAGCGTCAGTGCGGTAAAGATTCCCGCAGGGCCCGAACCAATGATGACCGGCTTATGCCTGAAGTTTAAACTGTCGAAAGGAATTCCTTCTAGAGGTTCCGAAGGAGCAGTTGGTTCTGACTTCGAAGCAATGGAAGCTTTCGTTTGATAAACTGCATCTTCGTCGACAATATCGACGTCGACTTGATAGTGATAAACGATCCGAGCTTTGCGTCTCGCGTCGAGCGATTTTTTATTAATTTGAATACGACGAATATTGGATTCCGGAATTTCCAAGAGCTGAGCAATCTCGCGATTGAGGAGCTGGTTGGCCGGGATCTCTGAGACGGGCACTTCAACATCATGAAGACGCAAGGTCATAGTAGAGTTCCTGTTTTTAAAAGGTGATGAGGTTTACTATAGAATTTCTTTAAAATCAATAGAATTGTATCGACTGAACGAACTCATCAGTTGGGAATTTAGCAGTATTTTTAATAACTTGCTCCGAACGTCTCCGTACAGAAACTATCAGAGAAGACGTAAACATAAAGTGAAAGTGGGTGGAATCTGATATTTTCGGAGAGTTATGTAGCGCTTTAATGCCTTTATAAAGGAGTCTCCACGTGAAGCATGCCGTACTTTCGCTCTTCTCATTGGTCAGTCTATCGCTCACAAATATTGCCGCGGGTGCATCAATCAGTCACTGGACTGCACTTGTTGATTCTAAACTTTTTCAGGATGAGTCCGTTTGCAATGATGCCGCTGCCGATCTTGCGCGATCATTCAAAGAACAATTTAAACTCACAGACGTCCTCGGCCACTGTCATTTTTATAGTGGGGATTCATGGGGAATCGTCTTTTCGTTTAACCAGAAGCCCGATATGGAAACTCTTGAAGAACTTACGGCTGGCACGGAGGCGTTAGATAACCCCGTGGTTCGTGTTCGCTATGTTATGGAACAACGAGAGCGGACGATGACAGTCTGGGGCAATGGAGGATTTATGCAAATTATAAAAACATATACAAAAAGACGAGCAGTATACCAAACCATCCCCATGAATTTTTCTTCACTGGAAGAATGCCGAGCAAGTATTCATCAACCCGATTTTGACATGCCGACGAACGAAGCGATCGCGGTCCCGGCAGGTAGATTTGTTGCTCGTACCTGCATAACTGCAGCGAACCGCAGCGAAACTAACCCTAAGTTCCAGTTTCTCTATCTAGTTCAACTCGATCATTTAGAGAAAATGGCAAAATGACCCAAAGGTTTATTTAAGCAAACCTTTACCTCAGCGCTTCATTCAGAGTTTAATATAAGTACGGCTGTAACAGCACGTGGTTTATGTCTGAGTTTGCGGTGAGGTCGAAAATGTCGCAAGTGTCCGTTTCAGAACATGCTGAAAGAAAAGCAACCTGGTTCGAGTTATTCTTTGATTTGGCGGTCGTCTCGGCACTTGCAAGTAGTGTCCATGCTTATCGGCACCACCCCGGTTTCGATGGTGGTCTTTTATGCCTAATCATGTTTGCCGCAGTCTGGGTATCTTGGACTGCTATGACTTTTTATTCTGACCGCTTTGATAGCGATAGCGTTATGCACCGCCTAGCATATTTTGCTCAAATGCTCGGCGTTGGATTCATGGCAATAGGTGCTGGTAAAGTCGGGCAACGGACATAACACTATTTGTCATCGGATTTGTATTTTTACGTTCGATAGTTTCTCTGCTCTATTTCAACACGTATCGGACTTGCCCGGACCTCCAGGCGCTTGCTTTCACTCTCATGCGACAGAATATTTTGGTGACGATTCTTTGGGGGATCTCGCTTGCCACCTCCTTTGAAGTTTCTTTGTCTCTTTGGGGATTTGCTATAGTTCTCGATCTTTTTACACCATTCCTTTATCAACGTGTTCTAAGTGCGCCTGCGGCACGCCTATCAAAAACACATTTACCAGAACGCTTTGGGCTTTTTTATATTTTAGTATTGGGAGAATGCGTCAATGCGGCTATCGGACCTTTGACACAGTCCGATAGTGTCGTAAGCTCAAGCTTGATCTTCACCTGCATAATAGGGCTTGCGATGGCTTTTGGCGTATGGTGGCTTTATTTCAATAATCTAGACGAAGATGTGACGCTGCACTCAATCAAGTCTTTAGGCGTGTGGGAGTTAAGTCATTTCGTTTTAGGGTTTTCAACCTTAATGTTGGCACACTGCTTGTATTTTGGTCTCATCACGAACCTGCCAGCGAATGAATGGAAGTATCTGCCGTTCGTCACCGGGGGGTCTTTGGGGATGGTGCTTGTTTGCTTGGGGACATTACATACTGTCTGTTATCTCAACAATCCTACTGTTGTCGGGTTAAGGCAGCTGCGGGGTCGGTTTGCAGGTGCTATCGTGATTATAGTCATGGGCTTCTTGGATATGAAATCGATGACGCATTTCTTTTCATATGTGATCGTTTTGGCTTTGCTCATTGCGTTAGACTCTTTTTTTGAAAGAACGCAGAAGGCCTGAATAAATTTCGCATAGCTTTAAATTATAGGACGAATGATCTTGTGACCGACTCTTCTAGCGCCCCCTCTCTTTCTCCTCAATCCTATGGCAAATCTATTGTCTTTTTAACTATGGGTGCACTTGCGATCGGCATGGCACCGATACTTGTGAGACTTACCGTGACTCAGGGTGGCGTTGGATCGATCGCGGCGGGTTTTTGGCGGATGTCGATTGGTGCCATTGGCTTTGCCCTGATTGGCTTCTTTAGCAGCGGTGAGCAATCTCCTAGGTTTAGTAAATCGCTTGGCGACGTCTTTCGCAACGCTCGGATTCCTGCTCTCCTAGCCGGCGCTGTCTTTGCCCTCGATCTTATTTCCTGGCACATCTCGTTTGAATATACAAGTGTTGCAAACAGTACTTTGCTCGCTAATTTATCGTCATTGATTGTACCCGTCTGCGGCGTCATTTTGTTTAAAGAACCTTTGCGAAGATCTTTGATCGTAGGCGGGGCCTTTGCGATTTTTGGTGTTTTCTTACTTGTCTGGTTTGGTCACGCTCCTAAAGACATCAGCCATTCTGACTTTAAATTTCTTGGCGACGCTCTGGCATTTCTGACCGCTTTTTTTTACGCTAGTTATATGCTTTTAACAAAGCATCTCGCTAAACATTTACGTGCTGATGCGTTGATGCTTGTCGTTTCGGCAGTGAGTGGTGGGATCTTATTATTAGCTTCTTTGATATTGGATTCGAATGTTCTGCCAGATACCACTATCGGTTGGGCGTGGGTTCTTTGCTTGGGACTTGTTCCCCAAGTTATAGGACAGGGACTTGTAGCAAAGGCTCTTACCAAACTACCCGTGAGCATATCTGCTTTGATGCTATTGTCGGCGCCAGTAAGTTCGGCGATTTTTGGTTTTTTGATTCTAGGTCAAGAAATTCAAGGAGGGCAATTTATGGGGATTGCATTGACGTTAATTGGGATTGCAATCGTTGCACGTCGACGTTAAATCAATGGACGGATTGATGTTCAAATCGTCCTGTGTATTGACAGACTGTTTTTAACAATGTTCCGACGGCGATGGGCTTGGTAATATGGTCATCGCATCCTACTTTTATAGCTCGCTCGCGTTCTTCAAGCATGGCGGCAGCGGATACGGCCACGATCGGTTTAATATAACCATGTAGCCTTAATTCTGCAGTTGCTTGTAATCCATCCTTTACGGGCATTTGTAGGTCCATTAACACGACGTCATAATCATGATTCAAGGCTTTATTGATACCTTCTTGACCGTTCTCGGCAATATCGACAGTTGCGCCACTCCGACATAAAACCTGGCGAATGAGCATTTGGTTATCTAAAACATCTTCCACCACAAGAATATTTAAGCCGCTCAAAAGGTGTCTTTGGAAGCCCGGACTCATACCTGTCGCTAATGGCTCGATGCCGATATTGAAAGAACCTTCAGGTTCGACGGCTTCAATTTTTATGATAAATGTTGATCCCACGTGGAGATGACTTTCGGAGAGTTCTAAATTGCCTCCTAAGGCTTCTGCTAAACGGCGCGACAGTATGAGGCCGAGGCCTGTGCCACCGAATTTTCGTGTCGTTGATGCATCGGCTTGCATGAAGGGCTGGAATAATTGCTGCTGTTGCGCATCAGAAATGCCTCGTCCACTATCCCTGATGACGAATTCTAACATGTGCTTTTGTGTTAAGGGATCTTGAGTCATTGTAATTGAAATATCGACATGGCCCTTGTTCGTAAATTTAACAGCATTCCCTATGATATTGAGTAGGATTTGTTTGACCCGAGTCGGGTCGGTTGTAATCATAAAAGGGACATTTCGATCTGCCTTGGCATAGACCTCAATCCCTTTATTATAAGCCATTTTACGCATGAGACGCATTACATCTGCTACGATTTCGGGTAGAGAAGATCGTACGCTCTCCACATTAAGTTTACCGGCCTCGACTTTTGAGAGGTCGAGTATATCGTCGATGATTTGCGTCAGAAGTTTACCATTACGTTGAATGGTACTCACAAATTCAACGCGGTCATCATCCGAGGTGTTGCTATCTAAGAGTAGGTCACCAAATCCCATAATCGCATTCAAAGGGGTCCGAATTTCGTGACTCATATTTGCTAAAAAGGAGCTTTTTGCGCGACTGGCGGTTTCTGCGGATTCTGAGATTCTCTTGTATTTTGCTAGAAGGTTTCTCATGTCATATTGGCGTTCTCGAGTTTTCAACGCAGCACGCAAGACACTCAAAAAAGTCATCAATCGGATTGGTCGATCAAGTAAAATGACATTGCGGAGTTCCTCTATCGCTTTCAATATCTTATAGCCAGCTTCGGTGAGATCACCTCCTTGAGTAAGAACGATGATTGGGATATCAGACCATTGGGGTTGACGACCAAGTTCACGTTTTAAATGGATCAAACCTACGGGGTGTAGAAGCTCCTCCGCCAGAACAATAACTCCTGCGCCTTCTTCCATATCGTTGTGAAGATCGTCAAACGAAATACACACTTTATTGAGCAAGCGGGCGTCGTTTAAAACTGTTCTCGTCATGGCAGCATCTCCAGAAGATGCTGCTAAAATTAAAACCCTTTTTGTAAGCTCCTCTTCAGTTGGCTTCACTAGTGGCCTCTTTTCTCGTGCCATAAATCTGAGGTACGCCAGTCAGTATACCGTGGAAATCTTTTAAAGGTTCGCCGACCTGTAGACCATTTTTTGATAAAGAATATTCTCGAATAGCTCCCTCGTGACCTCCACTACGCTTCTTTACAACGGATATGGCCTTTCGTACAGTTCCAAATGCTTCAAAATAGCGAAGCATAAGTACTGTGTCTGCGAGGTAACTCACGTCAACAGGAGACTCCATGGTAGTACCAAGCATCCCATGTTGGGCTACGACGAGAATCGTGACAATATTTTTTTGATTGAGGTAACTAAGGACTTCATGCAACTGAATGACGAGGAAACTTTCTTCCGGCATGGCGTTGAGATAGCCGTTAAGGCTGTCAATCACTACAATGCTGACACCGTCAATCTCTACGGCGTTGCGAATGTTGCGAATAAACTCCCCGGGCGACATTTCTGCCGGGTCGATTTGTTTAATATTAATTAAACCACGTTCAACGTACTCAGGAAGATGCGAGCCAGTAGCTTCCGATCTTTCGAAAATAGTGGGCACGCTTTCGTCGAAAGCAAAGAAGGCTGTTTTTTCCCCGCGTGAAGCTGCAGCAACGCTATGTTGACATGCAAAAGCAGATTTTCCCGCTCCGGCTGGTCCCATAACGAGCGTGCTGGTGCCGCGGGTTAAACCACCGCAAAGCAGCTTATCAAGACCAGTAACACCCGTAGAGGTTTGTTCTCGTGCATATCCGCCATTTGTTTTTTTGATATGATGCTCGGACGCTACTAGACGTGGATAAACTTCTAGGCCGCCTTTCTCGATTGTAAAATCATGGAAACCTCCGCGGTATTTTACGCCGCGCATTTTAATGACTCTCATTCGTCGACGTTCCGCACCATATAAGGGTGATAGCTGCTCTAGTAACACCACGCCATGTGCCAAACTCTGAAGTTGGAGATCGCCTGCTGTGGAAGAACGATCGTCGAGAAGAAGTACCGTGCAATTTCTACCTATAAAAAATTGTTTTAGACTTAGAATTTGCCGCCGATACTTTAAGGGATCATGTGCTAAAAGACGCATTTCTGAAAGCGAGT
>CAZUYQ010000112.1:13525-16786 GCA_964624705.1 uncultured Polynucleobacter sp.
AAAGACGACTCTTACAGGTTTTACACGGTCTACTTCGGCAAGAACTGACTGAGTTGTCCACCCAAGCTCCACTTCTGAGGGGTGAAAAAAAGTATAATTTCCACCCGGTGATTGGTTCTCCTCTGGAAGCGCAAGTTCGTGAATGGAAATATTATCGAGACTCCACCCGTGAGATTCTGCCACGGAATTTAATTCGTCTTTTGTTTCGGAGAGTGTCACGTATAGTCCAGACTCTCCGCGTTTTACGCCTTCGAGTAAAAATTGGAGCGCTAATGTGGTTTTTCCAGAGCCTGGGTCGCCCTCAACTAAATACAGTCTTGTTACAGGGAAACCGCCGCCTAAAATATCATCAAGACCAATTATGCCTGTCGCTGCTCTTGCTGGCGCTTTTACGTTTTCGACGATCTTTTTCTGGGTTACCTGTTGTTTCATAAGCTCTATCTTTCATAATGACGTCGGACCATATGGTCCATTTACCTACTTCCCGGGCTCATTTTGTACGCAACCAGTCCTATTACAGGCGCGACATCCTATGCCGACTTGCATCAGCTGCAATATTCCTGCCAGCCCTCGAATTTTTTATTTAAAATAAATCTCGGGAAAATCTTCCAACTTAAAAATACTTGGCTGCCCAAGTCATCGCATCTTGAATGCCCTGCTCTATGGTCATTTGAGCCTGCCAACCAATCAGAGACTTCGCAGTATCTGCATTCGCAAAACTACCGGCGATATCTCCTGGTCTAGGCGGGGAGAATTTTTTAGGGATGATTGAACCATTCACTTTTTCAAAAGCGGCGACAAATTCTTTGACGGTCACACCACGACCTGAGCCAAGATTAATGACGCGATAATTTTTAAAAGTTTCCCCATAGGGTTGGGTTGTCGCGAGAGCATGTTCAAAGTTTTCGACGGCTTTAACGTGCGCCAGTGCGAGATCCCAAACGTGAATATAATCACGAATACCGCTGCCATCACGAGTTGGCCAATTCGTTCCTGTGATTTCAAAGAGATTATCTCTACCCTGCGCAACCGTCACCATGCGACCTAGAATATGCGAAGGGTTTTTAATATAAGATCCGGTGCGCATTTTAGGATCTGCGCCGATGGGATTAAAATACCTGAGGGAAATTCCCTGTAAATCATATGCATTGCAGAAATCCCGAAGGATTGATTCCATCATAAGTTTTGTTTGGGAGTAAGGACTATGAGCCGCCAGGGCAGAGTCTTCTTTTACCATAAAATTATCGACGACGTCATACACTGCTGCCGAAGAGCTAAAGACTATTTTTTTGCAGCCCAGATCGCGTAATGCGGCAAAGAGCTCAATCGATTTGCTAACATTCTCACGGTAGTACAATTCAGGTTTTACAACACTTTCTGGAACAACGATCAATGCTGCGCAATGAATGGCTGTAGTGATGGTTCCATGTTCTTTGAAGATCTTTGCAAGAAGCGCGCGGTCGGCAATATCACCTTCATAGAAAATACGACCTTCAGTAAATCTCCGGGGCCCACTAGAAAGATTGTCTAGAATAATTGGGGTCCAACCATTATCTTCGAGCGCACTGCAAATCGTGGCGCCAATATAGCCAGCGCCGCCTGTGACTAAAACGACACCCTTTTCTTTAGTTCTTGTCATGATTCATGAAATCCAAGATTTACGTTTTTTAGATTTGCTAACATTGATCCCGAGGATCATACTATAAAACCTCTCGTTACATAAGGATGAATATATGGCTACGGATTACGAAAAGCTTGCCCTTGAGTACCATTCTCGAGATCCAAAAGGAAAGATATTCACTGGTTTGTCAAAGCCAGTCGTCAGCCAAAAAGATCTATCGGTCGCCTATTCACCAGGTGTCGCAGGCCCGTGTCGCGAAATTGCGCGAGATCCCGAGCTATCCTTTGAGTACACAGGGCGGGCAAACCTCGTCGGGGTGATCACGAACGGAACGGCAGTGTTAGGTCTTGGTGATATAGGGCCAGAAGCATCGAAACCTGTGATGGAAGGTAAGGCTGTCCTGTTTAAGAAATTTGCTGATATTGATGTATTCGATATCGAAGTAGCTGCTAAAGATCCGGATTCATTTATTGCTGCAGTTGCGACGTTAGAGCCTACTTTCGGTGGCATTAATTTAGAAGATATCAAAGCTCCGGAATGTTTCTATATTGAAGAAGAGCTTCGTAAACGCATGAAGATTCCGGTCTTTCATGATGATCAACATGGCACATCAATCATTGCAGGTGCGGCATTTATTAACGCACTCGAGATTACCGGCAAAAAAATAGATCAAGTAAAGGTTGTGTTCTCCGGTGGTGGTGCCGCGGCGGTTGCTTGTGCGAATCTATTTTTATCTTTAGGCGTGAAGCCCGCTCATTTGATTATGTGCGACAGCAAAGGTGTCTTATACAAAGGCCGAACCGAGGGCATGAATAAGTACAAGGATAAATTTTCGCTTGAGACGAAACTTCGTACTTTAAGTGAGGCGTTAGTCGGAGCTGACGCCTTTGTTGGCGTAAGTGCCGCCGGAGTGTTGAAACCCGAAATGATCATACCAATGGCTCAAAGCCCGATTATCTTTGCCTTGGCAAATCCAGATCCTGAAATTACTCCGGAAGATGCACGTAAAGCACGTCCCGATTGTATTATGGCTACTGGTCGAAGCGACTATGCGAATCAAGTAAATAACGTTCTAGGGTTTCCATTTATTTTCCGTGGTGCATTGGATGTGCAAGCGACCACCATCAATGAAGAGATGAAAATGGCCGCAGTCCGGGCAATTGCTCGGCTCGCAAAAGAAGATGTTCCGGAGCAAGTTTTACGCGCCTATAACACCGTCGAGGGCTATCACTTTGGTCGTGAATATTTGATTCCAAAGCCGATGGATCCAAGGGTCTTATTGTATGTGGCACCAGCCGTAGCAGAGGCAGCCATGAAATCGGGTGTTGCCCGTAAAAAGGTCGATATTCCGCAGTATACGCAGCATATCGAACGAATTCTTGGACCCACCAAGCGTCTCGTGCGTCAGATGCGTAACAACATCAGTAGTTGGTCTCGTCAGTCAAAACAAAAACCACGGGTGGTCTTAGTTCATGGTCACGACGAAAGAGTCATCAAAGCAGCAGCTCAGATGAATTACGAGGGTGATGTCCAAACAATTCTTCTCGGTAAAGCCGACGAAATTAATGCGAAAGCCGAATCCCTGGGTTTCAAAAATTTTGCGGCAAAGACCACGATTATTGATCCGGTGGCAGATCCTC
>CAZUYQ010000113.1:0-4281 GCA_964624705.1 uncultured Polynucleobacter sp.
CCTCAATCGTGGGCAATGTTGATGTCTTATTTGCCCCCGCATCCGCTGTTACTGCTGGATTGTAGACCGCAGCATAAAATGCTTCTCCACATTGCAAATTGATTTTGTTGCAAACCACCGAGGTCGTACCAGCAACTGTTGCATTCACAAACTTACATGTACCGTCGTTTACGGTTGTGCCTTTTGCGAGTGGGGCGTTGTGATTTGCAATCTCAGGCGCGCAGTCAAGGGTGCAGGTGCACGTGTCAACAAGAGCAGTCTTTGCAGTGATCGGGGCTGTGATTTGATACGTGGTCGAGCCGGGTTGGGTGACAATGTTCTGAGAAAATAGTGCTTGGACATAAGCGTCACCTTTTAGACCGCCATTTGTGTCCTGCTTGATCGTGACCTGATCGTCCTTATAGTAGAGCCCGTCGTTACTCGTGAAGAACTTTACATTTGCATCAGAAGCTTTAGCACCGACTAGGTGGATTTGACAGGTTGTGTCTTTGGCGAGACTTGGAACTTTAAAGGTATAGGTGGTGCCTTGCGCCTTAACCCCAGTCGATTCCGCACATAAGCCCATTTGGACATTAAGTTTGTAGGTATCAATGTCAGCTTCTGAAACTTGATAGAGCGTCACCGATAGAGAAACCGGATCATCTGGCGTCACGCTAGTGCGAGGGCTCGTTTTGCATCCAGTCAACGGAAGGAGAGTCGTCAAACATAAAGTCGACGTCATGGCTCTTGAAATATGTTTTGATCCAGTTGCAAGCCATGTGTGCATGTGCATGAAAAAGCCTCCGAAGAATGTCGCTGATGATGTTTTGATAATCATACCAGATTTGGACCCATTTTGGACAGAACTTGCGTTATAAAGTTGCAAAATTTATCACGGAGGACGATTTTTGCATGATCTGGTTCTTCTTGACGAGAGGGTCGGGAACGGGCAAAGTTTTCGTAACTGTTCAGCATGTTTTCGACCGCAACGGCAATCGCATGCCATGACTGCGTTTTTTGTTCCGGTTCGGTGCTCACGTACCAAAAGTACGCGGCGCTCCGATCCTCGCAAAACCTTGTCCTGACAAGCGCTGCTCGTTGCACGCAGTAAAATGCGCTGAATAGATGCGTTTTTTCAACATAATGTAAAACTCGTCGTGGGCAAGACGTGTCACTTTCAGGAGATGACCTATGGCGCTAATTTCCGCTCAAGGCCTTTGTAAGTATTATGATGGCTACGCGGCCGTCGAGGGCGTAAGTTTTGAAATTAAAGAAGGCGAAATTGTCGGTCTTCTGGGGTTAAACGGTGCGGGTAAAAGTACCATTCTTAAAATGCTTGGCTCTTTTTTACTACCCTCCGCTGGTACGGCCACTGTTGATGGTCGGTCTGTCGAAGAAGATGCTGATAAAGTCCGAGAGGTGATCGGTTATTTGCCGGATACACCGCCGCTTTATGATGAAATGCGCGTCGTACCTTATTTACAGTATGTGGCTCGCCTCAAAAATGTTTGCGAAAAAGATGTTGACGCTTTTGTCGAAGACGCGATTGCTAAAACCAACCTTCAAGAGGTTGCGTGGCAGCCCTTAGGCGAACTTTCTCATGGATTTCGCCAGCGAGTCGGTATCGCACAGGCTCTGGTTCACAGACCAAAAGTTCTAATTCTCGACGAACCCATCAATGGCCTCGATCCCGTTCAAATCGTTGAGATGCGAGATCTGATTTTATCCCTGCGCGGCCGTCATACCGTGATTCTTTCAAGTCATATTCTGTCGGAGATCACGAAAACATGTGATCGTATTTTAATCATTGATCGTGGCCGCTTAGTCGCCGAAGGGAACGAAGCCGCACTTGAGCACGCTTGGGCGCGTAATCTTCGTGTGCAGGTAGAGTTTAAAGGTGGCAACGATGTGGAAGCCGGCTTGCGTAGTATACCTGGCATTAAAGAACTGAAAACGTCGCCTGGGCATGGTGGATCAATACGAATTTTGTTTGAATGTGAGAGTGACGTCCGCGCTCAGATGGCGACAACAATTGTGAGTTCCGGTGCTGCGCTATTGGAAATTTCTCGAGAAGGTGATGGTCTCGAAACCGTGTTTATGAAATTAGTGAAAAATCCCTCTGAGACATCGTCCAATCGTACGGGAGGATCTGCATCATGAGTAAAATGTGGTTGATTACAAAACGCGAGTTAAACGCTTTTTTTAGTACCTGGATGGGTTATGTGATTATTGCTGCGGCTTTGATCATTGATGGGATTCTATTTAATGCATTCGCGGTCACGAGTGAGCCAAAGTTATCTGCGGAAGTGCTCGCCGATTTCTTTTACTTTGCCAGCGGTATGAGTATGGTCGCGGGGATTTTTCTCGCTATGCGGCTTTTAGCTGAAGAAAAACAAAACGGCACTATTGTTCTGTTCTATACGTCGCCTATCACTGAGCGGCAAGTGATCTACGGTAAGTTTCTCTCGGCCTTTGCCTTCTCGATGATTCTTCATGTCGCATCGATTTATATGCCGGCTTTAATTATGGTTCACGGAAAAATTTCTTTCGGCCATGTGGCAGCAGGTTATATGTGTTTGTCATTACTGGGTGGATCTACTATCGCTATGACGCTCTTTGCCAGCACCGTAGCTCCCAATCAACTTGTGGCTGCGGTTGGTGGTGCATTTATGACAGTAGTGCTTTTGACACTATGGCTTTTAGGTAACGTCGTTGATACACCGTTTAAAGAACTCTTTGGCTGGATTTCGATTCATAATAGCCATTTTGTGCCATTTTCTAACGGTATCGTTCACCTAAAAGATGTCGTCTTCTACTTAGGTTTGATTGTGTTCTTTTTAGAGTGCTCGGTACGCACACTCGAAAGTCGTCGTTGCCAAGGGTAATTTTTGGTGTGGTTGTTGTTAAAAGGAGCAAAGGACATGAAGCATTGGATACAAGCGCTGAGACTACCGCTGATGGTTGTTGGCATAGCGTTGATTTTTTATGGTGAGAGGTATTTGGACGGTCAAGCAGCGCATTGGTGGTTGGTTGGTGCCGGTGCGGTGGCATTGATTGTCGCCACAGGTATTGCCTGTTTATCAAAGCTTCGCACTGAGTTTGCCGGAGAAAGGAAATCCTGGCATGTGGTGATAGCTTGGCAAACTTTAGTTGTAATGGGTATTGCGGTTTACTTTGGTTATCGAAAACTTTTAGGCACTGCGGCAACGCCAGAGACTCATCTTACCAAAGCTGCTCTTGCAGTATGGACAACAGCAGTCATTATCGGCTTGATCTGGGGACTTGGGGTTGAGTGGGCGTTCCGATCCAATGGCCGCGGGGCTTTAGCGGAACCTAAAAGAGTGCTGCGCTCCGGGCATTCATGGTTACTGGTCGGCTTATTGCTTGGAACGATTACTTGTTTAAATTACGCAGCAGTTAAAAAAGATAAATCCTGGGACTGGAGTTATCTGCGGACTTCAAAGCCGTCGGAGTCGACAACAGCACTTTTATCGTCTCTTGATAAAGAGGTAAGTGTTGGCGTGTTTTTCTCGCCAACGAATGAAGTTTTGAGTCAAGTTAAGACCTATGTCGATAATCTCTCGCGCCAAAACTCAAAAGTGAAGATCGAGTATTTTGATGCAGATATTAATCCCGGCGCGGCGGAATCTTATAAGGCCTCAAAAAACGGGCAAATCGTTATCAAATATGAATCTGCGAATGAACGCATGGACTTGGGGACTACGCTCTCAAGTGCACGAAAAACTCTTAGAAATATGGACGCTGAATTTCAGAAGGCTCTCCTAGCAGCAACTGAGAAACGCAAGATTTTATATTTTACAAGAGGCCATGGCGAGCTCGATTGGACTGGCAGTGGTACAGATGCTATGCGAACCATTAAGCTCTTGGAAAGTTATCTCCGTGGACAAAACTTTACACTTCGTTTTTTCGGAATTGGTGAGGGTAGTACGAAGCAAGTTCCCGATGACGCAGACGCCGTTGTTATTATCGGCGGCAATACGTCGATGCTTAGCGAAGAAGTTGCAGCATTGAATGATTACGCTAATCGCGGTGGTAGTGTATTTGCGATGCTCGACCTGGATCCTCCATCCGATGACACTGTTTCGAAAAATAGTCGTGATGTCGAACATGATCCTTTGGTCAAATGGCTAGCGGATCATGGAGTGAAATATATTCCAGTCCCCTTAGCAAACGAAGGTAATTATGTCGCGGCCTCGCGATCTGAAGCCGACAAATGGTTTCTATTTACAAATGGCTTTACCACGCACGAGTCGATTACGTCACTCGCCCGCAATGATCAGC
>CAZUYQ010000113.1:4291-16716 GCA_964624705.1 uncultured Polynucleobacter sp.
CTTCTAACCTTTAGATCTGGTTATCTTCAAGTGACGCCGGACACGAAAGATTGGCAGGTTTTCGAAACAGTAAGGTCCCTAGCAGATAGCTTTCCTGATGAGAATCGTGATTTTAAATTTAATGAGGGCAAAGAAAAAAAATCCGCTGTTGTTATGGGTGCGGCAATTGTCCGTAAGGAAGCTCCAGGCGTTAGTAAACGAGGCAAATTGCTTGTGCTTTCCGACGCAAGTGCGGTGGGAGACGTTTTGGTCCGTAATCAGGGCAATTTAACTTATTTTGTGGAAGGCCTGCGGTGGCTCGTTGGTGACAGCAAAAAAACTGGTGGCATTGCTTCCACGGAAGAGGATGTCCGTATTCGCCATACCCGTAAAGAGGATCTGGCATGGTTTTATAGTACTGTGCTGCTAGTACCAGCTCTCGTGATCGCAATTGGCGCAATTGCAAATCGTCGTGCTAGGCGTACACGTTAATTAAATATTGCCTCTAGGAAGGGATAAAATATGAAACGCGAATCATGGCTATTTTCGATCTTATTTGCTGTAGGTTTAGGACTCGCCTGGTGGGCGTCCATGCCGTCCACAACAAAAAATCAAGATTTGAAGGCGGTAGTTTCGATTGTGCCAGCTCAGGTTGGTGCTTTGGAGCTTACCGCGGGTGACTTGCAAGTGAATGCTAAGTCAGAGTCGGAAGATCGCTGGTGGATTGAAACGACGAAAGCTGCCGTGAAGGATCGCTTCCTCGGATCGGCAAAGATGCGTGATCTTTTAAATCAGCTCAATCCTTTAGAGGCGGTGCGAGTTATTGGGACTGTTAAGGATGAGGCGCTTGCAGAATATGGACTGAATCAGAGCACGACGACAAAAAAATTCCGGGTCATCGATAGGAAAGGCGGGGAGCTGTTATCGCTTGCGATTGGTAAACAGGCCTACGGCACTCGTAATTTTTTTATTCAAGACCTTAAAGATAAAACAGTCATGCTTATTACAGGCGAATTTATTGGTGATATCGAGAAAGCAGAACTTCGACTGTACGAACGGACATTTACCAATATTCAGTTTGATGACCTACAGGCCTCAACGATTGCTTATAATGGTAAAGCAAAAAAGCTCGTTCATACTCGAAGGGACGAAAAAGGTGGGCTGATATGGACAAACGATTCGGCAGAAGGTTCGGCAAACGCAGCGGCAAAAAGTTGGTTTGAGCGTCTCGACCGCGCCCGTATTGTCTCCTTTGCAAACGATCAAGAATTAGAAGTATTGAAAGCGGCAAAGCCATTATTTGAAGTTGAGTTGCAGGGAAGCGGATCCGCTACTGATACGCTTAAATTTGCGAAAATTGCTTCTACGTCTCCAACACCCGATTATTTTGTGCAATCGCGGTTCCTGGGGACCTGGGCAAAGGTAGCGTCTGCGAGATTAGAGCCGGTAGAGAAGGACTTATCGACGGTCGTTGCCGAATAATCTTGAAACGCGTGGAGAAAGCCTCTGCAATCCACGAAATGTGTCTAAGATTTTTAAAGAAATGAGCGAGTGTTAACGTTTCTAAGCGCAGGTCTCTATAGAGAATGTTTTGCCTACCTATCGGTGTTGAATTTTTTAACCGCCTGAAATAACGCTCTTATCGTGTCAATTTTGACCTAGCTCCAAGTACAGAAATGGGTAGTTCGTGAAGTCCGTTGGTTGGCGGAGCTTGTTATCGCATAATTCTGTGTTAGCATTTTAAATAGAGTTACACGTTACATTTTCAAATTTATTGCAGCACTCCAGGACGGAGCGCCTTATGAAAATGTAAGACTACGAAGCAGTGACCAGGGAGGAGTCTTATGGGCTTGAGGATTTCCACCAACGTATCGTCGATGACGGGTCAACGTCATTTACGATCAACGCGTGCACTTCTCGATCGTTCGATTGAACGGTTATCGAGCGGTTATCGTATTAACCATGCAGGCGATGACGCAGCTGGTATGGCGATTTCCGAGAAATTGCGGGCAAAGACTCGCGGTCTCGTGCAAGCACAACGAAACGCCTCGGACGGTGTCTCTCTGATCCAGGTCGCAGAAGGCGGCCTCGACGAAGTCCAAAATATTTTGGTCAGACTTCGCGAGCTAGGTGTTCAATCTGCCTCGGATACGATCGGTGGATCAGAACGTCGTTATCTCGATGAAGAATATCAGACCTTAAAACAAGAAATTGACCGGATCGCAAATTCGACGGAATTTAACGGTACTTTCTTGCTTGACGGAACCGGCGGTTCTCTCGACTTCCAAGTGAATACGGGTGGTTTAAACTTACTTGGTGTCGACCGCATTAGCTTTGATGCTTTTAAGCTCGATGTCAAAGCCGATAAAATGGGGTTAGAAGATTTAGGTGTTGGCGATAAACACAGTGCTCAGCGAAGCTTGGCTTCCATCGATAACGCAATTGAACATGTCTCCTCTGTTCGTGGTGAGCTTGGTGCGATTCAAAACCGACTCGACTCAACGATTCGCAACATTCAAGTCAGTGTTGAAAATCTTTCAGCTGCTCGCAGCCGTATTAAAGACGTGGACGTTGCTGATGAAACTGCAGAGCTGTCAAAACACAATATCTTGATGCAGTCTGGTATTTCAGTATTAACTCAAGCAAATAGTATTCCGCAAATGGCGCTAGCACTACTTAAGGGCGGCTGATCTCCTTAAATGGAGTCAAAACCCCAAATAAATCCACGGGCGAGATGGTTGATCACCATCTCGCCTTTTGGATTTAATGCTTTTGCAAGTGCCATATGATGATTCGAATGAGACGATGCCGCCAAGTTGAAGTCCCGATGCCAGTGCGATGGCAGGGCTCCAGGTGCCAGTAGAACCAATTCGGAGACATTGAAGGCGTGCATTACCGACTGAATATCTGAGCTGAGCTCTTCTCCAGTCGCTGCTCCCCATTCATGAATCACTCCTGCCATATCTGAGCCCTTGCCAATGGTGAACCAAGACAGGATTTGCGATCCCCTGCGTCTTATAAATAGTTCGCTATTCGGGATATTGAGCAGGCTTCTAAACTCCTGAACCGATCGCGATAAATTCCACTCCAATTTCGGTCTTTTCTTTAACATGGCTTCAAGATCGCGATCACTAAGGTTTTGGTGGGCCATTTTCTGGACTCCACTGGCTTTGAGGCGGTCGCTTCTCGTAAAAGAATAGCGAATCTCCCGACCGTTCGACGTGAAGCCTAGATTTTGGTAGAATTGCAGAAGATCACTCCAAAGAACCATGGCATTGGCATCCTGGGATAAAGCAATTTCTGCCGCCGTGCTCAATAGCTGTCGGATGTAACCTTGACCGCGGTGATCTGGATGTGATGCAACATTGCCAATAAGCGCAATGAGATGGGTATCGTTATTTGATGCGTGTTTGAGTTCGCGCAGCCAAATGTTGGTGTGCGCGACGACTTGTTCTCCTGAAAAGATGCAGAGGCTTGAACGAGCGGATTGCGGATTTAAAATGAGGGGATATTCAGCAGTGTAGGGCCAGTTTAAGGGCGTATCGCGCATGGTGGATGCTAGCAATTGATCGCGACTTGAGAATTCAGCAGATGTGGTCGGATAATCTATACGCACTGAAGTCGTCATTACTGTACCTCGCCGGTTTTTCTAACGGATTGTTTGATCATACATTAGATCTTGTTTTGAGAGGAGTGAATTATGCCCATTCGCATGTCAGGTATGGCCTCAGGTTTGGATCCTCGTCTGGTGGATTCGTTGATTGAAGCCGAAAAAATGCCGATCAACGCTGCGAAGCAACGCAAGCAAAAAGTCGTCGTTGAAAAAAAAGAAATCGATAAACTAAATACGACGCTGACCGAGTTTGATAGTGCGCTTAATTCATTAAAGGCACGTGGCGATTTTTTTAAAATGAAAGTCGAATCATCGCACCCAGATATTATCGATGGAATTTGTAAAACGGATTCGATCGTTGGTACCTATGAATTCGAAGTTCGGGGAATGGCACGGGCTGATAAGCAGCTTGCATTTGGCTGGCCCGATAAAGATCAGACACCCGTTGGCTTTGGCTACCTTGAGATCGAACGTGAAGATTCAGAGGCATTTGAACTTGTAATTGAACCTGGGAAAACTTTGCAAGATGTCGCGATGCAGATTAATGATGCAGGTGCTGGTGTTAAGGCGATGGTCATCAATACAAAATACAATCCTGACAGCTATAGATTGCTCGTTATCAGTGAAAAATCCGGAAAAGAAGCAAAAATCAATATTGATGAAGATACGACTTTCCTCGAATTTAAAAACCAGGTCGCGGGGCAAAATTTAGATGTACTCTTCGAAGATGTTCCAGTTACTAACATCGAAAACAAGCTAGATGAACTTGTCGATGGCGTTACGTTCAATATAAAAAGAGCTGAGCCAGGGACACGTGTTCAAGTCAGTATTACTTACGATGTGGATAAGACGATAGAAGGGATCAAAACCTTTGTCGAAAAATATAACAATATTTCGACCTTTATTCATAAGCAGTATCAGGAAGACCCGCAGACCGGGAAAAGGGGGCTGCTCTCAGGGGAAAGTTCCATTAAGACCATCATGCGTGGCCTCCAAACCACTTTAGGTGATAATCACACAAATACGGGAAAATTCCATGTACTCTCGGATATTGGCATTACGACAGATCCTAAATCCGGGAACCTAAAGCTCGACGAAGCTAAAGTTAAACAGGCACTGACCGAAGATTATCAAGCAGTTGCGAATTTGTTTATTCGTGGGAAGGAAGCCTCGGGACTAGCAGATGCGATGGCGCAGAAGCTGAAACAATTCCGAGATCCGGCAAGTGGTGTGATTAAGACGCGTACGAGAGCACTTGATAACATCATCAAATCCCAGGATTCAGACATTGAGCGACGCGAACGAGACATGGTACGCAAGGAGGAAGGAATCCGCCGGCGTTTCTCAGCTCTCGAAGGTCAGATCGCGAATATGCAGGCCCAGGGTAGTGCGTTGCAGTTGAAACCGGGTGGGCTAGGGCAGATGAGCGGTATGAGTAGTGGAGGCGGTGCGAATGCCTCACCTCAAGGAGGAGGTGACGGTCAACAGTAAGGGAGATTTTGCATGAATAATCCATACAAGCAGTATCAAAAGACTCAAGTTACAACCGCGAGTCGCGAAAAAATTCTTCTTATGTTGTACGAAGGTGCGATTCGCTTTACAAAGCAAGCACGCGTCGCAATGACTGAAAAGAAGATTGCCGAAAAAGGCAAAGCTATATCAAAAGCCACGGCGATTTTAAGTGAATTAATGGCAACTCTAGATTTTAAAGTTGGCGGACAACTCGCTCACGATCTAGAAAATCTCTATATTTTTATGATCGATAAATTAATCGAAGCAAATATTCAAAACAAAACAGAACCACTTGATGCAGTCGAAAAACTACTCGTTACTCTTTATTCGGCGTGGAAAGACGTGATCGATAATCCTCGTCCAGATGGTTGTCCATCGCCAACGCTTCAACCTGAAGAGTACAAACAGTATGTTGCTCAATTGCAAGCAGAAGGTAAGGACCTTCCAGAGATGAAAAGAACTGAACCTGAGCCGTCAACTTCACGTGGAAATCTAAAAGTTGTAGCTTAATCGCTACAATCGTGTTTGAGAAATTATAAAATTGTATTTAGTTTTTCCTATTAGTCATGCAATAATTACCCACCATTTAGGTTTAAATGGTGGGTTTTTGCTTAGTTTTCCTCCAGATTCTTGAATTTTCGCAACATTCTTCACAGTCCTTAAGCTCGTGCTAACTTGAATAGAACGAAACATGTAGTTCTATTCACGTTTCGCAATTTTATGGGGGAATGCTATGCCAATTTCACAGGCGCTTTACACCGGAGTCACAGGTCTTTCAGTGATGTCTGACGGCATGTCGGTCGTGGCAAACAACATTGCTAACGCCAATGCTAAGGGCTTCAAAAAAGATCGCGCAGAGTTTGAAGATATGCTTTCTTCAGACTTATCGACAGGCAGTGGGGGAGGTCAAGTTGGACGTGGTGCTAGGATGCGTGCAGTCCGAACCATCCATACCCAAGGTGGTATCGCAGTAACGGATAACCTCACAGATATGGCGATTCAAGGCCAAGGCTTTTTCGTTCTGAACAATCCAAACACCGAAGTTCAGGAATCGGCTGGAAAGTTTTATACCCGCGTTGGTTCGTTCGTGTTTGATAAAGACGGATACCTCTCGGATCCCTCCGGCGGTCACGTCATGGGTTATATGACTACCAAGGCTGGAAATTTATCATCACGTCTTCAAGACGTCCGAATTGAGACAAACTCAATTCCACCCAAGAAAACTGATGTTGTCACCATGGACGTCAACTTAGATGCACGCATGAAACCAATCGAAGGCGAATTCGACATCAACAATGCAGAGAAGACATCTAACTTTAATAACACGATCAACGTCTTCGACTCGCACGGCCGAAGCCATCCGTTGACCGTATATTATAAACGCATGGCTTCAGAAGAAGGCCAGGGTCCAACTTGGAAATGGTATGCGACGGTCGACAGTAAAGACGTCACCAATCCAGAAGAAGATGCCGAGTATAAGCTAGCCTCTTCCGGTACCGTGAAGTTCAATAACAAGGGTATTCTCGAAGCGGAAGAGTATGATGATACCGGTGGAGTAAACTTTATCGATGGAGCGGAACCAGGGCAATTGATCAAACTCGATTTCGGTAAAAACATCGGTGAAGAAAAAGGCAATGGCCTTGGTTGTTCACGATCGATCTCTGCTAAATCTGTAACAAACTATCACGCTCAGGATGGTTATGAAGCAGGTAACATCAAATCCTTGCGTATTGAGCTTGATGGCTCGATTCGCGGTATCTATACCAATGGTGTGCAGCGTCAGCTCGGATCCGTTGCTTTGGCAACGTTCGAAAACCAAGATGCGATGCTAAAAGCGGGTCGAAACTTGTTCTACGCAACCTTGGATTCTGGTCCAGCAAAAATTGGTCTTGCTCAGACAGGGACACGTGGTGCGGTCTATGCTTCTAGTTTGGAAGAATCGAACGTCGACTTAGCGCAAGAATTTGTTAATATGATTATGACGCAACGTGGTTTCCAAGCGAACAGCCGTTCGATCACCACTACTGACTCAATGATTGAAGAAGTCGTCAATCTTAAGCGTTAATAGGTTTTTCGGCGGTTTGATTTAAAATAATGTAATCAGGCGCCCTACTTTGGTCGGGCGCTTTTATATTGTCCTTAGCATCCGCAAGGATCCATTTTGCTAATTGCTGAAACTCTAGTGAGAGCTTGTGTTTCGGTCTAAATGCCACTAGCGGTAGCCTGGCATCATGACTTTCTCTCATGACAACGGAGCTTGAGAGGTAAGGTGTCATGACCTTCAATCCCATAGCTTCCACAGTCTTGATCGCTTGATTAGGTTGTTTAGCCGAAGCAATATAATGATTCGCGATCACACCGCCAATGTGTAAAGACGAGTTGTGGTCTTCTCGAATTTCTTCGACGACTGCCATCACATCTTTTAATCCATTTACGGCAAACGCATCGCAATCAAATGGTATATAAACTTTTTGTGCGGCCATCAAAGCGCTCATACTATAGAAATTGAGGGCGGGTGGACAGTCCAGTAGAACGACATCAAGCGGCGTCCTTGCCCCGAGATCAAGAATGGCATCGCGTAGTTTGAAAATTTTATATCGTGCTTCGAGTTTTGTTTGTAATTCAATTAATCTGCCGTCTGCTGGAATAAGGCTTAAGTTCCGTACCGACGTCGGAATCGTAATGTCTCGAAGGCCTGAGGAAAATAAGCCAAGCCCTAAGGACGCTTCAAAAAAATCGGAAACTGTTTTTTGCGATGATGGAAGATCTTTTGTATGAAGATACTGGGTTGCATTGGCTTGAGCGTCAAGATCTACGAGCAAAGTTTGCAGACCAGAAGTAGCAAATGAGGCGGCTAAATTTGTTGCCACAGAGGTCTTACCAACGCCACCTTTTTGATTAAAGAATGCCAGAATAAGCATGGAGCCTCCTCAATGATTAGATTGAGAAGGAGTTGTATCATAAAAACAATATTTTTTCGACTAGGTTAGAGTAAAGATCCGATTAGGCAGCCTCTTCGACCCCGTCTTCGCCGTCCTCGGCGAGGCCTTTGCCGCCCGCGGCCGCGAAGACGATCTTGGCTAGATCGACAATTCCGGCGACCTTTGAGCCACTTTTACTGATGCCGGAGATAAGTTCAACTTCAGCCGAGCCGGATGGCAGCGACTGCTTGATAATTTCATCAGGAAGTAAGGCAACGACAAATGTAATAGCATCGACAAGTAGGCCAACTTTAAAATTAACACTTTCGTCTTTGCAGATAATGATCCGGGTCGTACTACTTACTGTGCCTTTACCGAGGCCCATCATTTTTCGAAGATTGATGACAGGGAGAATTGTCCCGCGCAGATTGACAACACCTTCGATATATTTAGCACAATTTGGCACATACGTGATGGTCGGTAGCATAATAATCTCATTGACGACGGCGATCGACAAAAGAAATTCTTCTTTATCGATTTTAATGCCTATAAACTGTTCTTTATCGACAAATTCAGCTGATTCTTCACCATCGAGGGATCTACGAATTGCGAAAAGTCCGCTGTATTCGCCGTCTTGTTCGGAACCCCATGCATCCATGTGAATCACTCCTTATTCGTTCTCTCTAGGACGCGAGCTGACGAGCAGCGTCACGGATTTTGTTACGATAAAATGACTCAACTTCTGGAACATCAAGGACTAGGACAACATCGCCGTTGCCCATGACCGCGCCACCAGCAACGCAGGGAGTGTCGCGGATCAACGGACCCATCGGCTTAATAACCATCTCTTGCTGGTTCAGGAGAGCGTCAACGACAAGGCCGAACCGTCTTTCCGCCGATCCTACGACAACGACAAACATTCGCTCGCTACGTTTTGTTCGACGTTTAGCCGCCACTTGGGCGCTAGCATCACCATCGAGACGACGATACCAGTAGTCCTTTTCTTTTTTGCGAAGATCCAGAACATCATCAAGGTAAAGCAGGGGTAGGACCGAGTGGCGAAGTTTGATGACCGGGGTTTCGCCGACTTGTTGGATTTCTTCTGGTTTGATACGAATCGATTCCACGACGCTGCTGAGGGGAATCGCGAATACTTCTTCTTCGATTCCAACTAGCAAGCTTTGCATGATCGCGAGAGTCAATGGTAATTGAATGGTGATCGTAGAACCTTTGCCGGGAGTCGACGTGATTTCAACCATACCTTTCAGCTTCGAGATTTGCTTTTTTACGACGTCCATACCGACTCCGCGTCCGGAGACTGTCGTGACCTTTTCGGCAGTAGAGAAGCCTGGTTCAAAAATGAGATTGAAAATATCGCGATCGGTAAGGGTTTGATCCGCAGTGATGAGACCTTTTTCGATGGCCTTTGATTTAATTCTTGCAACGTCCATTCCCTTACCGTCATCGCTGATAACGATAAGAATATGGTTTCCTTCTTGGCGAGCCGAAAGGGTAACCGTTCCTGACGGATTTTTGCCGCTAGCTTGGCGGTCAGCAGGCATTTCGATACCGTGATCGCAGGCATTTCGGATGAGATGCACCAATGGGTCAGCAATTTGTTCCACTAAGGTTTTGTCGAATTCTGTTTCTTCGCCTTCGATGACCAGTTCCATTTGCTTGCCGAGTTGACGTGCTAGGTCGCGTACGATACGAGGATACTTATTAAAGACAGAACCAACAGGCACCATCCGCACTTTCATAATGATATCTTGAATCTCATTCATATGACGGCCAAATTGCTGTAGCGTTTCCGTCATGGCTGACGACAGTTTGAGCTGGGGAGCTTGAATACGTAGCGATTCATCGATGTTTACGAATCGAGTTCGATCGATCACAAGTTCGCCGACTAAGTTTACCAGTGCATCTAAGCGCTCAAGATCGACACGGATCGTTGATGCCGCCTCAGATTTTTTCTTGCTCGCACCTCCGCCACCGTGGTCGTCGGAAGAAGCAGCTGCGTGACTTGCATCAGAGCTTGCGGCTGCAGCCTGCGGCGCCGCTTCCGCGCTTGCGGCGCTGCGTTTAACGCCAGTGGTCTTACCTTCTGCGGCGAGTTCAAGCATCTTTACGATCGGAGCCGTTTTGATGCCAGATGGTTTGCCGGCAAGAACAGCAGCGAGTAATTTTTTGAGAATATCAAAACCTTGGAAAACGACGTCGATGGTATCGGATTGAGGGACGAGTTTTCCTTTACGGACAAGATCAAACAAATTTTCCATGCGATGCATAACGCGTTCGATAGATTTAAAGCCAAACATTCCTGCCGCACCTTTGAGGGTATGGGCTGCACGGAAAATTTCTTCAATGGTTTCTTTATCGGTTGGGTTTTGCTCTAAACGTAACACGTTGTCATCGAGAGTCTGCATGATTTCACCGGTATTCTGTGTGAAATCGCTCATCATCTCCGGATCAGATGCGAAGTCGTTGTTTTCCCATTCTGGGATCTCTTCGATTCCAGTAGTGTCTAATTCACCGGTAACACTTGCTTGGGTTTTAGGAGGAGCGACCGCTGGAGTTGCATCATCCATTCCACCCATAGCAGCTAAGAGCGCAAGAGCTTCATCGTCCGCGCTGGTGGCTTTTGGAGCAGTTGGTTTTTGCGCGACGGTTACCGCCGGTGCTGCGATCGGTGCATCCATTTCTTCGAGAAGTCGACGTGCCTCGGCATCACTAAGTTCTTCACTTGAGGAAGCGGCTGCCGCGCTTGCCGGTGCATCCATGGCTTCAAGTAAGGCTCGGGCTTCGTCGTCGCTCATATCCGCTGATGGTATTGTAGATGAAGCAGATTCGCCTTCACCCATAGCCATTGCAAATTCTTCGTCAGTGAAACTTGGATCGGCACTTGCGATGGAAATAGAATCATCGGTGTTACCAAGATCAATGACTCCACCAGCACTGGCTATGCCATCGACGGATGATATCTCAGTTGTATTGCCCAGGGCGCTATTGGCCCACTTTAGCATAAGCTGCATGAGTTCGATGCTCTCCTGGAGCATTGTGGTCATTTCAAGTGAAGGTTCTCGGTTATCGGGGGATTGTGCGTGGACTGCTGCTGTGGCTTCGAGTAGACGTGGGAGGGCGTCTTTGTAGAAGCTATCGAGTGCTGCGCTTGTGATTGCATCCATGCTCATGTTCGAGTGTCACTTTCGCCTTGGCATTATAAATCTATTTAAGAAGCTTTCGAAACATCAGGTCCAACAAATAAAAAATAGCTTCCTGGTAATGCATCAAATTCAAGTTGTTTTCCGCATGTATCGCATTTCATTTCTGGTGGTTGACGGAGAAGAAGCTGGTTCTTTGTAAGACGAAGATCGATGAGCTTCGACATTTCACCGTGATCTTCACAGGCATAGGGAGCGAAGAACGATTCCACCTCACCCCCAACCACAGAGTCGGGAACCATATTGATTTGATCGACCATCGCGACGCTGCAGCGCTTAAATATGAGTTTGCCAATTTGACTTAATTATCGGACCAGATAAACCCATTCGCGGATTCCACAAGAATTGAAGTGAGTGATGCCTTCTAATACGAGATGTATAATTTTCGCTTGAACGCGTGGTAGGTCTTTTTGTTTAAAGCTTTCGTCAACTTCACCACTAAATGTATACGATGCGAAGTCACCTTCACTCGTGATCTCAATGGTTAAATTGCCAAACTGAATCGTCTCTTTCATGAGACACTCCTTGCTTCGTACCGGGTGGTCAAATGGTCGCGTTAGTTAAATCGGCCTATTACGCTGATTCTTAAATGAGCCTGATTGTATGCCAGCAAAAAATGGGCTAAAATCGCCGACCTAACAACTAGTTAACTTGAGGAGTCGAGATATGAGAATCTATATTTTAGCGGCAAGCTTGGGTATTTCTACTTTGGCGAGTGTGGTTTATAGTCAAGAAAAATCAGTAGCTAAGCCCGCCTTTGGTGCAGGCAAACCGAGTCCTTGCAATGCTGTAATGTCTGCTTGTCGGGCGGCAGGATATACGCAAGGTGGGCATAAAGACGGTAAGGGGATTCACGCTGATTGTGTTGGTAAATTGTTCCGCGGCGAGACCGTTGCCGGAGTCTCGGTGACAAAGGAACAAATCAAAGAATGCCAAGATCGTCATAATCAAATTGATGCAGGTGCACAGATGAAAGTGAACCCTCATGGAAAACTTCCAGTGACTTCACCAGCTCCTTGAGACTGAAAACGGGCCCTACATGGCGTAAAGAGGACAAGTAAAAGAGGACAGCGCACTGGAATAAAGAGTAAAAGAGGACAGCGCACTGGAATAAAAAATTAAGAGGCCTACTTGAGTAGCCCCTTTAAATTAGAAAACGGCGAATCACTGGACCCCCGG